>DQIG01000124.1 GCA_003525885.1 Stenotrophomonas sp.
CTCCGCCGCCTCGCAGGAACAGTCAGCCGGCATCGAGCAGGTCAACCAGACCGTGGTCCAGATGGACGAAACCACCCAGCAGAATGCCGCGCTGGTGGAGGAAGCCACCGCCGCCGCGCGTGCCATGGAAGACCAGGCCGTGCAGTTGGGTGAAGCCGTGGCCCGCTTCCGGCTGGCATCGCAGGGCACGACGGCCATCCCGGCACGCCCGCTGGCGGCACCGGTACCGCGCCAGGTCGCAGCCGCTGCATCTGCCGCAAAGCCGGCCCCGGCGCGTGCGCTGCGTACGGCGACGGCCCAGCCTGCGCTGGCCGCAGACGGCGACTGGCAGGAGTTCTGACCCCACGCGGAAAGCATCCACGCAGAACCACGGGGTCAGATTCCTTTCCGGCGGGAAAGGGATCTGACCCCTCACGCGTGGAAAGTGATGCAAATCTCACTTCATAATCCGGTGCAGAAGCCGATATCTCCATCGAGCCTCGCACCAACGCGTGCTGGCGCCCGCCCCTGACCGTAGATTCCATGTCCGACGGCAACGACACTGCAGTGCATGATGTCCACGCGGCTGACGCCGCCGACGAGCGTTTCCTGGTCCGCAACCCGCGTCAGCTGCGCCAGCTGCTGCGCTCGCTGATCGACCAGCGATCGCTGATCAATGCCCATATCGACGGCCGCGACCGTTCGTTCCCGACCGCCCTGCTCGACCTCGACGAAGACGAGGACACCCTGCTGCTCGACGGCAGCCCACAGGAAGCCTCCAACCGTGCCGCCGAGCAGGCCGATCACCTGCTGTGCTTCGCCCAGCTCGAACGCGTACTGGTGCGCTTCCGCCTGCACGAACTGCAACGCGTGGACAACGACGGCCACGTGGCCTTCCGCGCCCCGCTGCCGGACGAACTGGTGCACCTGCAGCGCCGCGAGCTGTACCGGCTGGAAACCCCGGTCACCGACTCGCCGCAGCTGCTGCTGCCGCCCGGTGAAGCGCGGGCCGAAGCGCTGTCGATGCGGGTGGTGGACATCAGTGGCGGTGGCCTGGCCGTGGTGGTCCCCAATGAGTGTGCGGTGTTCGGCCTGCAGAAGCGCTATCCAGCGCAGCTGTCACTGCCCGACGGCCCGGACCTGGACATCGAGTTGGTGGTCTGCAACCTGCTGCCACAGCGCCAGCCCAACGGCATCGAGGTCAAGCGCGTGGGCATGCGCTTTGACACCCTTCCGCGCGGCGGCGACAGCGCCATCCAGCGTTACATCTTCCGCATCGACCGCCAGCGCAAGGCGCGTCGCAACGGCGAGATGTAGTCACGTGGTAGTGCCGGCCGCTGGCCGGCAATCCTGGAACGCATGCCGGGGTCAGATCCCTTTTCCCTGAAAAGGGATCTGACCCCATCCACGGCACTGCCCGGCACCTAAAGTCCCCCCCGGCGGGGCCGATATCGAGCCTGACACCGGGACTTCCGGCAGAACCAGGACCCCTCGATGAACGACAAGACCAGCTCCGCCGCCAGCGCCGGTGGCGAATTCCTCAGCTTCACCCTTGGTGACGAGCACTACGGCGTGGACATCCTCAAGGTGCAGGAAATCCGTGGCTACGACGCCGTCACCCGCGTACCGGATGCGCCGGACTACATCAAGGGCGTGATCAACCTGCGCGGCACCATCGTCCCGGTCATCGACCTGCGCCTGAAACTGCGCCTGGACAACGCCCGCTACGACGCCTTCACCGTGATGATCGTGCTGAACGTGGAAGACCGCGTGGTCGGCATCGTCGTCGACAGCGTCTCCGACGTGATCCCGCTGTCGGCCGAGCAGATCCGCCCGACCCCGGAATTCGGTGCCGCGGTCGATACCCGCTTCATCTCCGGCATCGGTACCCACGACGATCGCATGCTGATCCTGCTGGACATCGAGACCCTGCTCGACAGCGCCGACATGGGCCAGGCCAGCCTCGCCGAAGACGTTGCCGCCTGAGTAAACGGAACTGCTTCACGTTCCAGTCACAAAACCCTTCAGTTCCCCCCGGCGATGCCGATAGGGGGACAGAAGCCGGCCGCGCAGGAGCGCGCAGGACCGGCCCGACCGTTACCATCCCCGGAGATACCCCTCGATGAAGTCCCTGCTTGCGTTCGTTTCGGCCGCTGTCCTGGCCACCACCGCCGCCTCCGCTTTCGCCCAGTCGGCCGACATGATCCCGCCGGAAATGGCACCGCGTTCGGTCGGCAAGGACGGCATGGTCTGTGGCAAGGTCGAAAAGGCCCGCTACGCAGAAGGTTCCGAAGGCCAGCCGACCTTCCTGTACATGGGCGGCGCCTTCCCGCGCCACACCTTCTCGGCCCGCATCGCCGGTGAGAACCGCGGCAAGTTCTCTTTCCCGCTGGAAACCCTGGAAGGCAAGACCGTCTGCGTGATCGGCAAGATCCAGCGCGACGCCTCGCGCGCGGAAATCGAAGTCAGCTCGCCGTCGGCACTGAAGCTGGCCAACATCAAGTAATCCGCTGTTCGTCGAGCCACGCCGGACCTGGTGCCGGCGTGGTTCCTGCTGCAACCGGGCCCGATGCCCGGGCGCGTCTGCCTTAGGAGCCTGCAACGCCCATGCCGTGGATCAACAACCTGAAACTGATGCCGAAGCTGATGCTGACCTTCGGCGTCATCCTGCTGGTGATGCTGCTGCAGGGCATCGTCGCCTATCGTGGCCTGCATTCGCTGAACAACGTCACCACCGAGCTGGCCGGTTCGCGCATGGAGAGCATCCGCATGGCCGGCGAGATGCGCGGCATGCTGGGCGAATATCGCAATGCCGCCTACCAGCAGTTGATCCGCGCCAGCGACGACGTCAAGTCCGATGCACGCAAGCAGGCCGTCGAACTGCGCGAGAGCATGGACAAGTCGATCAAGGGCTATCCGGCGCTGGTCGACAACCCGCAGCAGAAGAAGCTGTTCGACACCTTCGCCAAGGAATGGAAGGACGCCCTGGCCTCCTATGACAGCGTCACCGAGATGCTCGAACTGGACCTGCCGGACGACGCCATCGATACCTTCGTCGGCGAAACCCGCACCAAGCACCGCAAGGCCGCCTCGGCGCTGGAAGCGCTGATCGCCGAAGACAACCGCCTCGCCCGCGCCTCGCGCGAAGAGGCCGAATCCACCTACTCCGCCTCGGCCGTGCTGACCGTGATCGCCCTGCTGGGCGGCGCCGCGCTCGGCCTGGTGCTGGTGTGGCTGTTTGCCCGCGCCCTGGTCGGCAGCGTGCGTGGCGCCGTCTCGGTGGCCAACGACGTGGCCGGCGGCAAGCTCGATGGCCACATCGACGTCAGCCGCCAGGACGAAGTGGGCGAACTGATGCAGTCCATGCAGCGCATGCAGCGCGACCTGCGCGAGCGCATCGAGACCGACCAGGCCATCGCCCGCGAGAACCTGCGCATCCGTACCGCGCTGGATTACAGCTCGACCGGCGTGTACCTGACCGACACCAGCAACACCATCGTCTACAGCAACCGCGCCCTGCAGCAGACCCTGAGCCAGTACCAGGACGACGTGCGCCGCGACCTGCCGGACTTCGATGCGCAGGCTTCGCTGATCGGCAAGCCGGTCACCGTGCTTGAACACCGCGGCGAGATGGACCAGACACTGCTGGGCAACCTGAAGGCACACGGCGTCGCCCGTCGCCCCATGCAGTATGGCGATGCCCAGTTCGCCCAGGTGGTTTCGACCATCCGCAACGAAGGCGGCGACACCGTCGGCTACGTGGTGGAATGGCGCGACCGTACCCAGGAAGCGCAGGTTGAAGCCGAAGTGGCCCGCGTGATTGCCCAGGCCGCTGCTGGTGACCTGTCCGGCCGCATCGACGCAACCGACAAGGAAGGCTTCTTCCTGCAGCTGGCCCAGCAGATCAACGGCCTGCTGGACGCCAACGCCGGCAGCATCGAACAGATCTCCGGCCTGCTTGCCGCACTGTCGCAGGGCGACCTGACCGTGCGCATGCACGGCAACTACCAGGGCGTGTTCGCCCGCATGCGCGACGATGCCAATGCCACCGCCGCGCAGCTGAGCGAAATCGTCACCCGCATCAAGCAGTCCAGCCGCGCGATCAGTTCGGCCGCCGGCGAGATTGCCTCCGGTAACAGCGACCTGTCGCGCCGCACCGAGCAGCAGGCCGCCAACCTGGAGGAAACCGCCGCCTCGATGGAGGAACTGACCTCCACCGTGCGCCAGAACGCCGAACACGCCCGCCAGGCCAACCAGCTCGCCATCGGCGCGCATGGCGTCGCCTCGCAGGGCGGCAGCGTGGTCGGCCAGGTGGTCACCACCATGTCGGCCATCGAAGCCTCGTCGAAGAAGATCGCCGAAATCATCAGCGTCATCGACGGCATCGCCTT
>DQIG01000267.1:0-141 GCA_003525885.1 Stenotrophomonas sp.
GGGGGCGTGAGCGCCATGGATGGCGCGACCGAGCCTCCATGGACGGATTCACGGCGCCCCCCCGCAACCGGACCCACCCCGCCAATCACAGGGATCAAGCTTTTGAAGTTGCTTCGGCTGTTGCTTCGGCTGTTGCTTCGG
>DQIG01000267.1:290-459 GCA_003525885.1 Stenotrophomonas sp.
TTGCTTCGGCTGTTGCTTCGGCCTCTGCGGGTTCCGGGCGCCGCCCGGACGACTACAATCCCGCTCATGCTGAAATTCTCGAATATCTCCCGCCGGGGGCGCCGATGAGCGGCCGTGGGGGCAATGACGGCCAGGTCCGCATCATCGGCGGGCGCTGGCGCAATACCCG
>DQIG01000267.1:607-5451 GCA_003525885.1 Stenotrophomonas sp.
GCGCTGGCGCAATACCCGCCTGCCGGTGCCGACCCTGCCGGGGCTTCGGCCCAGCAGTGACCGCGTGCGCGAGACCCTGTTCAACTGGTTGATGCCCAGGCTTGGCGGTGCGCGCGTGCTGGACCTGTTCGCCGGCAGTGGTGCGCTGGGCCTGGAGGCGGTCTCGCGTGGTGCCGCCCACGCCACCCTGGTCGAGCGCGATGCGCAGCTGGGACGCAACCTGACCGCCGCCGTAGCCAAGCTGCAGGCCTCCGACCAGGTCACCGTCGTGCAGGCCGATGCCCTGCGCTGGCTGCAAGGCGCGCAGGCGCAGCAGGCCGACCTGGTCTTCATCGACCCGCCGTTTGCCGACGGCCTGTGGCAGGACGTACTGGCCCAGCTGCCGCGGCACCTGGCCGCCGATGCCTGGCTGTACCTGGAATCGCCGGCCGGCCACGTGCCGGTGCTGCCGGCGGACTGGCTGCTGCACCGCGAGGGCGGCACCCGTGAGGTGCGCTTTGCCCTGTACCGCCGTGCCACTGCTACACTTTGACCTCATCTGAACATCTGCATCCGCCCATGACCGTGGCCAACCGCCGCATTGCCGTCTACCCCGGCACGTTCGACCCGATCACCAACGGTCATATCGACCTTGTGAGCCGGGCCGCGCCGCTGTTCGAAAAGGTCGTGGTCGGCGTGGCGCAGAGCCCGTCCAAGGGCCCGGCGCTGCCGCTGGAGCAGCGCGTGCAGCTTGCACGCGGCGCCCTGGCACACCACGGCAATGTCGAAGTCATCGGCTTCGATACCCTGCTGGCCCATTTCGTACGTTCGGTGCAGGGCGGCGTCCTGCTGCGCGGCCTGCGCGCGGTGTCCGATTTCGAGTACGAATTCCAGATGGCCAGCATGAACCGCCACCTGATCCCCGAGGTCGAGACCCTGTTCCTGACCCCGGCCGAGCAGCACAGCTTCATTTCGTCCTCGCTGGTCCGCGAGATCGCGCGCCTGGGCGGCGACGTGTCCGGTTTCGTGCCGGCCGCGGTGCTCGAAGCCCTGCGCAAGGTCCGCGAAGCGAAGTCGGCACAGTCGTAAGCCCCGCTGTACCCGCACCCCATTACGTACAACACCACGCACCATTCCGGGAGGAAACCCATGAACACCACCATGCGCGCGATGCTGATCGCTTCGTTGGCCCTGGCCTTCACCGCCTGCAAGAAGGAAGAGGCCGCTCCGGTCGACGAGGCCAAGCAGGCCCTGGTCGCTCCGTCCAAGGACGACGATGCAGGCTGGAAGAAGTACCTGCAGGAAGTGGCGATCCAGAACATGGGCAACATCACCAACAGCCCGTTCCTGTACTACCTCTCGCCGGAATCGGACCCGGACTTCCAGGCCAAGTACGAGCGCCAGACCGAGAGCGCGACCCAGGCCGTGGCCCGTGGCGTGCAGCCGGGCAACATGCTGGCCTTCGGTTCGTCGGCCTCGGGCAAGATGGCTGACATGATCCAGGCCGTGTTCAAGGACGTGTCGCCGGATTCGATGAAGGGCGTGCGCGTCGTCTTCATCGGCCAGTCGGCCGACAACGCCCGCGTGCAGGCTGCGATCCAGCCGACCGGTGCCGAGTACATTTTCGTCGAAGCCAAGTAATACCGAGCCATGGCGGCCATGCTCCGGCATGGCCCGGGCGGTGTCCTGCAGGGGCGCCGCTGATGACCTGACCGGCCCGCGCGCCCGCGCTGGCCGGTCCTTTGTCCCAGGGCGCGGGCGAGGAGTATCGCCGTGTCGCTGAAAATCAACGAGCTCTGCGTCAACTGCGACGTATGCGAGCCGGCCTGCCCCAACCAGGCCATTGCGATGGGTGAAACCATCTACGTGATCGACCCTGCGCGCTGCACCGAATGCGTGGGTCATTTCGACGAGCCACAGTGCGTGGTCGTCTGCCCGGTCGAGTGCATCGACCCGGACCCGGAGATCGTGGAAACGGAAGACCAGCTGCTGGCCAAGCTGCGCCAGCTGCAGCACGATCACCCCGAACTCTACGCGGAGCCCCCATCCGAATGAAGACGCTGATCGTCCGCCCCCTGTTGCTGCTCGGCCTGCTGCTGAGCCCGATCGCCTGGGCCGACAGCCAGGCCCGTGCCGATCGCCCTGATGGCGCGGCCATTGCCAGCGGCCACGCACTGGCCACCCAGGCCGGCATCGACATCCTGGCGCAGGGCGGCAACGCCTTCGACGCTGCAGTGGCGGTATCGTCCACGCTGGCGGTGGTCGAGCCGATCAGTTCCGGGCTGGGTGGCGGTGGCTTCTTCCTGCTGCATGACGCGGCTACCGGCAAGGATGTGATGCTGGATGCACGCGAGACCGCACCGGCCGCTGCGACCCCGCAGGCTTTCCTGGACAAGCAGGGCAACCTGGACCGTGATCGTTCGGTCAACGGTGCCTGGTCGGCGGGTATTCCTGGCCTGCCCGCGGCGCTGGTCGAGCTGTCGGCCAAGCACGGGAAGCTGCCCCTGTCAGCGTCGCTGCAGCCGGCGATCCGCATTGCGCGCGAAGGCTTCCCGGTGTACGACCGCATGGCCAAGGGCTATGCGTCACGGCGTGAAGTGATGGAACGCTATCCCGGCACGCGTGAGGTCTACCTGCGCAACGGCAAGCCGATCGCCACCGGTGACCTGTTCAAGCAGCCGGAACTGGCGCAGACGCTGGAGCGCCTGGCCGCGGGTGGCTTCGATGGTTTCTACAAGGGCCAGACCGGTTCGATGCTGCTGGCCGGCGTGAAGCAGGCCGGCGGCAAGTGGACCGCTGAAGAGCTGGCCGGCTACCGCGTGAAGCAGCGAGAGCCGATCGTGTTCAACTACAACGGCTGGAAGATCACCACCGCACCGCCGCCGTCGTCCGGTGGCATCGCGCTGGCCAGCATGCTGCAGATCCTGGAAGGCTGGGACATCAAGAAGATGGACCCCGCACATCGCACCCACCTGGTGGTGGAGTCGATGCGCCGCGCCTACCGCGACCGCACCTTCTTCCTCGGCGATCCGGACTTCGTGCAGATCCCGCAGAAAGTGCTGACCAGCAAGGACTACGCACAGGGCCTGCGGGCGACCATCCATCCGGAGAAGGCCACACCCAGCGATCTGCTGTCGGGCAACCCGACGCCGCTGGAAGACGACGAGACCACGCACTTCTCGATCATCGACCGTGACGGCAACCGTGTCGGCGCCACCCAGACTGTCAACCTGCTGTATGGCTCGGGGCTGATTCCCAAGGGCACCGGCGTGCTGCTGAACAACGAGATGGACGACTTCGCGCTGAAGCCGGGTACGCCCAATGCGTTCGGCGTGATGGGCTATGAAGCCAACGCGCCGAAGGCGGGCAAGCGCATGCTCAGTTCGATGACCCCGACCTTCATGGAGAACGCCGACAAGGTGGTGGTGCTGGGCACCCCGGGCGGCAGCCGCATCATCACCATGGTGCTGCTGGGTATCCTGGGCTACGACGCCGGCCTGGACGCGCAGCAGGTTGCCGCGCTGCCGCGCTACCACCACCAGTGGCTGCCGGACCTGATCGAAGCCGAGGACGAAGCATTCGACGCGGCGACGGTGAAGCAGCTGCAGGCGATGGGCCACAAGATCGACCTGCCGGGCGATGTGGCCGCCGGTGGCCGCGGTTCCAGCCATGTGTGGGGCAACCTGCAGACCGTGGAATGGGATCGCAAGGCGAACAAGCTGTTCGGCGGCAGCGATCCCCGCAATCCGGTGGGCAGCGCCCAGGTCGTACCGGCACGCTGATCCGGTAGTGCCGGCCGCTGGCCGGCAATCTGGCAGATCACCAGAACCCCGCCACGGCGGGGTTTTCAGTTTCCTTTCTAGCGATTATTTAACGAGCCGGCGCCGATAATCGACGCATGAAACTCTGGTCTATTCGTGGAAACTCGCAGCGCCTTGATGGCGGCGCGATGTTCGGCAACGCGCCGCGTGCGTTGTGGGAAAAATGGGCGGCACCGGACGAGCTCAATCGCATCGAGCTGGCCTGCCGTGCGCTGCTTGCCAGCCCGCTGGAAGGCAAGACGGTGCTGTTTGAAACCGGTATCGGAGCGTTCTTCGATCCGCGCATGCGTGAGCGTTACGGCGTGCAGGAAAGCCAGCACGTACTGATCGATTCGTTGCGCGAAGCAGGCTTCGAGCACGAGGACATCGATGTCGTCGTGCTCAGCCACCTGCATTTCGATCACGCCGGCGGCCTGCTGGCGGCATGGAGCGAAGGTCGCGAGCCCGAGTTGCTGTTCCCCAACGCGACCTACGTGGTCGGCGCGCAGCATTGGCAGCGCGCCGTGCAGCCGCACCCGCGTGATCGGGCCAGTTTCATTCCGGAGCTACCTGGCCTGCTGCAGGCCAGTGGCCGCCTGGAAGTGGTGGACGGGGAGTACTCGAGGGCGCTCGGCCGCAGCGTGCGTTTCAGCTACAGCGATGGCCATACGCCGGGATTGATGCTGGCCGAGATCGTCGGTCATGCACATGCGGGCGAGGGAGCACATGGCGGCGTGGTGTTCTGCGCCGACCTGATTCCCGGCCGTTCCTGGGTGCACGTGCCGATCACCATGGGCTACGACCGCAACGCCGAGCTGCTGATCGACGAGAAGCGACAGTTCCTTGAAGACAAGCTGGCGCGCAACGTGCGGCTGTTCTTCACCCACGATCCGCAGGTGGCGCTGGCGCAGCTGGGCCGTGATGACAAGGGACGTTTCGTGACCCTGCACGAACAGGGCGAGTTGAAGGCGCGCGCGCTGGGGTGAGGGGTGTTCGGCAGGGTTGCTCCCTGCACCTGCAGAAGCCGAAGCAAGATCAAGAGCGGCATTCCGTGGGATGGCGGGG
>DQIG01000046.1 GCA_003525885.1 Stenotrophomonas sp.
CCAGCGGCCGGCACTACCGGGGGCGGAGCTCACGCCGCCCCTCCCCTGCGCCTCAACCGCCGAAGGCGGCGCGCATGTTCTCGGCGGTCGGGTTCAGGATCACCCCGCGCTCAGTCACGATGGCATCGATCAGCTCGCCCGGGGTGACGTCGAATACCGGGTTCCACGCGGCGATACCCTCGGCGACGGTGCGGGTACCGCCCACGCCATACAGCTCACCCGGGTCGCGCTGCTCGATCTCGATCTGGCTGCCGTCCACGGTCTCCATGTCCACGGTCGAGGACGGCGCCACCACCATGAACCGGACACCGTGGTGACGGGCGGCGATGGCCAGCTGGTAGGTACCGATCTTGTTGGCGGTATCGCCATTGGCGCAGATGCGGTCCGCACCCACGATCACCCATTGCACGGCACCGGTCTTCATCAGGTGCGAGGCGGCCGAATCGGCGATCAGGGTGGCATCGATACCATCCTGCTGCAGCTCCCACACGGTCAGGCGTGCCCCCTGCAGCCACGGCCGGGTCTCACCGGCAAACACGCGGGAGATGCGGTGCTGGGCCATGCCGGCACGGATCACGCCCAGTGCGGTACCGAAGCCTGCGGTGGCCAGCGAGCCGGTATTGCAGTGGGTCAGCACACCGCTACCGGCCTCGATCAGGCCAGCACCCAGTGCGCCCATGTGGCGATTGGCGGCCAGGTCTTCCTCGGCGATGGCCTGCGCTTCGGACTCCAGCAACGCCTTCCAGTCGGCGCCGGCGGCACTCAGGCAACGGCGCATGCGTGCCAGCGCCCAGGCCAGGTTGACCGCAGTGGGGCGCGACGCGTTGAGGCGCTGCAGCGCCGGTTCCAGCTGCTGCAGGGCGTGCGCGCCGTCTGCGGCCTGCACCTCGCGTGCGGCCAGCACCACGCCCCAGGCTGCGGCAATGCCGATCGCCGGCGCGCCACGCACGGTCAGCGCGTGGATGGCGCTGGCAACCTCGTCACTGTCATGGCAGACCACGTGCTCGA
This sequence comes from Stenotrophomonas sp., assembly GCA_003525885.1. Lineage (GTDB taxonomy): Bacteria > Pseudomonadota > Gammaproteobacteria > Xanthomonadales > Xanthomonadaceae > Stenotrophomonas. The sequence goes on from DQIG01000046.1 coordinate 1,009, forward strand.
CCACGAATGGCAGCTTGCGCTGGTCCAGCAGTTGCAGAGCATCGCCGGTCCACAGGATCGGGCGGATGTGGTCGTAACGGGCGTAGTCGATGTCGGAGGCAGTGTTCATGGGCCCATTGTAGGGCCACGCCCCGCAGGGGTGGAGCCTGCCCGGGCTCAATTCACCGAGAATTCGGCGCGGCAGCCGCCGTCCACCCAGATCCCGTTGCGGTTCCAGCCCCAGGTACTGCCTTCCTCGCAGGGCGTGCTGGACAGCTGCTCGGAGACCACGGCACCCACCGAGATGCTGGCACCGCAGAAACGCCGCTTCTTCGACTTCGATTCGCAGGTCAGGCGGCGCGGCATGTCGACGAAGCGACCGTCATCATCGGCCACCTCGAAATCGCCCTGGCAACCCCGGCTGGTCCAGACTTCATTGCGCTTGTAGCCCCAGCCCTGCCCTTCCCGGCATGGCAGCACCGACAACTGGCGCAGCAGGCGTACCGGCGCGCCATCGAGGCGTACCGGGCAACTCTGCGGACGTCCATTGGATTCGCATCGCACCACGCGGCGCACCAGGCGCTTGCCCGCACCGTCAGCCGGCAGCACTGCACTGGCCGCACGGCGGGCGCGGAACTCGGCACGACAGCCGAGGGTGACCCACACGCCACTGCGATCGGTGCCCCACTCGCTGCCGCGGATGCAGCTGTTGCTGGACAACTGGCGCACCAGATCAACGCCGTTGGCAACCTCGATATCGCAGTGCACCCAACCCATGTCGCGTGATTCGCAGGTCACCACTTCATCGTCGTAGCCCACCTGCTGGGCCGATGCAGGCGACGGCAGCCAGGCACCCCAGAGCGCAATGGAGTACACCGGTGCAGCAACAACCGCGAACCACTTGAACAAAGCCTTCCCCAGCAGGAATGGATGAACTGCATGCCAGTGTCCGGCATTGGCCGTGATAAGAGCATCATCCTGCTTACCGACGCAAGCGCGCGGAACCCGCGTTTCGTTCAGCCTGCGATGTTCAGCAACGCGCGATGGTCAGGCGTGGGCGAAGTCGTAGGCCAGCACATCGGCGATGCGTGGCGTGCGGTTCATCGCCATCAGCAGGCGGTCGACACCCACCGCCACGCCGGCACAGGCCGGCAACGCCGGCAACGCCGCCAGCAGCGCCTCATCCAGTGCCGGTTGCACCTGGCCACGTTCGTGGCGGCGCTGCTGGTCGCGCTGGAATCGGGCGCGCTGTTCGTGGGCGTCGTTCAGTTCGTGATAGCCGTTGGCCAGCTCCACTGCGCCCAGGTACAGCTCGAATCGCTCGGCCAGCGGCGGCGTGCCGGCGCGGATGCGCGCCAGCGCAGCCTGGCTGGCCGGCCAGTCATGCACCACGGTCATGACCGCGTCATCGAAATGCGGCTGGATGTGGTGGGTCATCAGCAGGTCGAGCCAGTCATCACGGGTCAACCCGACCGGATCGATGTGCACGTCGCCAAGCGCGGCACGCAGCGCGGCTTCATCGGCCTCGAACGGGTCCACGCCCACATGCTGCTGGAACAGCTCGCGGTAACTCAGTACACGCAGGGTCGCACTGCGTCCGACCAGGGCCAGCGCCTGGCCGACCAGCTCCGCGGTTTCCTGTACCAGCCGATGGTGGTCCCAACCGACCCGGTACCACTCCAGCATGGTGAATTCCGGGTTGTGGCGGCCACCGGCCTCGCCATTGCGGAACACGCGACCCAGTTCGTAGCAGTCGCCCACGCCGGCGGCGAGCAGGCGCTTGAGTGGATACTCAGGCGAGGTGCGCAACCAGCGACGGCGCCCGCCCGCGTCGACATGGCCGGTGAAATCAGTGTGGAAGCTGTCGATGTTCGGTTCGGTGTTGCCCGCGACCGACAGGATCGGCGTTTCCACCTCCAGTACATCGCGCTCTGCGAAGAAACGGCGCACCAGCGCATTGAGCGCGGCACGCTGCTGCAGTGCGCGCAGCAGGGCCTCGCTCACAGGATGCCCTCCGGGCGTGGATGGTCCAGCGGCAGGGTCAGCAGGTCACGGGTGTCGTCGATATAGCCGCTGGCCAGGTACAGCCGGCGGGCCAGCTCGTTGTGGTGGTTCACCTCCAGGCGCAGGCGGCTGACGCCGCGGCCGCGCGCACGCTGCTCGCAGATGGCCAGCGCGCGTTTGCCGCGACCACGGCCACGCGCACGGTGGCTCAGGTACAGCTCGTCCAGCAGCATGAAGTGACCGCCCTGCTCCAGGCTGAAGCCCATCGCGATCACCGCATAGCCCACCACGTCACCGGCTTCGTCCAGCCACAGCAGCACCTCGCCATTGCGCGGGTCGGCCAACAGCGCATCGACACCACGGCGTACCCGCGCGTCATCGAAGTCGATCTTGTCTTCGGCATAGAACTCACGCATCAACGCGATCAACAATTCCTCGTCGGCACGGGTGGCCAGGCGGAAATCCAGCGGGGCGGTCTGCATCGGTATTCCTTTGTGTTCCATGCCGGGTGCAAAGGTACCCGGCGGGGTCATCATTCGTGTTCGGCAAGGTAGGCCAGCAGACGGTCCTCATCCCATACCGGCACGCCCAGCGATTGCGCCTTGTCCAGTTTGGAGCCGGCTTCGGTACCGGCCACCACGAAGCTGGTCTTCTTCGACACGCTGCCGGAGACCTTGGCACCCAGTGCCTCAAGGCGCTCCTTGGCCGCGTCGCGGGTGAGCTGGGCCAGGGTGCCGGTCAGCACCACCGTCTGCCCATCCAGCGGGCCAGCCACGATCTCGGCCAACGCCGGTGCCTTGGCCAGGATCTGCTGCATCGCCTTCTCGGCCGCCAGCAGCATCGCGCCATGGCCTTCGGCATCCAGCCACTCGGCCAGGCCGCGCGCAGTATCGTCAGGCAGGCCGGCGTTGACGAACTGGCCATGCTCGGCATCGAGCACCGCCTGCGCACCGGGAAGCACGGCCACCAGCTTCTCCGCGCGCAGGCGGGTGATGCCGGGGATCTCCGACTCGACCAGCAGCTGTGCCAGATCCAGCCCTTCGCGCAGCTTGGCACTGGGCGCATGCACATCACTGATGCGCACCTGGCCAACCTGCAGCAGGTCATCGATGGCCTGCTGGTTGCCTTGCTGCTCGAAGAAGTGGCCGAGCGAGCGGGCCACCTCGCCGCCGATGTCCGGCACGCGCTTGAACAATGGCCACGGCAGGTGGCGGATCAGCTCCAGGTCACCGAACCACTGCGCCAGCGCCTTGGCGGTGCTCTCGCCGACGTGCTCGATGCCCAGCGCGAACAGCAGGCGCTCCAGCGTGGCAGCGCGGCTGGCGTCGATGGCGGCGATCAGGTTGTCGGCCCACTTGGTGGCGATCTTCTTCGTATTCCATTCGAAGCTGGCCGGCTGTACCAGTGCCTGTGCGCGCCACGCCGGATCGCTGCCGTCCAGTTTGAGCACCGCATTGAGCACCGCGCCACTGCCCTCGGCGGGCAGGTGCAGCTTCAGCGCAGCGGCCAATGCCGAGGGATCCTCGGCGTCCAGCACCAGCTTCAGGTGCAGCAGCTGGTCGCGGTTGAGGCGGTACAGATCAGCCACGCTCTTGACGATGCCGGCGTCGACCAGGGTTTCAATGTACTTGTCGCCGAGACCGTCGATGTCCATCGCGCGACGCGAGGCAAAATGGGCGATGGCTTCCTTGCGCTGCGCCGGGCAGGACAGTTCGCCCGAGCAGCGCCACGCCGCAGCACCTTCCTCGCGCACGATTTCCGAGCCGCACACCGGGCAGCGCGTTGGCATCTGCCACCGCGTGGTGCCCTGCGGGCGGCGGTCGAGGATGACGCTGACCACTTCCGGGATCACGTCGCCCGCGCGGCGCACGATCACGCTGTCGCCGACACGCACATCGAGGCGAGCAATCTGGTCAGCGTTGTGCAGGGTGGCGTTGGACACGATCACGCCGGCCACGGCCACCGGCGCCAGGCGCGCCACAGGCGTTGCCGCACCGGTGCGTCCGATCTGGATCTCGATCGCCTCCACCGTGGTGCTCTGTTCCTGTGCCGGGAACTTGTGCGCGATGGCCCAACGCGGCGCGCGCGATACGAAACCCATGGCCTGCTGGCCGGCGCGATCATCCAGCTTGTAGACCACGCCGTCGATGTCGAACGGCAGGCCGTCGCGACGCTCGCCGATGTCACGGTAATAACCAAGCAGGCCGTCAGTGCCTTCCACCACCTTGCACAACTGGCTGACCGGGAAACCCCAGGCGCCGAGCTGGGCCAGCGTGCCCGAATGGGTATCGGGCAGCTCGCCGCCCTGCACTTCCCCGGTGCCATAGGCGAAGAAGCTGAGCCTGCGCTGCGCACTGATCTTCGGATCGAGCTGGCGCAGCGAACCGGCCGCCGCGTTGCGTGGATTGGCCAGCACCTTGCCACCCTGCAGGCGCGCACGTTCGTTGTAGGCTTCGAAATCGGCGCGGGCCATGTAGACCTCGCCGCGCACCTCCAGCACATCCGGCCAGTCCTTGCCGTGCAGGCGCTTGGGAATGTCGCCGATCTCGCGCAGATTGGCGGTCACGTCCTCGCCGGTACTGCCATCGCCACGGGTCGCACCCAACACGAAATGACCTTCCTCGTAGCGCAGGCTGATCGCCAGGCCATCCATCTTCGGCTCGGCCGAGAACCGCAGGCTGCGACGGCCCAGCCGCTCATCGATGCGGCGCACGAAATCAGACACCTCCTCATCGCTGAAGGCATTGGACAGCGACAGCATCGGCACCGCATGGCGCACCTCGGCGAAGCGGCCGGACGGACGCGCACCGACCTGCTGGGTCGGGCTGTCTGCACGGGCCAGTTCCGGGTGTTCGCGCTCCAGTGCTTCCAGCTCGCGCACCATCCGGTCGTAGTCGGCGTCAGGGATCTCCGGCGCGTCCAGCTCATGGTAGGCGCGGTTGGCCTGGGCGATCTGCCGGCGGAGAATCTCGGCGCGTTCGGCGGGGCTGGGGCTCATCGGGATCCGGTGGTTCTGGGATGGCCGGGGATTCTACCGCGCCCGGCCGTCAGGCCCTGTAACGCCCGCGCCTTTGTAGCGTCGGCCGGTGCCCGACGGGTGCTCCCCCGCTTTGGCAGGTGCCAACCTGCGCCCCCGCTCCGGCAGGTGCCAACTTTCGCTCCCGCTCGGGTAGGTGCCAACTTTGGTTGGCACGCCTGCAGTCGAGCATGGCTCGACGCTACAAAAAGCGGCTTGCCGCGCGCCACCACCAGCATTAGCGTGCGCTGGTTGCCCTCCGGAATCCTGCCCGTGCCCCTGCCCGCCTCCCGTCGACATTTCCTGCAACTGGCCAGTGCTGGCCTCGCCGTCGCCGGTAGCAGCCTGCCCTGGCTCGGCCAGGCCCAACCCGCGGCAGCCGCCGCCCCCGCACCGCCTGAAGGCGCGGTGCTGCTGAATTTCAACGAATGCCCGTATGGCCCCTCGCCCGAAGCACAGCAGGCCGCGCGCGAGAGCATCGCCAGTTGCGGCCGCTACCGCTTTGCGCTGGCCGCCCAGGTACGCGACGCCTTCATCGAGCAGGCACGCATTCCGGCCGACCACGTGCGCCTCTATCCGGGCTCCAGCGAACCGCTGAACCGTGCCGCCACACTGTGGACCGGCCCGCAGGCGGGGCTGGTGGTGGCCGACCCGACCTTCGAGACACTGGGCGAGGTCGCCGCCGCACACGGGGCTCACGTGCAGAAGGTGCCGCTGCGCGACGACGGTGCGCATGACCTGCGCGCCATGGTCGCCGCCGCGCATGCGCGCCCGACCGGGCTGCTGTATGTGTGCAATCCGAACAACCCGACGGGTTCGGTCAGCCCGCCGGATGAGCTCGCCTGGCTGCTGGCCCACAAGCCCACGTCCACCCGCGTGCTGCTGGACGAGGCCTACCTGCAGTACAGCGAGCAGCCAAGCCTGATCGCGCAGGTGGCACAGCGCGACGACCTGATCGTGCTGCGCACCTTCTCCAAGCTGTACGGCATGGCCGGCCTGCGCCTGGGCGTGGCGGCCGCGCATCCCGATCGCCTGCGCGAACTGGCCAGCCTCGGCGACAACCCGCTACCGGTCCCGGCGCTGGCCGCAGCGCTGGCCAGCCTTCGCGATCCGCAGCTGATCCCGCAGCGGCGGCTGCAGAATGCCAAGGTGCGGCAGGCCACCATCACATGGCTCGGCAAGCGTGGTTTCAGCTGCCTGCCGTCGGAGGCGAACTGCTTCGTGGTCGACGTGCAACGCGACGGTGGGGCGTTCGCCAAGGCGCTGGCGGAAAACGGTGTGGTGATCGGGCGCAGCTGGCCGATCTGGCCGCAGCGCGTGCGCGTAACGGTGGGCACCGAGGAGGAGATGGCCGCATTCCGCCGCGCGTTCGCGAAGGTGGCCGGCGTACCGGCCTGACCACTGTTGGTGGGGGCGAACCTTGGTTCGCCCTATCCACGCTTGGCGTGGCCCCACCGTTGTGGGTGCCGACCGTTGGTCGGCACACCGAAAAAAGCATTTACCAGCGCGGGGTCTTTGTCAGCGGCGGCGCCTGGTGCTGGCGGTCATAGGCGCGCAGCTCGTCACGGATGTGCGCGATGCGCTGGCGGCCCAGGGTATTGCGGCTGTCATCCAGCACCACGCCGTCGAGCAGTTCGGCCATGCGCTGCACGGTGGGCAGCATCTTTTCCCAGGCGTCCAGCGCGGTCAGCGGCGCCGGCAGGGTCAGGAAGAAGGCGATGGCCGGGGTTTCCATGGTACGGATGTTGGCCATGTCGAAGCTGCCCGGCTTCATGATGCTGGCCATCGAGAAGATCGGCCCGCGCTCGGGGTGGCCTTCCACCAGGCGGTGGAACACGTTCATGTGGCCGAACACCAGGCCGGTCTTCTCGGCCGCCACCACGATGTCTTCGCCGCGCAGCTGCTCGCCGGCCCGCGCGGCCACGAACAGCGAGACGATCTTGTCGAAATCCTGGGTGGCGCGCTTGCCAAGGTCGCTGGCCGCGCCCGGGTCGGTGTCGGGCAGGCCAAGTTCAGCCTGCTCACCTTCGCCGCCCATGCCCGGTTCGACGCGGCCATCGGCCACGACCACGCCGTCTTCGCCCAGCACCGGTTCGCGGCGCTCGCCGCTGGTCGGTTCCGCGTTTTCCACGCGACGCCCCTGGGGCTTCTTCTTCGGACGGCCAAACAGGAAGATCGCGGCGATCAACAGCAGGCCGGCGGCCAGGATGCCGATGCGCAACAGTGCCGTGTCGGACATTCGATAGGTTCTCCGGCTAGTTCATTCAGGTAACTAGGATGGCACGTCAGGCCGCGCCCGCCAATCGCGCGGCTTCTTCCAGGTCCACGCTGACCAGGCGGCTGACGCCCGGCTCGCGCATGGTCACGCCCGACAGCTGGTGCGCCGCCTCCATCGTCGCCTTGTTGTGGCTGACGAACAGGAACTGCACCTTCTCGCTCATTTCCTTGACCATGTTGGCCAGGCGGCCGACGTTGGCTTCATCCAGCGGCGCATCCACCTCGTCCAGCAGGCAGAACGGCGCGGGATTCAACTGGAAGATGGCGAACACCAGCGCCACCGCGGTCATAGCCTTCTCGCCGCCTGACAGCAGCGAGATGCTGGACACGCGCTTGCCCGGCGGGCGCGCCATGATGGTCACACCGGTGTCGAGCAGGTCTTCACCGGTCAGTTCCAGGTAGGCGTGGCCGCCACCGAACAGGCGCGGATACAGCGCCTGGACGCCGGCATTGACACGATCGAAGGTGTCCTTGAATCGGCCACGGGTCTCGCGGTCGATCTTGCGGATGGCATCCTCAAGTGTCTCCAGCGCCGTGGTCAGGTCGGTGTGCTGCGAATCCAGGTAGTCCGAACGCTGCGAGGCCTCGCCATACTCGTGGATCGCGGCCAGGTTGACCGGCTCCAGCCGGCGCATGCGGCCATCGATCTGGTGCACGGCCTGCTCCCAGTCGCCCAGGCGGGCGTCCCCGGGCAGTGCGTTGAGCACGTCCTGCAGCACGAAACCGGCCTTCTCCACCGCGCCCTGCAGGGTATCCGCGCTGAGCACCAGTGCCTGCTGGTCCAGCTTGCGCTGCGAAATACGCTCGCGCTGGGCCAGCGCCTGCTCGTCGCGCTGGTGGCGGGTCTGTTCGTAATTGCGCAGCTCGGCATCGATGCCGTCCAGCAGCGTGCGCGCCTCGGTCAGCACGCGATCGGCCCGCACGCGCTCTTCCAGCGCGCTCTGGTGTTCGGCCTGCAGCGCTTCGACCGGCGAATCACCTTCGTCCAGCTGCGAGTGCAGCTCGCCCAGTCGCGAATCCAGCTGCCCACGCTGGGTGCCCATGCGCTCCAGCGCCTGGCTCAACGAGGCCAGCTGCGCACGCTGCGATTCCAGGGTCAGGGCCAGGGAGTGCGACCGCTCGCGCACCGCACGCGCGGCGTCGCGGGCCAGGTCGCGCGCCTCGGTCAACTGGCGGCGTTCACCCTCCAGCCGCTGCCGGGTCGATTCCAGGTCGCCCATGCTGCTGACCGCGTTCTCCAATCGCGAGCGCGCTTCGCGCGCCTGCTCGTTGTTGGCTTCCAGCGTTTCCTGCAACTGTTTCAGCTCGCCTTCGATGCGGTCGATGCGCGTGCGTGCGGCCTCCACCTTGCCTTGCTGGCCCTGCAGCTGGCCAGCCAGCTCGGACACTGCACGATGGGCCTGGTACAGCGCACGCTGCGCGTCTTCGCGCTGCTGCTCAGCCGCTTGCAGCTGCTCGCGGAACCCACCCAGCTGCTCTTCCAGTTCGGCTTCGCGGTCGTGCAGCTGCTCGATCTGCTCGCGCAGTTCATTGATCTCACGCTCGCGCAGCAGCGCGCCCTGCTGGGCCGCACCGGAGCGCGATACACGCAACCAGCCCTGGCCCAGGCGCTCGCCGCTCTGGGTGATGATCGAATCGCCTTCCGGAAGGCTGTCCTTCAGCATCTTCGCCTCGGACAGATCCCTGGCACCGTGCAGGTGCGCCAGCAGGCGACGGATCGCCGCCGGGCCACGCACGCGTGCCGCCAGCGACGTCGGTGCAGCCTCGACATCGGCCTCCGCGCTGGCGACCAGTGCAATGTGGCCGTCGCCGAGTTCGCCGAGCACGTCGACCAGGCTGGCCGGGTCATCGACCAGCACACCTTCGATCAACTGGCCGAGCGCGCTTTCCACCGCGTTTTCCCAGCCGGCATCAACGTCCAGGCGTTCGCCGACACGCGCCGCCGAATCCAACCCACGCGCCTTCAGCCAGGCGACGGCCGCACCCTGCTCCTGGCCCAGCGCGGCCTGCTGCAGGGCTTCCAGCGAGGCCAGGCGACCGCGCAGGCCGTTGGCCTGCTTGCGCAGTTCGGCCAGTTCGTTCTGGCCATTGCGCTGCTGTTCCTGCACCGCCGCCACGCCCTGCTTGCGCAGCTCGACATCTTCGCTCAATTCATCCAGCGCGGTCTTCTGCGTGTCGTGCTGAAGATGCAGCTGCTCGAAGGCTTCCTCCAGCGCGTCCACGTCCAGCCCGGCGCGTTCGGCGGCCAGGGCTTCACGACGCCGGTCGGCATCGAGGATCTGCTTGTCCAGGTAGTCCACGCGCGTACGCTCGACATCGCCGGCGCGCGAGGCTTCCGAACTCTGCGAGGTGTGCTGTTCCCAGCGCTGCTGCCAGCTGGTCAGCCGGTCTTCGGCCTCGCGCAGGCTTTCCTGCTTGATCTCGTTCTCTTCCTGCAGCTCCTCCAGCTGAGGGCTGGCGGCCTCCACCGCCTCACGCAGCACCATCAGCTTGGCCTCGTCGCCACTGATGTGCTGCCCCAGTTCGGCCAGCGCCTGGCGGGTCTCGTCGCGCGCCTTGTGCAGGCGCTGCGACAGTTCGCGCTGGTGCTGGATCTGCTGTTCGACGCGCGCCAGCGTGCTGCCGACCTGGTAGACCGCGGCCTGCGCGGTGTTGAGCGCGTCGGCGGCTTCTTCGCGGCGCACGCGCGACGTCTCGATGCGGGCCTCGGCGTCACGCTGGTCGGCGATCAGCTGCTGCAGCTTCGTTTCTTCCTGCGACAGGCCTTCGCGCAGCTTCGACAGGCGCCCGTCGAGACCACGGAATTCCAGCGCCTTCCACTCCGCATCCTTGACCCGGCGCTCTTCCTGCAGCGCCTGGTACTGCTCGGCCTGCCTGGCCTGGCGCTTGAGGTGCTCAAGCTGCTTGCTGATCTCGTCGCGCAGATCACCCAGGCGGTCCAGGTTCTCGCGGGTGTGGCGGATGCGGGTCTCGGTCTCCTTGCGGCGCTCCTTGTACTTGGAGATGCCGGCCGCCTCTTCCAGGTACACGCGCAGGTCCTCCGGGCGCGCCTCGATGATCTGGCTGATCATGCCCTGCTCGATGATCGAGTAGCTGCGCGGGCCCAGGCCGGTGCCGAGGAACAGATCGGTGATGTCGCGGCGGCGGCACTTGGTGCCGTTGAGGTAATAGTTGCTGGTGCCGTCGCGGCTGACCGTGCGCTTGACCGAGATTTCGTTGAACGAGGCGTACTCGCCGGAAATCGTATGGTCCGAGTTGTCGAAGATCAGCTCGACGGTGGCCTGCGAGACCGGCTTGCGGGCATTGGAACCGGAGAAGATCACGTCGGTCAGCGAGTCGCCACGCAGGCGGCTGGCCGAACTCTCGCCCATCACCCAGCGCACGGCGTCGATGATGTTCGACTTGCCGCAGCCATTGGGCCCCACCACGCCGGTCATGTTGGTCGGCAGATGCAGGGTGGTCGGATCGACGAACGACTTGAAGCCGGACAGCTTGATCGTGGAAAGACGCATAGGGGTTCCGGACTGGGGCCGGCAAGCGGCCTGCGTTTACCCTCCAAGTCATTGATCCTGTTGGGATCGATGCCCGTGGAACGGGTGTGACGCCCTGAGTATACCGATGTGGCCGTGTTCTACGAATGGGCGTGGAACATTGTCCAGCCCCACCCCGCCGGCCGCACATGGCTCGACACCACGAAACGGAGCCATAAAACAAAACGGGCACCCTTGCGGGCGCCCGTTCTGCAGTGATTCCAGGCCTTTCGGCGCGGGATCAGGCCTTTTCGGCTTCAACCACAACCTTGACGGTGGTTTCAACGTCGGCGTGCAGGTGCACCAGGACGTCGTACTCACCGATGTTGCGGAAGGCGCCTTCGCCCAGGATGACTTCGCTCTTGCTGACCGGCAGGCCGGCAGCGGTGAAGGCATCGGCGATTTCGCGGGCGCCGACCGAGCCGTACAGCTTGCCTTCGGTCGAAGCGTTGGCGGCGATGGTCACGCTCGCGCCTTCCAGCTTGGCCTTGCGGGCGTCAGCGTCGGCGTGGATGGCCTGGGCCTTGGCTTCGTATTCGGCGCGCTTGGCTTCGAACTCGGCCTTGTTGCTCTCGGTGGCCGGAACGGCCTTGCCCTGCGGCACGAGGAAGTTACGGCCGTAGCCCGGCTTCACATCGACCAGGTCGCCCAGGTTGCCGAGGTTGGTGACTTTCTGCAGGAGGATCAGCTGCATGGTATTGCTCCAGATGAGTTATTCGTTAGCGAGGCGATGCCCCGCAACAAAGGCTGTCCGAATAGCTGGCACAGCGGGGGCGGCACCAGGCCGCCCCGCCGGGCATCAGACGTCGTGGTTGTCGGTGTACGGAATCAGGGCCAGGAAGCGAGCGCGCTTGACGGCGGTCGCCAGCTGACGCTGGTACTTCGACTTGGTACCGGTGACGCGGCTCGGCACGATCTTGCCGTTCTCGGTCAGGTACTGGCGCAGGGTGTTGAGATCCTTGTAGTCGATCTCCTTCACACCTTCAGCCGTGAACTTGCAGAACTTGCGGCGACGGAAGAACTTGGACATGGGAAGGCTCCTTAGGCGGCGGAAGCGGCGTCGTCGCCGGCTTCGTTGTCAGCGGTGGTGGTGGACTCGCCTTCTTCGTCGTCACGACGACGGCGCTCACCGCGCTCCGGCTTGTCACCCTTCTCGTCCTTGCTCTTCATGATCAGCGACTGCTCGGTGTCAGCCTCGTCACGCTTGATGACCAGGTTGCGCAGCACGGCGTCGTTGAAGCGGAAGCTTTCGGTCAGCTCGTTCAGAACGGCCTGGTCGGCTTCGATGTTCAGCAGCACATAGTGCGCCTTCACCAGGTTCTGGATCGGGTACGCCAGCTGGCGGCGGCCCCAGTCTTCCAGACGGTGGATGGTGCCGTTGCCGTTCTCGACCAGCGACTTGTAGCGCTCGATCATGGCCGGGACCTGCTCGCTCTGGTCCGGGTGGACCATGAACACGATTTCGTAATGACGACTCATGTTTTTTCTACCTTTCGGATGTGGCCTTGCGGCCGGACAGCCCCCCGCCGTGGATACCGCGGTGGGGCAAGGGTTCCCGCCAAGGAGGCAGGAAGCCCCGCATTATGGCGCAGATGGGGTGGCCGGGCAACCGGGCAAGGCCGGGCCGGGCCGGGCGAAGCTGAACCGGGGTGCCCTGCACCCGTGCCGACCCAGGTCGGCAACTACCAAGGCACGGGCCTCAGGCCTTGTCCGCGTCGGTGGTGAAGCTCTCGCCGCAGCCGCACTCGGCGGTGGCGTTCGGGTTGCTGAACGTGAAGGTCTCGCTCAGGCCATGCTTGCCGAAGTCGATCACAGTGCCATCCACCAGCGCCAGGCTCTTGGCATCGACGTAGATCTTCACACCGTCCTGGTCGAACACGGTATCGCCCTCGCGCTCGTCGCGGGCAAGGTCGGTCACGTGACCCCAGCCGGAACAGCCGGTCTTGGTCACACCGAAACGCAGGCCCAGCGCGCCGGGGGTCTGGGCGACGAAGCGCTGCACGCGCTCGAAGGCAATGGGGGTCAGGCTGACGGCCATGGGGCTACTCCAGAGGTACGGGGACATTATAAGGAGCCGTCGCCGCGAAAAATGCCTCGCAAGCAGAACGCTGCAACCGGTAAACTCCCGTGTTCACAGATCGAGTCGATCAGCAGAGGATTCAAGTCATGACGGTGGTCAGCGTTGAACATGCGCTTGCCGGGAAGATCCCGGAAGGCGGCGAAGTCACGGTACGCGGATGGGTGCGCACGGTGCGCGGTTCAGCGAAT
>DQIG01000045.1:0-4230 GCA_003525885.1 Stenotrophomonas sp.
CACAGTAGTGAGGATCTGTCGGAGGCGGGGCGGTGTGGGGCTGCAGGACCGTTGGCGCCATGGATGGCGCCATCGAGTCTCCATTGATGGGTTTACGGCGTGTCCTGCACAGCCACACCGCCCCGCCAAACCATCAGCAATCCAGAGCCCGTTTGGCTGTTGCTTCGGCCGTTGCTTGAAGCCTCCGCAGGTGCAGGGCGCAGCCCTGCCGAACACCCCTCTACTTGACCTGCACGTCGATCACGCCGTCGCCAACGCGGGCCTGCAGTGCGTCGCCAGGCTGCACCTGGTCGACCTTCCGCACCAGCGTACCGTCCTCGCTGCGGGTGAGGATGCTGTAGCCGCGGGCCACGGTGGCCAGCGGGCTGACTGCTTCCAGTGAACGCGCCAGTCCGCGCAGGCGCAGTGCATCGCGTTCCAGAAGACGCTGCATTGCAATCTGCGGTCGCCCGCTCAGGGCAGCCAGACGGCGCTGCAGCGTGTCGAGCTGGCGCTGCGGATGGTGCCCGCGCAGGATCGCCGCCGCATGGCGCAGGCGCGCAGCACGGCGCTCCTGCTGCTGGTTGAACGCGGCCTGCAGGCGCCGGCCCAGATCCAGCTGGCGGCGGCGCAGCAGGTCCAGTCGTGCCTGCGGGCTCTGGGCGTTCAGGCGCAACAGGGCGCGGTCGGCGCGCTGCATCGCCTGCTGCATCGAATGCCGTTGCAGCTGCACCATGCGGGCGGCCGTGCGGCGCAGGCGCAGCGCCAGTTCACGCTGGTCCGGGACCAGCAGCTCGGCCGCCACCGATGGTGTTGGCGCGCGCAGGTCGGCGGCGAAGTCGCTGAGGCTGAAGTCGGTCTCGTGGCCCACCGCCGACACCACCGGGGTGCGACTGGCAGCGATCGCGCGGGCCAGGGCTTCGTCGTTGAACGCCCACAGGTCTTCCAGCGAACCGCCTCCGCGGGTCAGCAGGATCACGTCGTAGCGGCCACTGGCATCTGCGGCCTGCAGCAGGCGGGTGATCTGCGCCGCAGCGGTGCTGCCCTGCACCAGGGTCGGCAGCAGGTCCACCTCCAACAGCGGGAAGCGGCGGCCGAGCACGCTCAGCACGTCGCGCACGGCGGCGCCGGTGGGCGAGGTGATCACCGCCAGGCGCTGCACGTGCGCCGGCAGCGGCCGCTTGCGTGCCGGGTCGAACAGGCCTTCGGCCTCCAGGCGAGCCTTCAGCTCTTCGAACGCGCGGCGCAGCGCGCCTTCGCCGGCCTCCTCCATATGGTCAAGCACCATCTGGTATTCGCCACGGGCGTCGTACAGGGTCACCTTGCCGCGTACCAGTACGCGCATGCCTTCGCGCGGCACGAACTTCAGGTACTGCGCCTTCATCCGGAACATCGCCGCCCGCAGCTGGGCGCGCGCATCCTTCAGGGTGAAATACAGATGCCCGGAGGCAGGGCGCGCCACGCTGCCCAGTTCGGCCTCGACCCAGATCGCCGGGAAGCTGCCTTCCAGCAGGTCACGGGCCAGGGTGTTGAGCTGGCTGGGGGTGAGGATGTCGTTGTTGCGTGGCTGCATGGAAACGGCGTGCTACGGGCGGAACGGGGGCTCAGGATCGCACGTCAGCGCGCCGTGTGCTGGCCCAGTGCCCACTGCACGTGTTCACGAACCAGCGGCGAGGGATCGTCGATGCGGGTCTGCAGGGCGGCCAGCGCTTCAGTGGACGATGGCGCATTGCCCAGCGCCACCGCGATGTTGCGCAGCCAGCGCTCATGGCCGCTGCGCCGGATCGGGCTGCCTTCGGTGCGGCGCAGGAATTCAGCCTCGTCCCAGGCGAACAGCTGGTCCAGCCGCGCGGTATCCAGGTTGTTGCGTGCGCGGAAGTCGGCTTCGTCGGTGCGCTTGGCGAACTTGTTCCAGGGGCAGACCAGCTGGCAGTCGTCGCAGCCGTAGATGCGGTTGCCCATCAACGGGCGCATCTGTTCGGGAATGGCGCCGTCGTGCTCGATGGTCAGGTAGGAAATACAGCGCCGCGCGTCCAACCGCTGCGGGCCGGTGATGGCCTGGGTCGGGCAGACATCGATGCAGCGCGTGCAGGTACCGCAGTGTGCCGTGGCTGGCGTATCGATCGGCAGCGGGAGATCGATATAGATCTCGCCGATGAAGAACCAGGAACCGCCATGGCGGTCGATCAGGCACGTGTGCTTGCCGATCCAGCCGAGCCCCGCATTGCGGGCCAGTGCGCGTTCCAGCACCGGCGCCGAATCGACGAATACGCGGTAGCCCAGCGGCGCGACTTCATCGTTGATCTGCGTGGCCAGCTTCTGCAGCCGGTTGCGCATCAGCTTGTGGTAATCGCGGCCCAGCGCGTAGCGCGCCACGTAGGCGCGGCCGGGATCGGCCAGGGTGGCCCAGGCTTCGGTGTCGTCCTTGTGGCTGTAGTCCATGCCCACCGAGATTACGCGCACCGTGCCGGGCAGCAGCTCGGCGGGGCGCGCACGCAGGGTACCGTGGCGCGCCATCCAGTCCATCGTGCCGTACAGGCCCTGGCCCAGCCAGTCGGCCAGGTGTGCTTCATCCTCGCCCAGTTCGATACCGGCGATGCCGCAGCGCTGGAAGCCATGCGCACGGGCCAGTTCGCGGATGCGCTGCACGGCCTGGGCCGGATCGAGAGGGGTGGGGGCGGGGAACATGTGCACCAGTATAAAATCCCTGCATGGCCAACCTTGCCGATCTGTTCGATTCCGCTGCCGCGCGTGCGCTTGATGCGCAGGCGTCCACTCTGGCGGGGGATGCTGGCTGGGGACTGATGGCGCAAGCCGGCCAGGCCGCCTGGCAGTGCCTGCTGCAGCACTGGCCGCAGGCGCAGCGGGTCGGCGTGGTGGTCGGTACGGGCAACAACGGCGGCGACGGCCTGGTGCTGGCCCGTCACGCGCTGCAGGCCGGCCGCGAGGTGACGGTGATCGCCTTGCCGGGCAAGCCGCCGTCAACCGTGCTGGCACAGCGTGCAGCATCGGATTTCAGGTCCGACGGCGGCACCATCACCGATTTCGACGGCGTGCTGCCCGAGGCCGACATCTGGGTCGATGCCCTGTTCGGGCTGGGCTTCGATCGCGCGCCGGAGGGTGCGGCGCAGGCACTGATCGTTGCGCTCAATGCGCAGGTGGCGCCGGTGCTGGCGCTGGACGTCCCCAGTGGCGTGGATGCCGACCGTGGCGTCGTACCCGGCGTGGCAGTACGCGCTGCACTGACCCTGCAGTTCATCGTGGCGCATCGCGGGCTGTATTCCGGCGATGCGCTGGATCATTGTGGACGGAAGGGCCTGGCGCCGCTGCAACTGCCTGCGGCGGCGTGGCAGGGCATCCTGCCCGCTGCGGAGTGCTGGACGCAGGTGCGCCTTCCGGCCTTGCTGCCGCCGCGCCGTACAAATACCCACAAGGGTGAATCCGGGCACGTGCTGTGCGTCGGTGGCAACCATGGCAGCGGCGGTGCCATCGCGATGGCAGCCGAAGCCGCGTTGCGCGCAGGTGCGGGGCTGCTGACCCTGGGCACCCGCCGCGACCACGTCGGTCCACTGCTGGCTCGGCTGCCGGAGGCGATGACACACGCGCTGGAAGACGGCGATGCGCTGCCGGCATTGCTGGACAAGGCGAAGGTGGTGGCGATCGGGCCCGGCCTGGGCCAGGACGAATGGGCACGCGCGTTGTTTGCGCGGGTGCTGGCCAGCGCCAAACCGCTGGTGGTCGATGCTGATGCCCTGAACCTGCTGGCGCAGGATCCGCGTGCCTTGCCCGGCGCCATCCTCACACCACACCCGGGTGAGGCCGCACGTCTGCTCGGCTGCAGCACCAGTGACATCCAGGCCGATCGCTACGCCTGTGCGCAGACGCTCGCCGCGCGTTTCCATGCGGTGGTGGTGCTGAAGGGCGCCGGCAGCGTCGTCGCGGCGCCTGGGCAAACGCCGCGGTTGATCGCTGCCGGCAATCCCGGCATGGCCGTGGGTGGCATGGGCGACCTGCTCACCGGCATCATTGCCAGCCTGCGCGCGCAGGGCCTTGCGGCCTTCGATGCCGCTGCGGCGGGCGCGTTGCTGCATGCGCTCGCCGGCGACGCGGCTGCCGCCGACGGCGCACGCGGCCTGCTTCCTACTGATCTGCTGGCGCCGCTGCGGCGACTGGCCAACCCGGAACTCTCCCCATGACCGATTTCTTCCTTGCCGACAGCGACGCCACCGAACTGCTCGGGCAGTGGCTGGG
>DQIG01000045.1:4363-5490 GCA_003525885.1 Stenotrophomonas sp.
TGGGAAATCCTGACCGCCAAGACCGCCACGCTGCCCACGCCGTTCTTCGCGCCGCCGCAGGCGCTGATCGAACTGCGCGGCGATCTGGGTGCCGGCAAGTCCACCACGGCCCGCGCGCTGCTGCGCGCGCTGGGCGTACAGGGCGCGATCCGCAGTCCCACCTACACCCTGGTCGAGCGTTATCCGCTGGCCAGTGGCGGTGAAGCGTGGCACCTGGACCTGTACCGCATCGGCCAGGCCGGCGAGCTGGATTTCCTCGGCCTGGACGAGGGCAGCGCGGTGTTGTGGCTGGTCGAATGGCCGGAACGGGGTGCTGGCGCACTGCCGCCGACCGACCTGGTGGTGGCGCTGGAGATCGAGGGACAGGGGCGCCGCGTCCGTCTCACTGGGGCGAGCGACGTTGGACATGAATGGCTGAAACGGCTGCCGCAAGGGGGCGACTTGCAGGCCATTTCTGTCGGCTGACGAGAACAAAGACCGGCAGGTTACGGATTATTAAGGAAAAAGGTGTTGCATTCCGTTCAGCGCGGTGATTGAATCCTGAGCCATGCGCCCGGGGAACCGTCTCATCGCCATCTGTGCTGCCGTCGGACTGGGTCTGGCGAGCGTCAGTGCGTGGGCGGGTGAAGTCCGCCAGGTCCTGCTGAACACCGGTGCTACCGGCACCCGTGCCGAGATTTCGCTGGTCGGCAGTGGCGGCTACAAGACCCTGTCGCTGGCTGGCCCGAACCGTCTGGTGGTCGATTTCCCCGACTCCAGCGCGATACGCAATCTCAAGATGCCGGCCGCGCAGGGCGTGGTGACGGCAGTGCGTACCGGACAGCCGGTCCCGGGCACTTTCCGTGTCGTCTTCGACCTCGCCGAATCGGTGGCGCCGTTCCGCCCGCAGATGCAGCGCGAGGGCAATGAATCCAAGCTGGTGATCGAATGGCCGGGTGATGGCCCGGCCGTGGCCACCAGCCGCCCGGCGACGCCGGCGGCCGTGCAGCCGCAGGCTTCTGTGGCGGGTGCTGCAGTGGCGCCCACCCCGGCAGAGAATGCGCAGTCGCGTACCGATGCCGCGCGTGCCACGGCCCTGCTGACCGCACAGGTGCAGCAGCAGGCCAGCGCCAGCGCCGCCGCACCGG
>DQIG01000379.1:0-478 GCA_003525885.1 Stenotrophomonas sp.
CTCGTCCGGCGGCTGCGGTTGGCGCAGGCCGATACCGGCCGCCAACGCGGCGATGATCAGCAGCCACAAAAGGGGCAGGCGCCAACGGCGGGGCAGGGCTACGGGCACGGCTGGCTCCGGGAGCAAAACGGCCACTCTGACGTGGCAGGGGTAGGAAAGGCGTCGGAGCGGGCGCAGGGCGACCGCATTCCGACATGGTCGGCGGTACCATGGTACGAACTTCCGTGGATCTTTCGTGCATGCGTCTGTTGGTGATCGAGGACAACCGCCAGCTGGTGGCCAACCTGTTCGACTATTTCGAGTCGCGCGGGCACGTGCTCGACGTGGCCCCGGACGGCATCACCGGCCTGCACCTGGCCGGCAGCCACCCATACGATGCAGTGATCCTGGACTGGATGCTGCCGCGCATGGAGGGGCCGGAGGTGCTGCGTCGCCTGCGCGCCGAGCACGCCTCGGAGGTGCCGGTGATCATGCTGAC
>DQIG01000379.1:627-19632 GCA_003525885.1 Stenotrophomonas sp.
AGGTGCCGGTGATCATGCTGACCGCGCGTGACGAGTTGCCGGACAAGATCGCCGGCTTCCGCGCCGGCGCCGACGACTACCTGACCAAGCCGTTCGCCCTGCCCGAGCTGGAAGTGCGGCTGGAGGCGCTGCTGCTGCGCGCGCAGGGCCGCAACCCGCGCAAGCGACTGCAGGTGGGCGACCTGGTGCTGGACCTGGCAACCCTGGAGGCCCAGCGCGGCAGCCAGGTGCTGCATCTGTACCCGGCCTGCCGCAAGCTGCTGGAAGTGCTGATGCGTGCCAGCCCGGGTGCAGTGACCCGGCAGCAGCTGGAATTCGCGCTGTGGGGCGACGAGCCGCCGGATGGCGACCTGCTGCGCTCGCATGTCTACGAGCTGCGCCGCAGCGTCGACGGCCCGTTCGCCGACAAGCTGATCCACACCCTGCCGCGGGTCGGTTATCGCCTGGCGGTGACCGCGGCCAGCGATGCAGGCAAGGGTGATGATGAAGGCGCGTAAACCGGGCCCGCTGTACCGGCGCGTGGTGTGGTGGTTGCTGGGCTATCTGGCCCTGCTGTCGATCGCTGTGTTCAGCGTCGGCAACTACGTGCACGAACACGCCGAGCACGCTGCCTGGCGCGCGCTGCTCAATTCCGAACTGGACAGCATTGTCGATCACACCGAACACGAGCCGCATTACCGCTGGCAGGATTCGGACACGCTCAGCCTGTTCCGCTTCGACGAGGGCAACATGCCCGAGAGCGTGCGCACGCTGCATCCGGGCCTGCACGACGGCGTACCGATCAAGGATCGGCAGACCGCAGTGATGGTGCGTGACACCGGCTCCATGGGGCGGGTTGCGCTGGCGCTGGACATCTCCGACTTCCATGACCTGGAGCAGTTCGCCACGCGTTGGGTGATGCTGGCCGGGGTGATCATGATCTTCGTCACCGTGCTGATGGCGTCCTTCGGCATGGAGCGCATGGTGCGCCCGTTGAGCTTGCTGGCCCAGCACATCGGCGCGTTGCGGCCGGGCGTGCAGGGCCAGCGCATCGAGGTCGACCCACGCGGCAGTTCCGAGCTGCACACCATCGCTGATGCACTGAACGACTACCTGGACCGCAACGAGCAGTTCGTCGAGCGCGAGCGGGTCTTCATCAGTACCGCCAGCCACGAGCTGCGCACGCCGATCGCGGTGATGACCGGTGCGGCCGAGCTGGCGCTGGAGCAACCAGGCCTGCCCGAGCGTGCCCGCCAGCAGATGCAGCGGGTCCTGCGCACGGCACAGAGCGTGGAGCAGCTGATCGAGCTGCTGCTTGTGCTGGCGCGTGATCCGGCGCGACTGGCTGCGCGTGCCGAGCGCATCGCACTGGACCAGCTGCTGCCGGAGATCGTCGACGACCATCGCCACCTGCTGGGCGACAAGGACCTGAGCATCGGTATCCAGGCCGCGCCGGTGGATATCGTCGCGCCGCTGGCGGTGGTGCAGGCGGCGATCGGCAACCTGCTGCGCAATGCCATCGAGAACAGCGGCCGCGGTCACATCGAGCTGCAGCTGAGTTCGTCGGCGGTGCTGACCCTGCAGGACCCGGGACATGGCATGAGCCCGGAGGAGATCGCGGCGATCCACGCCCGCATGGCGCGGGGGGAGCGCGCTGATCGTGGCGGCGGCATCGGCCTGGACCTGATCGCGCGGCTGTGTGAACACCTGGGCTGGACACTGCAGCTGCAACCCTGCGAACCGCGCGGGACACGTGTCACCCTGGACTTCAGCGCCTCGCGTCCGGCCTGACCGGCATCCCGACCTGCTCTGCGCTGCGGCATGACCCAGCGTGAAGACAATGTTAATCTCGACCTGCGCCGCTTTATGCGGCGCTTTTTTTTCCCGCTCTTTCGATCGACAGAGGATCCCATGCCGACCGAACCCGCTACTGCCCTGATCAGCAACGACATCGTTGGACTGGGCCTGATTGCCGCCACCCTGGCCCTGATCTTCTGGGCCGCCAGTGGTCCGACCCCGCTGCTGAAGAAGATCTTCGCCTGGGTGCCGGCACTGCTGCTGTGCTACTTCATCCCCGCCATCTACAACACCGCCGGTGTCATCGATGGCCACAACACCTCGCTGTACAACCCGGTTGCGCGTGACGTGCTGCTGCCGGCCGCACTGGTCCTGCTGACGCTGTCGATTGACCTGAAGGGCGTCATCAAGCTCGGGCCGAAGCTGTTGCTTGTGTTCTGTGCCGGTACCGCCGGCATCATGCTCGGCGCCATCGTCTCGTTCCAGCTGATGAAGCTGATCCATCCGGAAACGGTGGCCGGTGATACCTGGGCCGGCATGGCCGCGCTGGCCGGCAGCTGGATCGGTGGCGGCGCCAACATGGTGGCCATGCGCGAAGTGTTCGGCACCGATGCCACCACCTTCGGCCAGTTCGCGGTGGTCGACGTGGCCTGCGCCAGCCTGTGGATGGCGATCCTGTTGTTCCTGGCCAACCGCGCCCAGCAGATCGATACCCGCAATGGTGCCGATACCCGCGCCATCGACGAGATGAAGGCACGCATCAGCGCCTACGAGGCTCAGAACGCCCGCATTCCCAGCATGACCGATCTGATGGTGATCGTCGGCGTGGCACTGGGTGGCGTCGGCCTGGCCCATGCAATCGCCGCGCCACTGTCGGGCTGGTTCAAGGCCAATGTCAGCTGGGCCAGCCAGTTCAGTCTCGATAGCCAGTTCGTCTGGGTGATCCTGCTGTCCACGGCGATGGGCCTGGGCCTGAGTTTCACCCGTGCGCGCCGGCTGGAAGCCGCAGGCGCTTCGCGGCTGGGCACGGTGTTCCTGTACTTCCTGATCGCCTGCATCGGCATGCAGATGAACCTGCTGTCGCTGCTGGATCGGCCGTGGCTGTTCCTGCTCGGCGCGATCTGGATGGCCACGCACGTGCTGGTGCTGTGGGGGGTGGCCAAGCTGCTGCGCGCGCCGCTGTTCTTCTTCGCGATCGGTTCGCAGGGCAACATCGGCGCAGCGGCTTCGGCGCCGGTGGTGGCTGCAGCGTTCCATCCGACGCTGGCCCCGGTGGGCGTGCTGCTGGGCACGGTGGGCTATGCCACCGGCACCGGGCTGGCCTATGTCACCGGCCTGATCCTGAAGTGGATGGCCAACGGCTGAAGAAAAAGGGGACGGAGGGGATTAAGTCGTTTATGGCATAAACGACTTAATCCCCTCCGTCCCCTTTTCCGAGGGGGGCGGGCTGCGCGCCCGGCCCCCTTGCTGACTCAACAGCAGCGTCCGCCGTTGCGACCGCCGTACCGCGCTTCCTGGCGCTCGCGGAAGAACGTCTTGTAGTCCATCGGCTCCTGGTCCGGATGCTTTTCCAGCATGTGCCGGACGTAGTTGTCGTAGTCAGGAATGCCACAGCACAGCCGTGCGGTCTGCACCAGGCGCCGCCAGATGCGGCGGTGCGCCTGGTACTGGCCAGCGGGAACCAGTTGCGAGCTCATCACAGATCCACCATTTCATGCGGCTTCAGTGCCACGTAAGGGGTCTCGCGGTCGCTGCGCTGCGGATTGCGGCGGGCCGCCAGGATGGTCTTGATCGAATACACCAGCACTGCGCCCACCACCAGCAGGAACAGCGCGGTCAGGCCGGTGTTGACGTAGGCGTTGACTACGATCTGCTTCATCTGCGCCACCGACTTGGCCGGTGCCGTGATCGTATCGCTGGCGAGCGCGGCCTGGAACTTGTGTGCCTGGGCCAGGAAACCCTGTGCCGGGTTGCTGTCGAAGATCTTGATGAAGCCGGCGTAGGTGGTGCAGATCAGCAGCCATACCGCCGGTACCGCAGTGACCCACGCATAGCGGTCACGCTTCATCTTGAACAGCACCACCGTGCCCAGCATCAGCGCGATACCAGCCAGCATCTGGTTGGAAATGCCGAACAGCGGCCACAGCGTCTGGATGCCACCGAACGGATCGACCACGCCGGTGTACAGCAGGTAGCCCCACAGTGCCACGCAGCCGGCGGTGCCGATGATGTTGGCGGTCCACGACTCGGTCTTCTTCAGGGCCGGCACGAAATTGCCCAGCAGATCCTGCAGCATGAAGCGCCCGGCGCGGGTGCCGGCGTCCACGGCGGTCAGGATGAACAGTGCTTCGAACAGGATCGCGAAGTGGTACCAGAACGCCATCATCGCGTCGCTGCTGCTGGGAATGGCCTGGTGCAGGATCTGCGCGATGCCTACTGCCAGTGTCGGCGCACCACCGGCGCGGTGCAGGATGGTCGGCTCGCCAATCGCCGCCGCAGTCGCGGTCAGCTGTTCGGGCGTGATGGTGAAGCCCCAGGTGTTGGTGATGTAGTGCGCCGCCGAGGCCGCGTCGGCACCGATCACCGCCGCCGGGCTGTTCATCGCGAAGTAGATGCCGGGATCGAGGATGGAGGCGCCGATCAGCGCCATGATCGCGACGAAGGCCTCCATCAGCATCGCGCCGTAGCCGATCATCGGCGCGTCGGCCTCGGTGGCGATCAGCTTGGGCGTGGTGCCGCTGGCGATCAGGGCGTGGAAGCCGGAAACCGCGCCGCAGGCGATGGTGATAAACAGGAACGGGAACAGCGACCCCGCCCAGACCGGACCGCCATTGGCGGCAAAGGCGGTGAGCGCGGGCATGCGCAGCGGCGGCGCCATGATGACGATGCCTATGGCCAGCGCACAGATCGCGCCGATCTTGAGAAAAGTCGAAAGATAATCGCGCGGCGCCAGCAGCAGCCACACGGGCAGTACCGAAGCGATGGCACCATAGCCGATCAGTATCCAGCACAACTGGATCGGCGTCAGCGTGAACAGCGGCCCCCAGAACGGCGACTGCGCCACCCACTGCCCGCAGATCAGTGCGAAGATCAGGCCGATCAGCCCCAGCACCGAGACTTCGCCGATCCGCCCCGGCCTGATCCAACGGGTGTAGCCACCCATCGCCAACGCCAGCGGCACAGTCGCGGCGACAGTGAACAGGCCCCAGGGACTGGCCGCCAGCGCCTTGACCACGATCAGCGCCAGCACCGCAAGAATGATGACCATGATAAGGAAAGCGCCCAGCAGCGCGATCACGCCCGCCGCCTGCCCCATTTCCATGCGCACCAGTTCCCCCAGCGAGCGCCCGTCGCGGCGCATCGAGATGAACAGCACCATGAAGTCCTGCACTGCCCCTGCCAGCACCACGCCGACGATGATCCACAGCGTGCCCGGCAGATAGCCCATCTGCGCGGCCAGTACCGGCCCCACCAGCGGTCCGGCCCCCGCAATGGCAGCGAAGTGGTGGCCGAACAGCACCCGCTTGTCGGTTGCCACATAGTCAAGCCCGTCAGCCCGATAAACGGCAGGGGTTGCCCGCGCGGGATCGAGGCGCATGACCTTGCGGGCGATGAAACGCGCATAGAAGCGATAGGCGACAAGGAACGAACAGACCGCCGCGACCAGAATCCACAGCGCGTTGATCGTCTCCCCGCGCGACAGGGCCACGACCGCCAGCGATCCCATCGCCATCAGGGCCATGACTATCCAGCCGATTCGATGCACTGCCCGCTCCTCTTCCCGTTATTGGTTCGAATGCCGTTAGCGCAGGATTGGGCCGTCCCTGCAACCCCTTGTCACCCGCTTGCTACTGACGGGACTTGGCCATACCTCTCGTCCGGTGACGAAATTCGAACAGATCGGCGCTCCGCTCGCCCGGCGGATCGCCCTTGCCGCGCAAGGCTTCGGCGCAAGGCCAGCGCGCGCGCCCAAACTCGCCGCTCTGCGCCGCGTGCTGGACAAGGTCCACCTCCACCAGATCGACAGCGTGAACGTACTGGCGCGCGCGCATTATCTGCCTGCCTTCTCGCGCCTGGGTGTTTATGACCGCGCGGATCTCGAAACGCTGGCATGGGGACCAAAACGCAAGCGTGCCCTGTTCGAATACTGGGCGCACGAAGCCTCGCTGCTTCCGTTCGACTTTCAGCCTCTGCTGCGCTGGCGCATGGCGCAGGCCGATCGCGGCGAGGCCGGCTGGGGGCGGATGCGGCTCTACGCCACCGAGCGGCGTGCTGAGGCGATGGCCTTGCTGGACCGCATCCGGATCGAAGGCCCCCTCGCCGCATCGGATTTCGAGAGCCACAAGGGCCAGTCCGGCTGGTGGGAATGGAGCGACACCAAGCGCGCGCTCGAATGGCTGTTCTGGGCGGGCCACATCACCACCGCCAGCAGGCGCGGCAGCTTCGAGCGCCTTTACGACCTGACAGAGCGGGTGATCCCGTCGGAGGTCATGGCGCGGCCCACGCCCGCAGAGGCCGATGCCCACCGCGCGCTGATCGCCCATGCCGCCGCCGCGCATGGCATCGCCACCGACAAGGAACTGCGCGACTATTTCCGCCAGTCGCCAGAGGCAGCACGCCCCGCCATCCATGCGCTGGCCGAGGAAGGCGTACTCATCCCGGTGAGTATTGCGGACGGGAAACACGCATGGCTCCACCGCGACGCACGGCGCCCTCGCCGGATCGAGGGCCGCGCCCTGCTGGCGCCATTCGATCCGCTCATCTGGGAGCGGGACCGGGCCGAGCGACTGTTCGGTTTCCGCTACCGCATCGAAATCTATGTCCCGGCAGAAAAGCGCCTCCACGGCTACTACGTGCTACCGTTCCTGCTGGGCGACCGACTGGTGGCCCGCGTCGATCTCAAGGCCGACCGCAAGGCCGCGTGCCTGATCGTGCAATCGGTGCATTTCGAACCCGATGCGCCCGACCATGCCGGTGAAGAACTGCGCGCCGAACTTGAGACCATGGCCGGATGGCTGGGCCTGAAACTCGCGCCGCTGACGCTATGAGCTACCCGATGCGTCGATGCGCGCCAGTTCGGCGGGGATCGGCCATTCCCATTCGGCATAGAGCTGCGCGAACAGCTTGAGCAACAGACGGAGTTCCGGCGAGGTATCGTCCTGCCGGAAACGCATGATCAATGGTGCAGTGACCGGCTCGGCAATGTCGATAAAGGCAATATCGCCGCGACCATTCCCGCGCACCGATTGCGGCACGATGCAGGCTCCGACGCCAGCAGCGACCATGACCAGCCCGGTCTGAAGCTCGCGCACTTCCTGAATCTGATCCGGCATCAGGCCATGCGAGACGAACAGCGACAGCATGAGATCGGCAAAGCTCGGGCGTGGCTCGCTGGGATAGAAGATCAGCGGTTCCTTGCACAGCGAGGCCAGATCCACGGGCCCGCCGCGCAAGGCCAGCGGGTGGTCCTTCGCCACCGCCGCCACCAGCGGCTCATTGCGGACCAGAACATGGCAGATGGCCGGATCTTCCATGGCAATCCGGTCGAAACCGAGATCGATCCGCCGGTCCTTCAGGGCCGCCACCTGCTCTTCGGAGCCCAGTTCCGCGACGCCGATTTCAATTTGCGGCACGATCTCCCGGAACCGCCGGATCACTTCGGGCAGGCGCGCATAAAGCGTGGAAGGCACCAGCCCGAACACAAAGCGAGGCGATTGCCGCGCCGCGAGGTTCTGCATCGACACCTGCAACTGCTGCATGCCGCGCATCACCATACTGGCCCGCTCGTAAAGCAATTTCCCTGCTTCGGTCAGCTTCAGCGGGCGACTGCCCCGCTCGAACAGCGTCAGCCCAAGGGACGCCTCAAGCTCCTGAATCCGCTGGCTGAGCGGCGGCTGGGTCATATGCAGTTGCTCTGCAGCGCGCGTGAAACTGCGCTCGTTCGCGACGGCGAGGAAATAGCGCAACTGGCGAATATCGATGTTCAGCACAGAGCAACCCACATGGCAGACGAAAGCCGCGGAAGGCGACAGTTCGCAGGATTAGCCAAGGCTTCATACACGCATGAGTTGAAACGTGAAGTATGCGCAAGGTGCAAAAAAGCGCGGCTGCGCGCGGATTTCTCCACTCGCAGCCGCACCGTCAGGATCAGAAGCGGAAACGAACACCCGTCTGGATCGTGCGGGCTTGCAGACGCACACCGTAAGGCAGCAGTCGATCCTTGCCCCACCACATCTGCGCATTGTTCTTGAGCAGGTTGGTCGCCTCGATGCTGAAAGTCAGGAATTTGACCGGCGTGAAGTTCAGCGCCGCATCGAGACGCGAGGTGGCATCCATGTAAGGCGAATACTCGGGATAGTCCGAGAACACAGCCGTGCGATACCGCGAGCGATAGTTCCACGCCACGCGCGCACTGAACTCGGGCGTGTCGTAGTAAAGCGCGGCATTGTAGGTCAGCTTCGACATGCCGATGGCATTGTTGTCGGAACCGTCCGGATAATTGATGCTGCCCTTACGCAACCAGGTCAGGTTACCCTGAACGCCGAAGTTGCGCCAGAACCCCGGCAGGAAGTCGAAGAAGGTCTGGCCCGCGACCTCGAAGCCCTGGAAGGTGCCGCCGCCCGCGTTGCGGTTGGTCCAGACCGACCCCGTCGTTCCCAGTTCCGGGATATATTCGGTCGCCACCGAATAATAGATGTAACCCTTCGGCTTCTTCAGGTAGCCCGCCAGCGAGATCGAGCCCGCCCTACCGAAATAGTATTCCAGCGAGGCGTCGTAGCTGTTTTCGGTATAAGCCTTCAGATCGGGGTTGCCGGCGTAGACCGTGTTGTTCGCCGATTGCACGATGCGGAAGGGGCTGAGTGCGTCGAAGCCGATACGCTGGACGTTCTTGGTCCAGGCCAGACGCAGTTGCAGCTTCGGCGTGAAGTGGATGATCGAATTGAAGCTGGGTAGGATGTCGATAAAGTTACCGCGACCGGTCGCAGTCGTTACCACTTCGTTCCAATCGGTATCATACTTGTAGGAGGCGCTGTCAGAAACGCCCCAGGTATTGACCACCCGCGCACCGAACAGGCCGTCGATAGGCACACCGATATCGAAGGCGTAATTGAACTGGCCGTAAACCGCGAAAGTCTTCTCCGTCGACGCATAGCCGCTGCCGAGATTGAGGCTCGGGTATTTGGTCGACCAGTCCTGACCGGTAGTGCTGTTTGCAACCAGCCACTCGCGAACGCTGTCCATGTTCTTGAGCAGATAGCTGCCGTCGAGATGATACCAGGTCGGCGAGGAGGAGCCGGAGATATCGGTGGTCGCCGTTTCGTAAGGATAGCCCAGGTCGGTGAGCGACACCGCCGAACCGTCCACCAGCGGCGAACTGTCGCGATAGCCGTAGCGATAGCTGATCTTTCGATTGCTGTAGCGCGCGCCCATCTGGAACGAGCGAAGCAGGCCATTCTCGCTGAGGTCCTGGGTCAGGTCCATTTGCGCAGCGAAATTGCTGCTGCGATTGACGCCGCGCTCGTCGTGCAGGTTGCTGAGCGTGTACTGGCTCGGATCCGAGAGATCGACGCCGTTGAACGCCAGCGTCGGCCCTTGTCCGGCCCCGATATCCTGATCGAAATCGACCGTCGCGCTATCGATCGTCGAGAAGCGATAGGTGCTGAGAATACCGTAATATTCCCGGCGAGACTTGTTGTACTGGGTGGTGAAATTGATCTTGGTATGATCGGTGTGCCAGTGGGCCTCGAAATTGCCGCCGTAATTGTTCGAGGTCACGCGTTCATAGTAGGACTCCGGGCCGCCGTTGATCGTGCCGGAGGCTGCCGAAACGGTCATGCCATCGATAGTCTGGTAATCGGAATTGCCGTTATCCGCATAGGAAACATCCGAAAGGTTGTAGTTTCCATTACGCAGCACCAGGTGCAGACGGTCGCGTGATCGCAGTTCGCGGCTGCCGAAGTAGTTGCCCTCGACGACGAAATCGAGCCTGTCGCTCGCCTTCCACTGCCACACGGCATTGATGGCGGGGCGCGTGATACGGCCGTTTTCGGTGCCGTAGTTGACTGCATAAGGAACCAGCGTGGTCGATTGCTTGTCGCTGGCGATGGAGTTGAGATCGGTGCCGAAGAAGACCCCCGGTGTCTCGCTCTCGGCAAAGGTTTCGTTGTAGTTGTTGCGCGTATAAGAGGCGTTCACCAGGAAGCCCATCTCGCCGATGCCGGTATCGAACCGGTCGCCCACGAGAAGGCTGCCATAGGGGCTCTTGGTGTTGCCGATGTTCGAGAACACTTCGCGGAAACTGCCCGCGACAGTAAGCCCCTTGTCGAGATCGAGCGGACGGCGCAGCTCCACGTTGACGGTGCCGGCAATGCCGCCTTCCACCTGATCGGGGGTGCGGGTCTTGTAGACGTCGACAGCCTTGAGCAATTCGGCCGGGATGTCCGCCAGGTTCATCGAACGGTCGGTGCCGCTGGTCGCCTCATTGCCGTTGATCGTGGTCGAGATGTCGGTCATCCCGCGGATCGAGATCGACGCGCCTTCCCCGTGCTGGCGGTCGATCTGGACACCGGTGACGCGCGCCAGCGCTTCGGGGACGTTGTTGTCGGGCAATTTGCCCACGTCCTCGGCAACGATGGAATCAACGATCTGCTTGGCTTTGCGCTTCTTTTGAGCGGCCTTTTCGACCGATCCGCGAACGCCCGTAACAATGATGGATTCACCAGACTTTACGGTTTCTGCCGTTCCGGATTCTTCGGCATGCGCCGAGACCGAGAGTGCAATCGTAACGACGGCAGTCGAAAGCTTCAGTACCCCACGTAACCTCATGTTGACTTCCTAGCCAGGGGTCGCACCCGACTATATATCGTATACTGATTACGATATTTGTCAGAGTCAATGCGTTTGTTACAGTTTGGAAACGAGCCGGCAGGGCGTGGCAGAATTACATCAAACGGCGCATAACCGGGGCCTTCCCGGCGTCGGCAAGGGGCTTCGGAATCTCATCCTTTAGTCTGAGGACTGACTCAGTAGCCTGCCGCAACCCGGACAAGGAATGAGATGCCTTTCAACATGTTGCGCCCATCAAGACCAAAGCCGGAGTCTCGTTCTTTTTGAGATTGGTTCGCAACAACCGATCTGCTAGTGGCCCGGCTATGGATAAGCCCTTCGGGAGCCATGCGGAATCGGAGAGGCCGGATCATCTCGGCGTGTTCACGAAGAACCGCTCCGCTCTCATCCGTTATGCAGCAACGATCACCGGCGACAGCGGATCGGCGGAAGACGTCGTGCAGGATGCGTGGACACGGTTCATCGCCGCCGCCGCGGTCCAGACGATCCACGAACCCGACCGCCTGCTGTTCCGGATCGTGCGCAATCTTGCGCTCGATGCCAGACGGCGGCGCGCATTCGAAAGCCGCCTGTTCGCACAGGATGAAACCGATGCGGCGCAGCAGATCGCCAGCGACATGCCTTCCGCGCACACGAGTGCGGAAGCAGCAGACGAACTGGCCCATGTCATGGACGCCGTATCCCGCTTGCCCGAGCGGACGCGCCAGGCCTTCCTCCTGCACCGGGTCGAAGGGCTGACACTGGTGGAAGTCGGCATGCGGCTCGGACTGTCGAAAAGCCTCGTTCACGAACTGGTCGTCTCGGCGCTGGAGCATTGCCGAACCGCCCGGCGGCGCGGAGTTTGAAGGCGGTGGCCATTTTTTTCCGGAAAAATTGCGGCATCATTCGTCGTCCAGTTAACGAGAGAAAAAACTTCGGACATTCGACGGGAAAGACGCAGGTTCCATGATCAGGGACGACGGGAACATGAGCGCTCTCGACCGAGAGGCGCTGGACTGGCTGGTTCGCCTGGACGATCAACCGGGTGACGAAGGCGTGCATGCCGCGTTCGAGGCATGGCTGGAAAGCAGCCCCGCCCATCGCACGAGTTGGGATGCGGCGCTGGATTTCGCTTGCACAGTGGAAGCGGCCTTCCCCTCGGCGATCGTGCAAGACACCCCCCCTGTCTGTGACGCTAACGCGCCCGACAATGTTGTCACGCTGCCACTCCCCGCCGCTCGGCAGCGCCCTGCCATCCGGCGCTGGGGGCTGGTTGGCGGGCTGGGCCTTGCGGCCTGTCTGACCCTTGCTTTCGCGCCGGATATGGCCTTGCGTCTTCGCGCGCAGGAAATGACCGGCGCCGGGGAAGTCAGGTCGGTCTCGCTTAGCGACGGCACCCGCATCACCCTGGCCCCCGGCAGCGCCATGTCCTTCGATATCGGCGCCAAGACACGTTCTGCGCACCTGCTACGGGGGCGCGCCTACTTCGACGTTGCCCATGACCCGGCCCGCCCGTTCCGGGTCATGGCCGATGATACGGTGGTCACCGTGCTGGGCACGGCGTTCGAGGTCGACGGTCTTTCCGGCGATTCTACCGTGGCTGTACGTCGAGGCATCGTTGCCGTTGATTACCCGGGACATCACCCGCGCACCGTACTGCATCGGGGCGAGACGGTTTCGCTTGAAGCCGATGGCAAGACCGAACTTGGCACCATGCGCGCGGAGCGTGTGGCCGGGTGGGCCCAAGGCCGGATGTTCGTGAAGGACCAGCCGGTCGGCGAAGTGCTCGATGCGCTGCGCCCCTGGTATGGGGGCTATATGGTGGTGCGAGGGCCGGGACTGGCATCGCGCCGGGTGACCGGGATTTACGACTTGCGCAATCCGGAAGCCGCCCTGACAGCGCTCGGGAAGGCCCATACCATTCACGTGCGCCGCCTCACGCCCTGGCTGAAAATCGTCACCGTGGAGTGATGACTGTCCGCATATTCTTAAATTTATATCTTAAAATCATAGTTTTATAACTTTTCTGCATTTTCTTCCGGAAATGTGCCGCCATCACCCGTCAATGAAATATGCGAATGCTTATCATTAGCATTTCGCATATCGACATTCAGACGATGGGAGCGACAGTGTGATCTCGGGGGGAAATAGCGGACGTTCCGGGCACGTCCGGACGATTGCAGGAATTCTGCTGGCAACAGCTTCGGTCGGGGTGCTGGCGTGGCCGGTTGTTGCCACGGCGCAGAGCCAGCCAGCCCAGGCCAAGGCGCTCCACAGCTTCGACATTCCGGCGCAGGGGCTCGACGAGGCACTGATGGACTTCGGCAGCCAGTCCGGCCTTCAGGTCAGCATCAATGCCTCGGACCTGCAAGGCCAGCGCAGTGCAGGCCTTCGCGGCAGGATGTCCACGCGGGACGCCCTGACCCGCCTGCTGGCAGCGAGCGGCTTCACTTTCCGTATCGAGGGCAACGTGGTCACTCTGACCCGCCCCGGGCAGACCGCCGCCGAAGCAGGGGTCGCAGCAGGCACAGTGAACCTCGGCACATTGCGGGTCGAGGGGCAGAGCATCGAGGCCACTTCGGAAACCGGCGCGCAGCGCGACGCCCGCCGCAAGGATGCCGTCTACGATCAGGACATGTCCTCGGTCTACGCCGGCAAGGACGAAGTCGAACGCTACAAGGGCGTCAACACCGCCGATGTGCTCAAGGGCATGGTCAACGTCTATAGCGGCGACGCCCGCAACGGCGGCGCCATCGATCCCAGCATTCGCGGCATTCAGGGCCCGGGGCGCGTGCCCGTCGTGATCGACGGCACCGAACAGGCGCTGACCGTCTGGCGCGGCTACAACGGCGCAAGCAACCGCAGCTACATCGACCCCAGCCTGATCTCGGGCGTGCAGGTGCTCAAAGGGCCGGTCTCGGCACGCGGCATCAACGGATCGACCGGCGGCGCGGTGGTGATCAACACCCTCGACGCCGACGACATCCTGCAACCGAGCCAGACTTTCGGCTTCGAACTGCGGCTGGAAGGCGGCAACAACTCCACCAACCCGCGTCTGCCCACACTGCTGACCGGGCAGAACTACGACGACGTGCCGGGCTTCCTATGCGCAAGCGGGGGCTCTCCCACCTACCCTTATTGCGACTCTTCGCTGCGGGTGAACTTGCGCACTTCGGACGACAACGAAAGCTTCTCCTTCGGCGACCGTGCGATCCGTTTGGCGGTGGCGGGCCGGGTCGGCGATCTCGACCTGATGGGCGCCTATGCCTTCCGCGAACGCGGCAACTACTTCTCGGGCAAGACTGGCGCGGGCTATTACCAGCAGGAGGGCCTGCCGCAGAATTCCGACACATACGTGCGCATCCTCGGCCTCAATTACGAGCCTGGCAACGAGGTGCCCAATACCTCCAGCGAACTGGAATCGGTGCTGCTCAAGGCCACCTGGCACATCGCCGACGATCAGGCGCTGCAACTGGGCTTCCGCGACAGCCGCACCAAATTCGGCGAGATCATGCCTTCGCGCATCATGACCACCGATGGCAATTATTTCGGCAACATCCAGTGGCCGCTGAGCAAGGTTCATGCGCAGGCCTACAATGCCGAGTACAAGTGGCAGCCCGGCAGCCGCTGGCTGGACTTTCGTGCCACCGGCTGGCTGACCCACACCGTCAGCGACACTTACAGTTCCGGCGGTTTCCCGAACTCGGCATCGATCGCCGATCCCATCATCATCAACAGCGCGATCATGAACGCGCGCAACAACCGCTTCGGCTTCACCGCCAGCAACCAGTTCGCGCTCTCCGACACGCTGAGCTTCCTCCTCGAAGGCAACTGGCAACACGAGAAACTGCGTTCGGACGACGAATATTCGGATGCCGCCGCCAACGGCTGGCGCCAATTGCCGCGTGCCGGTCGCCGCGAGGAATACCGCATCAACCTCAGCGGCGAATGGAAACCCACTCGCTTCCTCAAGCTGAACGCCGGGCTGGCCTATTCCGGCTACTGGGCGAAGGACGACTTCCTGCCCAAGTACATCGAACTGCAAGGCGGTTCGGTAGATCGATACATGGCGCAGAGCTACTCCACCTCCTATCAGACCAACGAGTTCGGTGCCGAAGCCTACGAAGCGTCGCTGCGCGAACGCTATGCCAACAGCACGGCCAATCCCGCCACGATCGAGCGTGTGATTACCCAGGCCGTGGCGCGCTATGCGCTTAATCCAACAGCTTTCGTGTGGACCCATACCGGCCCTGTCTGGGAAGCAGGCGCGGACGGTCGCTATAGCCGCGCCGACAACATTTGCCTGAACGGTTCGCTCGACAGTGTCGCCAACTACGCAGCCGGTTCGTGCAGCGCATCGGCACAGATCGCGGCCGTTTCAATTTCCGACGTCAAACGCCAATCCGCCCACGGCTGGACACCCACGGCTTCGGCCACGGTTTATTTCAGCGACAGCACCCGCGCTTACGTGCGTTATGCGCAGGCGCTGCGCTTCCCCAGCATGTTCGAGAGCACGACCGGTTTCGCAGCCTCGATCAACCCGCTGGCAAACCTCAAGCCTGAGCGTATGCGCTCATGGGAAACGGCCTTCATCCAGGATCTTCGCCCGCTGCTGGGCCTCGGCGGCGAGGACCAGCACGCCGACATCAAGCTCACCTGGTATCACAATACCACGCGCAACGTGATCGAGCGCAGCACCAATCTGATGTTCACCAACCTCGACAAGCAGGTGATCGCCGGGTTCGAGCTGCAGGCCCGCTTCGACAACGGCCGCTTCTTCACCGACATCAGCGCCGGTCACATGACCACCAACAAGGCCTGCGACGAATCGATCGCGGCCCTGCTCGACCCATCACGTGGCCGCGTGCCGAACTGCGTGAAGTACGGCTTCCTCGCCGGTTTCCTGCTCACCCAGGCGACGCCCGAAGACACCGTGAACTGGACCGTGGGCGGGCGGCTCCTTGATCGCCGGCTCGAACTGGGCGGACGCCTTGTCTGGTACAGCGCCTATGACAATCCGCAGTTGGCCGAATTCACGCAGGAGAACGACTGCGTGGGCGGATGTGCCCTCAACATCCCCTATACCTGGGGCGAGATCATCACGCTCGATGCCTATGCCAAGTTCCGCATTAACGAGCGTTTCAGCGCCGAACTGACCGGGCTCAACCTCAACAACCGCTATTATCTCGACCCCCTGTCGCGCTCCATGCTGCCCGCTCCGGGCAGGACCGTGCGGCTCAGCCTGACGGGGAAGTTCTAACCAGAGTTTCAGGGCCGCCGCCCGCGTCCAGCAATCCTGACAGACCCGGACAACGACAGCGCCCCTGGATCGATGCGCCTGACGATCAGGCGCACCAACACGCAGGAGAAGTGGAATGAAATTCTCTCATCTCAAGGCCCTTGGTCTCTCCCTTGCAATTTCCAGCGCGATGGCAGGCGCTGCCCATGCCCAGGTGGTCGGTGAATCGAGCGACACCAAGGTGAAGATCGCCGCCAGCACCGTCGTCGGCGGCCCGCACAGCGCGGGCAAAGTCGGCATCAACGTGCCCAGCATGCTTACCGACCAGTACATCGACTTCCAGGGCCTGCAGACCACGCTCGGCACCGATGCGAACGGCGTGACCAGCTTCGTCAACACGACACAGGCCACCACCGACCACTCGAAGTATGGCCGTTTCGACTATGCCAAGGTCGGCTCCTATGACGTCTATTACGGCGAATGGTCGCAGACCGGCAGCGCCACGGCGGGCGATCACACCGTTTATTACGGCGGCACCGGTGCCACTGCGGACGCCAGCGTCCCGACCAGCGGCACCGCCACCTATGCCGTCAAGGGCATCAGCAACTACGCCGGCAGCGGTGCGCAACTGACCGGCACCTTCATCGCCAACTTCGGCGCCGGTACTGTTACCGGCTCGATCCAGAACGCATCGCTGAAGGTGGACATCGGCACTACCGATATCATCGGCTCGCAAATCGCGGGTCTCGGCACAGCAACGGCGTCGAACGCCTCCACCAATGCAACGCTCGCATCAGGCGGCGACGTGAGCGGCCAGTTCTTCGGCTCGGCCGCGCAGGCACTGGCCGGCATCGCGACTTTCGCGGGCAGCAACCAGTACAACACCGCGTTCGGCGGCTCGCAGTAACCACGGCTGCGTGAAGGGAAAGACGGGGTCGGACCATCCGGCGCAAACGGGTCGGTCCCGTCTTTTCCCACAACGCCTTTCGGACACGGCATGACGCTTCACCGCACATCCTTTCGGCTTCTCCTCTGCGCCGGCCCGGCAGCGCTGCTGTTGCCCGTCCACGCGGCAGCCCAGAGCGCGAGCGATCAGGATACCCGACTGCGCCTCGACCAGCAGGTAGATGTACAGCAGCGCAAGGCGGAGCGCGAACGGCTGAAAGATGCCGAGGACTGGGACACCCTGCCCACCTCGCTGGACATAGACGGCACCACGTACGCTGTCCGCGACAATGTCGATGACATGGGCCGCGCGCTCTACATCGCGATCGGGCGCAAGCAGTGGCGCGACGTGCGCCGCTTCCTCGCCGCCTATCACCGTTATCCCGATCACGACCCGATGCTGGTGCTCAGCGCCGAGGGAGCGCTTGCCCGCCAGGGCGGCAAACTGGCCGAAGCCGAGCGCCGCTACCGCGAACTGCTCGCGCTCAGCCCCGACTTCGTGCCCGCCCGGCTGGAACTGGCGCGCGTGCTGTTCGAGAACCGCAAGGACCGCGAGGCGAAGCGCGCCTTCGAGGACATTCGCAGCCTACTCGGCCCAATGGGCGACCAGACGCGCGGGGTTCTCGCCACCGTCGATGCTTTCCTCGGCGCCCTGAAACAACGGCGCGGCTGGCAAGGCAGCTTCGCGCTCGGCCCCGGCTACAGCAGCAATCTCAACCAGTCGTCGGCCAGCTATACCTGCCTGCTGGCCGCCGCCGACGGATCGTGCCTGTTCGAGCGCAAGGTGCCCGATCCGATCCGCGCTACCGGCCTCAACTTCGAAGGCACGCTGGGCCGCACACTGCCGCTTTCCGGCCACAACGCGCTACGGACCAGCGCCCTGCTGTTCGGCGACATCTACGCGCAGCATCACGGCTATTCGCAGTCCACGCTGATGCTGCGGATCGGCTATCAATACCAGTCCGCCCGCGACACCGTGGCGCTGTCGCCCTCGCTCGATCTCGGCACTTTCGGATCGGCGCTGCTCTACGAAGCGCCGGGCGGCAATGCCCTTTGGCAGCACGTCTTCTCGCCAAGAACGCTGCTGCGGATCGAGGCAAACTATCGCGACTACCGCTATCGCCAGCGCGTGTTCCGCTCGCAGGACGGGGCGATGACGGACCTGAGCCTGACGGCGTGGTACGCCCCCTCCCCCGGCTGGAGCGTTTTCGCGGGGCCGGATTTCGTCCTCAAGGGTGCGCCCGCCAAGGCCGATGCCTATCGCCAGTGGGGCGCGCGGCTGGGGGTGAACAAGACGTTCGGCACGGCGGCCAGTCTGCTGCTGATCGGCTCCTGGCGTCACCGCGATACGCGTGCCTTCAGCGAGGTTTTCGCCGCCCGCCGCCGCGACGACCAGTTCAATGCCACTGCCATCGCCCGCTTCCCGGCGCTGCAATTCGCGCGGCTCGTCCCTGAACTGGTGCTCCAGCACACCCGCGTCGAGAGCAGCATCGACTGGCTCTATTCCTACCGCCGCACGGGCGCGAGCCTGCGTCTCAGCCGCACTTTCTGAACCCACCAACCAACCGGAGACCATGATGACCATGACCATGACCATCACCGAACCCACCCAGAACGGCACACAAAGCAGGTCAAAACGCCTCAAGGCCGCGACAAGTCCCGTTCATGAAGGCGTGGACCGCTCGATCATGTCCGCCGCCTCTTTCGCCTCGCTCGACGGCTATAAGCGGTTCCTCCGCATCCAGTATCTGTTCCACCGCGATGTCGAGGCGCTCTATGTCGACACCCGCCTGCGCGATGCCTTCCCCGATCTTGCCAGCCGCTGCCGCATGGCCCGCGTGATCGCCGATATGGACGATCTCGGCCTCGATGTGCCCACGGCCGACACTCCGGCTTTCGCGCTCGATACCCCTGCCGATCTCGGCACTGCATTGGGCTGGCTCTATGTCGCGGAGGGCTCCAACATGGGCGCCGCGCTGCTGCGCAAGGAAGCGCAAAAGCTGGCGCTGTCCGATACTTTCGGCGCCCGCCATCTCGCTCCGGCAGAAGCCGGCCCGGCCCCGCACTGGCGCGCTTTCACCGCCGCGCTCGACGCCGTGCCGCTCTCCGAGGCCGAAGAGGCTCGGGCCGAAGAAGGCGCCCTCGCCGCCTTCGCGCGGGTTCAGGCCCATATCGATGCCCACCCGGCCTGAGGTGGGGCCTGAGGTGGGGCCTGAGGT
>DQIG01000379.1:19783-19970 GCA_003525885.1 Stenotrophomonas sp.
CCTGAGGTGGGGCCTGAGGTGGCGGAAGCGAAACAGGCGCCCGAACTGCTGACACGCGGGCGCATGGCGCGCACTGCGTGGCTGATGCTGGGCCTCACGCTGGTCGCGGTCGGCTTCATCGGCATTTTCGTGCCGTTGCTACCGACCACGGACTTCATGCTTCTGGCCCTGCCCTGCTTCGCGCGCT
>DQIG01000380.1:0-680 GCA_003525885.1 Stenotrophomonas sp.
CGGCCGGCTCTACCGGATGGGATCATCAGCGCGCCGGGCGATCCTCGCCACCCTCTCCGCTTTCCACCGGCGCCGGTCCGGCATTGCTGCGGCGCTGTTCCTCGTAGGTACGGAACGCCTGGTGGATGTGCTTGCGCAGCTCGTCGTCGTTCCACGGCTTGGTCAGGAAGCGATAGATCGCGCCGCGGTTGATCGCATCGGTCACCGTGTTCAGATCGGTATAGCCCGACAGCACCAGGCGGATCGTATCCGGGTACAGCATCTTCACCCGGCCCAGGAATTCGGTGCCGCTCATGTCGCTCATGCGCTGGTCGGACAGG
The DNA here is from genome assembly GCA_003525885.1 of Stenotrophomonas sp. Taxonomy (GTDB): domain Bacteria; phylum Pseudomonadota; class Gammaproteobacteria; order Xanthomonadales; family Xanthomonadaceae; genus Stenotrophomonas. The sequence continues at coordinate 321 of DQIG01000380.1, forward strand.
ATCACCTGTACGTCGTTGATCGCCAGCAGATCGAAGGCATCGCGCACGTTGCCGGCGGCCAGGATGCGGTAGCCGTCGCGGCGGAACAGGCGCACCAGCGAACGCAGCACGTTTTCCTCATCATCCAGCAGCAGCAGCGTCCGGTCCGGGCGCGTCTCGGCGAAGGCTTCCGGGCGCAGGTAGCGGCGGCGCAGGGTCATGCCGGCGGCATCGGCCGACATCGGCTCGCCGAACAGGTAGCCCTGGAACACATCGCAGTCGTTGCGACGCAGGAAGCCCAGCTGGGCCTGCGACTCCACGCCGTTGGCGATCACGGTCATGCCCAGCTGGTGGCCCATGGCGATGATCGCGCGGGCGATG
>DQIG01000380.1:884-5780 GCA_003525885.1 Stenotrophomonas sp.
ATGAAGCTGCGGTCGATCTTCAGCTTGTCCACCGGGTAGCGCACCAGCGCACTGAGGCTGGAGTCGCCGGTGCCGAAGTTGTCCAGGCTCAGGCTGATGCCTTCGTTGCGCAGGTTGGCCAGCGTCTCGTGCACGAAATTGACGTTGTTGGTCAGCGCGCTCTCGTTGATCTCCAGCGTCAGCATCTGCGCCGGAACGCCCGCGGCCTGCAGCAATGACATCACCTCGGCGAAGAAGTTCGGCCGCAGCAGCTGCAGGGTGGACACGTTCACCGCGATGGTGAAGTCATCAAAGCCCTGGTCGCGCCACAGCCGTGCCTGCTTCAAGGCGCCTTCCAGCACCCAGGTGCCGATCTGCACGATGATGCCCAGGCGCTCGGCGGTGCGCATGAAGCGCTCCGGCACCAGCATGCCCAGGGTCGGCGACTGCCAGCGCAGCAGCGCTTCCATGCCCACCACGTGGCCGTCGCGGGCGCTCACCAGCGGCTGGTAGCGCAGCTTCAGTTCGCCATTGGGAATGGCATCGACGATCTGGCGCGCGATGATGCTCTCGCTGTGCGCGCTCGGCGGGGTGTCCACCGCATGGATGCGCACGGCATTGCCACCTTCACGGGCGGCCTGGTACAGCGCATCCTCGGCATGGTCGAGCAGGCGCGAGGTGCTGCTGGCATGTTCCGGGCACAGGCTCACGCCCAGCTTGCCGGTCATGAACAGCGTGTATGGCAGCACCGACAGCGGCAGCTCCATCTGCTGGCGGATCTCTTCGGCGAAATCTTCCGGCAGCGGCAGATCCGCGGTGCGTGGCACTGCGATCAGGAACTCGTCGCTGCCATGCCGCCACAGCTTGCCGCGCCCGCGCAGGTAGGACTGCAGGCGCTGCGCCACCAGTACCAGTGCCTGGTCGCCCACTTCGGCACTCATGTTCTCGTTGACCGATGCGAAGTGGTCGATGTCCACATGCATCAGCATCAGCGAGATGCCGCCGGAGGCCGCCTCGGCAACCATTGCCTGCAGCTCGGGGTTGCCGGCGCCAAGGCGGTCGGGGGCATCATCGATGCTGACCGGGGGCAGGTTGGGATTCCACATAGGCTCAGTATTCCGGTGAATCGACGGCAGCCATGCTGGCCGCCTGGTAGGGGAGGTGGACATCGATCAGGGTGCCTTCGCCATGTGCGGACTCGATCCGCACGTGGCCACCGACGCTCTGAGCACGCTCGCGCATCACGATCAGGCCGAGGCCGCGCGGGCCGTCCGGATCGAAGCCCTCGCCATCATCGCGGATCTGCAGGTGCAACCCACGCTGGCCGACATCGCGCAGCTGCAGCAATACCTGGCTGGCGCGCGCATGGCGCAGCGCGTTGGTCAGGCTTTCCTGGGCGATGCGGAAGCAGGCCTGTTCGATGCTGTTGTCCGGGCGGTGCGGCAGCGGCTCGATCTCGGCCAGCAGCTCCACCGGTGAAGAGCGGAACAACACCCGCGCCTGCCAGCTCAGCGCCGCTTCCAGGCCCAGTGCATCCAGTTGCGGCGGGCGCAGCAGGGTGGAAATGTCGCGCAGTTTGGCCACGGTGGTGTCGGCCAGGCTGACGATCTGCGCCAGGTCCTGGCCACGCCGCTGCGGATCGTCCTCATCCTGCGCCGCGTGCGCCGACAGCTTGATGGCGGTGATTGCCTGGCCAATGTCATCGTGCAGGTCGCGCGAGATTGCACGACGCTCGTCCTCCTGCAGCGAGAACAACCGGCCGGCCATCGCCTGCAGTTCGCGGTTGCTGGTTTCCAGCGCGCTGCGCGTGCGTTCGGAATCGCTCAGGTCGCGCACGATCAGCAGCTTGCAGTCGCGGCCGCCGTAGCGCACTTCGCCCACCGCCAGGCCGGCGTGGAAGCTGCGGCCGTCGCCACGCTGCATGGCCACCACGCTGCTGTGGCCAGGCCCCAGGTGTGGCTGGCCGGCACGCAGCTGGCTGCGCACCCGTTGCAGGTCTGTGGCAGCGACCAGTGCCGACAAGGGCTCGCCCAGCAGGGCATGGCTGCCGTAGCCGAACAGGCCGGCGGCCCAGGCGTTGGCGTACAGCACATGTTCGTCGGAGAGGATCACGACGCCATCGGGCAGCACCCGCACCAGCTCACGGAACTGCTCCTCGCGCTCGCGCAGCAGGCGCCGCGACTGCTCGCGCTCGGTCACGTCCTGCAGCGTGCCCAGCACGCGGTTGCGGCCGGCCTCGTCGATACCACTGGCGGCGCGCAGGTGCACCATCAGCGCACGCCCGTCCATCGACAGCAGCGGCAGCAGCACGTCCACCTGTACCGGCTCGCCGGAGCACAGCTCGGCCAGCAGCTGCTCGGTCTGGGTGGCGGTGGCCGGGTCGGCCGGCACCAGCAGTTCGTCGAAGCGGTGCCAGCGGCGGGCCTCGGGCGGTCTGCGGCCGAGCAGGCGATAGACCTGGTTGGAATAGCGGCCCAGCCCGGTGGACGGGTCCAGCTCCCAGGCACCGATGCGGGCCAGCTCGTGGGCTTCCTCCACCCGTGCCAGCGCCTGGTCGCGGCGCAGCTGCGCCAGATCCTCGGCGGTGCGATCAATGGCGATCAGCAGGCGGGCGTTGTGGCCGTCGTAACTGATCGCGTTGGAGCGCAGTTCCATCTGCCGCAGCGAGCCATCGCGCAGCTGCAGCTGCGCGCGCAGGATGCACAGCTCCTCGGGCGCCTCGCGGATCGCCTCCAGCTTGGTCTGCAGCGCCTGGTCCTGGCCTGGCGGCCACAAGGCATCGATGGTCTGTTCCAGCAGCTCGTCGCGGTCCCAGCCGAAAGCGGTGCAGGCGGCGGGGTTGGCATCGAGGATCGCCAGCGTGTCCAGGTCATAGACGAGGATCGGGCCGGGGTTGCCCTCGAACATCTGCCGCAGGCGCAGCTCCGAGGCCTGCTGGCGGGCATGGGTATGCAGGACGTGCTCGGCCAGTGGGCGCAGCAGTAGATACAGCAGGCCCGCGCTGGCCAGGGCGAAGAACGAACCCTTCAGGCCCTGCCACAGGGCCGCCTGCTGCGGATCGGGCACCAGCGCCTGAACCACGCTGTCGGTAGAGATCATCCAGGCCAGCGCCATCACCAGGTAGCTCAGTACCACCCGGCGCCGGTCACGGCTCAGCGCCTGCGCCATCCGCGGGTCGGGAACTGGGGCGTTGCCGGTCGGTTCTGCGGGCATGGACGGGGCGGGTGAAAGGGGCGCCGGTCATCTTACCCCGCAGCGTGCCGTGACCACTCAATTATCCGCCGCAGGCGCCGTTAACCACTGCGTGCCCCGCTGACGGGCGTGTCATCCGGAGCAAGATCGCGTGGACCAAGGGATCATCGCCAGCCTGCTGCAGCACCCGCTTGCGTCGGCGCTGGTCATTGTCGACCGTACCGGGCGCCCGCTGGCGGCCAATCCTGCTGCGCGCGAGCATGGCCTGCCGGCCACCGTGGCCGCCTATGCGCCGATGCTGGAAGATCTGCGCCTGATGGCTGCCGATGGCGGCATCGTGGCCTGCACGCTGCCAGGCGGCCCGCGAGGGCACTACGACGGTCACCTGCGCGCCGTGCACGATGGTGCCGGCAACCTGCTGGCGTTCACCCTGAGCATTCCCGAGCCGGTGCCGGTCGATGGTGGTGGGCGCTGGGAACTGGCACTGGACAGCGCCGGCCATAGCCTGTGGGACTGGGACATCCCCAGTGACCGGGTGGTGCGCACGCCCGCGCTGGGCGACGAGACCGCCACCGAAATGCTGTCGCGCGTGCACAGCGAGGACATCGCCCAGGTGCGCGCCGCGCTCGACGAGCACCTGCGCGGGCGCAGCGAGCAGTACAGCGCACAGTTCCGCTTCCGCCAGGCCGACGGGCAGTGGCGCTGGGTGCTGGATCGCGGCCGCGTGGTCGCGCGCACCGCCGACGGCCAGCCACTGCGCATGGTCGGTACCCATACCGATATCGAGCAGCAGAAGCAGCTCGAATCGCTGCTGCAGGAACAGCAGCTGCACCTGAGCGAGGCGCAGCGCATCGCCAGCATGGGCAGCTGGTCGTTCGATCCCAACAGCGGGCACTTCTGGTGGTCGCCGGAACTACGCTCACTGCTGGCGCTGGAGCAGGGCGCCGTGCCCGGCCAGCGGCGCTGGCTCAAGCAGTTGCATCCGCGCTCGCGTGGCGCGTTGCGTGCGGCGTGGCGGCGCCTGTGGCGCGATGGCCGTGCCGCCAATCTCGAGTTGGAGCTGACCCGCGGCCATGAACCCTCGCAGCACCTGCGCCTGTGGATGCAGCCGCTGCTGGACATGGACGGGCAGCCCAAGCGCCTGCTGGGGCAGGTGCAGAACATCACCGAGCAGCACCAGACCGACGCGTTGATCCGCTGGCGCACTGAACTGCTCAACCGCGTTTCCGCGCTCGGCCGCATCGGCGGCTGTGAGATCGAGGTGCAGACCCGGCACATGCAGTGGACCGAGGAGTGCTATCGCATCCATGGCCTTCGCAAGGAGCCGATCACCCTCGACCAGGCGCTGGCGCTGTACACCGAAGACTCGCGCGATGCGTTCGAGGCGGCGCTGGTCCGCATCGCCAACGGCGGCCTGCCCGAGCAGCTGGACCTGTGCTTCTACCGCCAATCGGGCCTGCGTGTCTGGGTGCAGGTGCTGATCGAGCTGGATCGTCGTGACGGACTGCCACCGCGCTTCGTGGTGCTGTTCCGTGACATCACCCGCGAGCGCGAGGCCAACGAGCGCATCGAACTGCTGGCCCACTACGACCTGCTGACCGGCCTGCCCAATCGTGTGCTGCTCGGCGAACAGACCGCCGAAGCCATCGAGGAAGCGCGCGACCGCGGCACCTCGCTGGCGATGCTGTTCATCGATCTGGACGGCTTCAAGACCATCAACGACAG
>DQIG01000380.1:5928-6445 GCA_003525885.1 Stenotrophomonas sp.
GCTTCAAGACCATCAACGACAGCTTCGGGCATGCCACCGGCGATGCGCTGCTGAAGGCCGCCGCCACGCGCCTGCACCAGAACCTGCGCAACAACGATCTGTTCGGCCGCTTCAGTGGCGACGAGTTCATCGTGGTGCTGCGCGACCTGGCCGAGCCGGAGGATGCGGGCCACGTGGCGCGCAAACTGATCGCCTCGCTGGCCGAGCCGCTGCGCCGCGGCGACACCACGCTGAAGGTCGGCGCCAGCGTCGGCATCGCGATGCTGGGCGATGCACAGACCGACTTCGATTCACTGCTGCGTGCCGCCGACGCCGCGATGTACGCCGCCAAGGAAGCCGGGCGCAACACCTACCAGTACTACAGCCAGGACGCGCTGGCCCGCATCCAGCGCAAGCTGGAGCTTGAGCACGCGCTGCACGGTGCGATCGAGCGCGAGGAGTTCAGCCTGGCGTACCAGCCGCTGCTGCACGCCCACCACGGCGAACCACCGGCGATCGAGGCGCTGCTGCGCTGGCA
>DQIG01000380.1:6592-6859 GCA_003525885.1 Stenotrophomonas sp.
TCGAGGCGCTGCTGCGCTGGCATCGCCCCGGCATCGGCTACTGCAGCCCGGCCGAGTTCATCCCCATCGCCGAGAAGTGCGGTGAGATCGTACGCATCGGCGACTGGGTACTGAACGAAGCCTGCCGCCAGGCGACCGCCTGGGACCGCGCCGGACTGCATTTCGACCGCGTCGCGGTCAATGTGTCGGCGGTGCAGCTGCGCGATCGCGGTTTCGCCGAACGCGTGATCGAGATCTGCCATGCCCACGGCTGGCCGCCGCAGCGGC
>DQIG01000380.1:7021-7213 GCA_003525885.1 Stenotrophomonas sp.
CGCCGCAGCGGCTCGAGCTGGAACTGACCGAGTCGGCGTTGATCCGTGACACCGACATCCTGCGTCATTGTTTCGACGTGCTGGAACGGCACGGCGTACCGCTGGCGGTGGACGACTTCGGTACCGGCTTCTCCAACCTCAATTACCTCAACCGATTCCCGGTGGGCCGCCTGAAGATCGACCGCAGTTTCG
>DQIG01000052.1:0-9160 GCA_003525885.1 Stenotrophomonas sp.
GCGGCCCGCCTGCCGCGCGCCGCGCTGTACCAGGCCCTGCTGCTCAGCCTGGCCGCTGCCGCCCAGGCCGCACCTCCCGCCGCCGAGCCGGCACCGATCCGTTGTGACGGTACCCAGTGCAACGCCGAGGGCGAACTGTTGTTCAGCCTGAGCTCGCGCAGCTACGACGAACCGGTGACCGAGGGAACCTCCACGCGTTCCAGTTCGCAGGTGCTGCAACCGGATCGACGGGTCAGCCTGGCGATCGATGAGCCGGGCAAGGCGACCGTGCGCGGCGAGTTCATGATCCGCCTGCCGGAAGGTGGCGCGATCTGGGCCACCGAAGATCCGGCGATGGGCCAGCCGGAACTGTCGGTGTCCGCGCCGGGCATGGTGGCCTTCGACGAAGGCCGCATCGTGCGGCCGGTCGAGTTCTACGTGCGCGGCAACTACACCGCGTTCATCCAGCGCCTGGAAGTCAGCGTCTACCGCGGCAGCGACACGGATCGTGTGGCAGCACTGGCAACGTTCGAACTACCGGTGGCCGCCGTTGCCCAGGGCGTGTGGGATGGCGCACTGCCGGCCTCGACGCCGCTGCGTCGCGGCGACCGCCTGGTCTACGTTCTGCGCGCCTTCGATGCCGAGGGCAATGTCGATGAAACCACCGCGCAATCGATGCAGCTGGTGACGCCTGCGGAATTCGAGCGCGGCAACCAGCAGTTGCGTGACGCGCTGGAAGACCGCCGCGGTACCTCGGTGGACGCCAATCAGGCTGCGTCACTGTCGCTGTTGCAGCAGGTGTTCGATGGCAATGGCCTGCGCCAGCAGAACATCCCGGTGTATGGGGCGCGGGTGCGCCTGCGCGGCCGCGACCTGCCGCTGGGGGCGGCGCTGAAGATCAACGGCGACAGCTATCCGCTGGACCAGGATCGCAAGTTCGCCGCCGAGTACCTGATGCCGATCGGCCATCATGCGTTCGACGTGCGCGTGGAGCGACCGGATGCACCGGCGATCGCGCGCACGCTGGAAGTCGATGTCAGCGGCCGGTACCTGTTCGGGGTCGGCCTGGCCGATATCACCGTGTACCAGAACAAGGCCAGTGGGGCAGGGCAGGATCTTGCCCGCGGTGAGCGCAACGATGATGTGCTCAGTGACGGTCGCCTGGCGTTCTACCTGAAGGCCAAGACCCGCGGCCGCTACCTGCTGACCGCACAGGCCGATACCCAGAACCGTCCGCTGGACGAGCTGTTCACCGGCTTCACCACGGCCGACCCGCGCGATCTGTTCCGTAGCCTGGACCCGGATCTGTACTACCCGACCTACGGTGACGACTCGCTGACCCAGCGCGACGTGGACAGCATGGGCCGCTTCTACCTGCGCATGGACTGGGACAAGAACCAGGCGCTGTGGGGAAATTACAACACCGGCCTGACCGGCACCGAGTACGCGCAGTACGTGCGTTCGCTGTACGGCGCGGCACTGTCGTGGCGCTCGCGCGGCGCCAACGCCTGGGGCGATGCACGCAGCGAACTGCGCCTGTTCGGATCCCAGGCAGAGACCGCACCGGGCCACAGCGAGTTCATCGGCACCGGCGGCAGCCTGTACTACCTGCGCCACGCCAGCATCCTCAGTGGCTCGGACCAGGTGGTGCTGGAAATCCGTGACCGCACCACCGGCCGCGTCGAGCAGCGCGTGCCGATGGTGCGCGGCGCCGACTACGAGATCGACGCCCTGCAGGGCCGCATCCTGCTGACCCGGCCGCTGGCCCAGCTCAGCCGCGAGAACCTGCGCCGGATCAGCCGCGACGTGCCGCTGGACGGCTATGAGCAGCGCCTGATCGTCGACTACGAATGGGTTCCGACCGGCTTCGACAGCGACGACATCACTGCGGGCGTGCGCGGCAAGCACTGGTTTGGTGATCACGTGGCCATCGGTGCCACCTATGTGGACGAGCAGCGTTCCGGCCAGGACTACTCGCTGAAGGGCGCGGACCTGACCCTGCAGGCCGGCCGTGGTACCTACCTGAAGGTCGAGCACAGCCGCAGCGAAGCCACCAGTGCGCCGGTGTTCTTCTCCGACAACGGCGGCCTGAGCTTCAGCCGCCTCAACCCGGACGGTCCGCGCGAAGGTGAAGCGACCGCCGTCGAAGCACGCGTCAACCTGCGCGAACTGGGCTGGACCCAGCGCGACTGGAGCGCCGGCGCCTGGTGGCGTCAGGTGGACGGCGGCTATTCGGTGGGCCGCTTCGACACCGGCCAGCGCGTGCGCGAGCAGGGCGCCGAGCTGCTCGGTTACGTGACCGATGATTTCAGCCTGTACGCCCGCTACAGCGAGGCGCGGCGGGGCAACGAATCGTTGATCCAGGCCCAGGCCACCGCCGAATGGCGGATCGGCGAGAACGACCGCCTGTCGGCCGAGCTGCGCCGGGTGCAGGAAGACCGTGGTGCCGGCGGCAACGTGGCCGGTGTGCTGGCTGCGGCGCGCTACACGCACCGCATCGGCACGTCGCTGGATGTGTACGGTGGGGGACAGCTGACGGTGGATGATGACCATGGCCGTTATGCCGACAATGATGCGGTGGTGGCCGGTGGTACCTGGACCTTCGCCAACCTGTCCACCGTTGGCGCCGAGGTGAGTGACGGCGACCGTGGCACCGCCGCGCAGGTCAATGCCGAGTACCGGTTGACCCCGCAACACAGCTTCTATGGTGCGTTCACCCAGTCCACCGACCGCAGCGAGTACGACCCGTTGTTCAGCCCGAACGCGCAGGATGGCTGGACGCTGGGCCAGCGCTGGCGCCTGTCTGATCAGGTCAACGTGTTCAACGAGAGCCAGTTCCTGAAATCCGGGCAGGAGTCCGGCCTGGCGCACACCTTTGGCATGGACTTCTATCCGGCGGTGGGCTGGAACGCGGGCTTCACCCTGAGCAACGGCAAGCTGGACGCCAGCAGTGGCCAGGTCGACCGCAAGGCCGTCAGCCTCTCCGGCGGTCGCACGTCGCCCGGCACCGAGTGGCAGAGCAAGCTGGAATGGCGCCGCGACACCGGTGCCGAGCGGCGCACGCAATGGGTCAGCACCAACCGCCTCAGCCATCGGCTCAACGACAGCTGGCGTATCGCGGCGCGCTTCAACTACGCCGACACCGACGATGCAATCAATCCGGTGGCCGGCGCGCGCTTCATTGAAGGCAACCTCGGTTTCGCCTATCGGCCATGGGACAATGACCGGTGGGCGTTGTTCGGCCGCTACAGCTATCTGTATGACCTGTCGAGCATGGGCCAGGTCAATGGCGTGGACTACGACCAGCGCACCCAGGTGCTGTCGCTGGAAGGCGTCTATCGCATCGACCCGCGCTGGGAAGTGGCCGGCAAGCTGGCACGCCGCGAAGGCGAGGTGCGCTACGGGCGTGGCAGCGGACCGTGGTTCGATTCGGCCACCAACTTCGCTGCGGGCCAGTTGCGCTACGACCTGTACTACCAGTGGCATGGCCTGCTGGAGTATCGACTGCTGGACGTGCGTAACGGCGGCCGCAGGCAAGGTTGGCTGGCCGGCGTCGATCGCGATATCGGGCGCAACTTCCGCGTGGGCGTTGGCTACAACTTCACCGACTTCAGCGATGACCTGACCAGATTCGACTACACCCATCGCGGGTGGTACCTGAACCTGGTGGGGCGCTATTGATGAGTGCAGCCGAGCATGGGCTCGGCTCTACAGGAGCGAATACGCCGGGCCATGCCCGGCGAATCCTCAATTCTGCTTCAACAACTGCACCAGCTGGCGCAGCCGGTACGGCTTGGGCAGGAACTCCACCTGCTCCGGCAGCGGCGGCAGCTGCGAGCGCGCATAGCCGGAGGACAGGATCATGCGTGCCTGCGGTTGTTCGCGGGCGACGTGCTCGCTCAGTTCGATGCCGGACATGCCGTTGGGCATGCTGATGTCGCTGAACACCACGTCGAAGCGCGCCTCGCCCTTCAGCAGCGCAGCAGCTTCATGCGCATCGGCGGTGGTGGCCACCTCGATACCAAAATCGCGCAGGGCCAGGCCGATCATCTCGCGCAGATCGTTCTGGTCCTCCACCATCAGTACGCGGATCGGTTCATCGGTCATGGGCTGGGTCCTCCATTGCGGGTAGCAGCAGGCTGACCGTGGTGCCGACACCGGGCGTGGTGGACACGTCGACGAAGCCGCCGCTCTGGGTAGTGAATCCGAACACCTGGCTCAGGCCCAGGCCGCTGCCCTTGCCGATGTCCTTGGTGGTGAAGAAGGGTTCGGTCGCGCGCTCGGCGATGTCGGCTGCCATGCCATGGCCTTCGTCACAGACGCTGAGCGTGACGTAGCCGCGTTGCAGCGTGGTGTCTGCATCCGGGTCGAGCCGATGTTCCAGTGCGGTGCCGATCAGGATGCGGCCGCCATCGACGGTGGCCTCCACGGCATTGGCCACCAGGTTCGCCAAGGCGGTCTGCAGCTGCATCGCATCGGTACTCACCTGCGGCAGGCCCGGCATGAGGTGGGCATCCAGTGTCACTGTGGGCGGGCAGGCGCGTTGCAGGTCCGCCAGCCATTGCCGTACCAGCGCATTGATGTCAACGGGTTCACGTATCAAGGTCTGGCCGGTGCTGAAGGCCAGCAGCTGACGGGTCAGCAGCGCGCCGCGGTCAGTGGCCGCCTGCGCGGCATCCAGCAGCTCGGCTGCGCGCGCATCGTCACCGCTGACACGCAGCGACAGCAGGTCCAGTGCGTTGCCGATGGTGGTCAGCAGGTTGTTGAACTCGTGTGACAGGCCACGGCTGAGCCGGCCGACCGTCTCGAACTGCTGGGTATTGCGCAGCGCCCGCTGGGCATCGCGCAGCAGCCGCTGGGCCTGCCACTGCTCGGTGATGTCACGGGTGATCTTGACGAAGCCGAGCAGCTCGCCGGCTTCGATGACTGGCTCGATGACCACGCTGGCGCGGAATGACGAGCCATCACGGCGTACCCGCCAGCCCTCACTGGCGACATGGCCCTGCTGCGCGGCGATGCGCAGCAGGCGCTGCGGTTCGCCGGCCTCGCGCTCGGTGGCCAGGTAGAAGCGGCTGAAGTGCGTTCCCACCACCTCATCGGCTGAATAGCCCTTGATACGTTCGGCGCCCGGGTTCCAGCTGCAGACGATGCCTTCAGGATCGAGCAGGTACAGCGCATGGTCGCGCACGCTGTCGATCAGCAGCCGCAGCTGCCGGGAAGGGTCCGTCAGCACGGACGTCGTAGAAGCGGCTGCGTCCACGTGGAAATGAGCGTTACCCCAGGAAGGGACGAGAAGCTAGGCATTGAAGTGTGAAGGGCACGTGCAGGCGCGACACGTGCCATTTGTCCTGTGCGGCTGAATACGACAAGGAGTAACATCACCCACCCTTTTTCTTCTGGAACCGACCTGCATGCGTCCTGGTGCGACTGCGCGTGACCGCTGGATCTGGATGACCTCTGCCGTGCTGCTGGCCATTACGATCGCGCTGGAACTGGTGGTGCCGCTGGGATATGCGGTCTGGCTGGCCTATTTCCTGGCCGTGGGCGTCACGGTGTTCCAGCGCAGTGCGCGCGCGCCGTTCGTGGTCGCGGTGATCGCCTGCATCCTGCTGGTGATCGGTTTCAACGTGGCGCCGGCCAGCAACAATTCGTCGTTCTCGTTCGTCAACCGCACCATTGGTGGCTGCGCCTTCCTGATGATCGCGCTGATCGTCTCCCGTGCGATCCAGGCGCGGCGCCAGGCGATGCGCGCACTCTGGCTGCAGGAAGCCGAGAACGCGGTGGCGATGAGCCTGCGTGGTGACCTTGGCCCGGAACAGATTGCCGAAGCCGCAGCCGCGAGCCTGGCCAGCCAGCTGGATGCCGATGTGGGGGCGGTGTACCGACTGGAAGGCGGGCGGTTGCAGTTGACCGGTGGCATGGCGCTGCCCTCCGGCACCCCGGCGTCGCTGGCCCTGCAGGAAGGACTGGCCGGGCAGGTGGCGCGTGATGAGCGGATCCGCCACCTGCATGGCGATGACGCCGCCGTACTGGACCTGCAGACCAGCCTCGGGCGCTTGCCGGTACGCGAGCGCATCCTGGCGCCGATCAGCAGCGACGGCACCGTGGTCGGCGTGATCGAGCTGGGCCGGGCGCGCATCGGCGAGCAGCGCAGTCTCGATGATGAACTGCTGGGGCGTTGCGCCGAGACCATCGGCATGGCGCTGCGCGCCTCGTTGCTGCGTGCGCAGCTGGTGGTGCTGCTGGAGGAATCGCAGCGGCAGGGTGAGGAGCTGCAGGCCCAGCAGGAAGAGCTGCGCGTGGCCAATGAGGAGCTGGAGGAGCAGAGCCGCAGCCTGATGCAGTCGCAGGGACACCTGGAGCAGCAGCAGGCCGAGCTGGAACAGAGCAACGTGCAGCTGGAAGAGCGCACCCACGAACTGGAAGCGCAGAAGCAGGCGCTGCTGGTGGCTCAGGGCCAGCTGGTGCGCAACAGCAACGAACTGGCGGCCACCTCGCGCTACAAGTCCGAGTTCCTGGCCAACATGTCGCACGAGCTGCGCACGCCGCTGAACAGCTCGCTGATCCTGGCCAAGCTGCTGGCCGACAACAAGGACGGCACGCTTACTGCGGAACAGGTGAAGTACGCACGCGCGATCCTGTCATCCAACAACGACCTGCTGGCGCTGATCAACGACATCCTGGACCTGTCACGCATCGAGGCCGGCCATGTCGAGCTGGCCGATGAAGTGGTGGTGGTGGACAGCGTGCTGCAGCGGCTGCGCGAGACCTTCGAGCCGATGGCGCGGCAGAAAGGGCTGGTCCTGCAGATCGAAACCGATACCCTGGCACCGAGCCAGTTGGTGGCCGACAACCAGCGCCTGCAGCAGATCCTGAAGAATCTGCTCGCCAATGCGCTGAAATTCACCGAACACGGCAAGGTCAGCCTTCACGTTCGCGCCGGCGGTAGCGGCCGCGTCCGCTTCGAGGTCTGCGACACCGGCATCGGCATTGCCCGCGAGCAGCTGCAGGTGATCTTCGAGGCCTTCCGCCAGGCCGACGGCAGCACCCGCCGCCGCTACGGTGGCACCGGCCTGGGCCTGTCGATCTCGCGTGACCTGGCCGAGCGCATGGGCGGTGGCATCCAGGTCGACAGTGAGCCGGGCCGTGGCAGCTGCTTCATCCTGGAGCTGCCGCTGCAGGGGGCGCCTGAGCTTGAATCCAACGAGGTGCCCGCTGCCGCCATCGCCGCGCCAGCGGTTGTGCCCGCGCATGTGCCCGCACCTGCTGCCGAGATTCCAGTCAATGCGCCCGGCGCGGTCGCGGCAGCGGCCAGCGTGGCCGATGATCGTGGCCGGCGCCAGCGTGCAGGCCGGCTGATCCTGGCCGTGGAAGACGACGCTACCTTCGCCGAAGCGCTGGTGGTGCTGGCCCACGAGCTGGACTTCGACTGTGTGGTGGCCAGCACAGCGGAAGAGGCGCTGGCACTGGCCAGCGAGCTGCGACCGAACGGCATCCTGCTTGATATCGGCCTGCCCGATGTGTCCGGCCTGAGTGTGCTGGAGCGCCTGAAGCGCAATCCGGATACCCGCCACATCCCGGTGCATGTGGTTTCGGCGATGGAACGCGGCCAGGTCGCACGCGAGCTGGGCGCGATCGGCTTCGCGATCAAGCCGACCACGCGCGAGCGGCTGGTGACGGCCATCGAGCAGCTGGAACAGACCAGCCAGCGCGACATGCGGCGCCTGCTGATCGTGGAGGACGACAGCGAGCTGCGCCACAACCTGGAACTGCTGCTGGGCCGCGAGCAGCTGCAGATCGTCGCGGTGGGCACCCTGGCTGGCGCGCTGGAGCAGCTCAGTACGGTCACCTTCGACTGCATGGTGATGGACCTGTCGCTGCCCGATGGCAGTGGCTATGACCTGCTCGAGCACATGGCCGGCAACGATGACGTCGGCTTCCCGCCGGTGATCGTCTACACCGGCCGCGCGCTCGGCCGAGAGGAAGAACAGCGCCTGCGCCGCTATTCCAAGAGCATCATCATCAAGGGCGCGCGCTCGCCCGAGCGCTTGCTGGATGAGGTGACCCTGTTCCTGCACAGCGTCGAGGCCAGCCTGCCGACCGACCAGCAGCGCCTGCTGCGCGAGGCGCGCCGCCGCGATACCGTGCTCGATGGCCGTACCGTGCTGCTGGCCGAGGACGATGTGCGCAACATCTTCGCGCTGTCCAGCGTGCTCGAACCCCTCGGGGTCACGCTGGAGATCGCGCGTAATGGCCAGGAAGCAGTGGATCGCCTGGCCGAGCGCGAGGTCGACCTGGTGCTGATGGACATCATGATGCCGGAGAAGGACGGCCTGGCTGCGATGCGCGAGATCCGCGCGCAGCGCCACCTGCAGGACCTGCCGATCATCGCGCTGACCGCCAAGGCCATGCCGGACGACCGTGAGCGTTGCCTGCAGGCCGGTGCCAACGACTACATCGCCAAGCCCATCGATGTCGACAAGCTGGTCTCGCTGTGCCGTGTCTGGTGTTCGCGGCAATGAACGAGCAGGCGCTGTTCGACCTGGAATTGAAAGTGCTGCTGGAAGCGCTCTACCAGCGCTACCACTACGATTTCCGCAGCTACGCGGTGTCGTCGCTGCGGCGGCGCATCCGCCAGGCCATGCAGCGTTATGAGTGCGAGCGGCTGTCCGACCTGCAGCACCGCCTGCTGCACGAGCCGGACCTGTTCGCGCAGGCGATGCAGTTCTTCACCGTGCAGGTTTCGGAGATGTTCCGTGACCCGGCCTACTTCCGGGAGCTGCGCGAGCAGGTGGTGCCGGTGCTGCGCACCTATCCGTCGGTAAAGCTGTGGGTGGCCGGTTGCAGTACGGGTGAGGAAGTGTGGTCGCTGGCAATCCTGCTGCATGAGGAAGGCCTGCTCGAGCGCAGCATCGTCTATGCCACCGACATCAATCCGGCAGCGCTGGCCACCGCCGAAGCCGGCGCCTATGGCATCGACCGGATGGCCCAGTTCAGCCGCAACTACCTGGCGGCCGGCGGCACCGCTTCGCTGTCCGATTACTACGCCACCGCCTATGATGGCGCGGTGTTCGACCGCCAGCTGCGCCGCAACGTGGTGTTCGCCGACCACAGCCTGGCCACCGATACCGTGTTCTCCGAAGTGCACCTGGTGTCGTGCCGCAACGTGCTGATCTATTTC
>DQIG01000052.1:9307-9931 GCA_003525885.1 Stenotrophomonas sp.
CCGCAACGTGCTGATCTATTTCAACCGCGATCTGCAGGACCGCGCGGTGGGCCTGTTCCGTGAAGCGCTGGTGCATCGCGGCTTCCTTGGCCTGGGCAGCAAGGAGTCGCTGCAGTTCGGGCACCACCACGCTGCGTTCGAGGTCTGCTCGCGCGAGCATCGGCTGTACCGGAAGGTCGCCTGATGAGCGTGCCGACACGTCCGGCCATACTGGTGATCGGCGCATCCGCGGGTGGCGTCGCGGCGCTGCAGGCGGTGCTCGGTGCGCTGCCCGCGGTACTGCCGGTGCCGGTGCTGGCAGTGCTGCACCTTCCGCGCGACCGTACCAGCCGCATCGCCGAAGTGCTTGCGCCGTACTGCGCGCTGCCGGTGCGCGAGGCCGAAGACAAGCAGCCGCTGCAGCGTGGCACGGTGACCTTCGCACCGCCGGACTATCACCTGCTGGTGGAAGACGCCGGTTCGCTGGCGTTGTCGGTGGACGCACCGGTGCTGTTTTCGCGCCCGGCCATCGATCCACTGTTCGAGTCGGCCGCGGCCGTGTTCGGCGCGCAGGTGCTGGCCCTGCTGCTGACCGGTGCCAGCAGCGACGGTAGTGAAGGGGTGGCCGCAGTGCGCGCCGCCGGC
>DQIG01000052.1:10091-12458 GCA_003525885.1 Stenotrophomonas sp.
GCCGCCGGCGGCCGCGCCTGGCTGCAATGTCCCGAGGAGGCCGAGGCATCGATGATGCCGGCCTCCGCCCTGCAGCACGCTGGCGCCGATGCCGTGCTGCCCCTCGAATTGATGTGCCGCCGCCTGAAGGAGTTGTTTGCATGAACCTGCTGCCACCGGACCCTGCGCAGTCGCAGAACCCGGTCAACCTGCTGATCGTCGATGACGTGCCGCAGAACCTGGTAGCCATGCAGGCCCTGCTGCAGCGCGAAGGGGTCAACCTGCTGCTGGCAGGCTCGGGCGCACACGCGCTGGAGCTGCTGCTGGAGCATGAGGTGGCGCTGGCCCTGCTGGACGTGCACATGCCGGAGATCGATGGTTTCACCCTGGCCGAGCTGATGCGCGGTTCGCACCGCAGCCGGGATGTGCCGATCATCTTCCTGACCGCCTCGCCGGACGATCCGGTGCGCGCGTTCAAGGGCTACGAGACCGGTGCGGTCGATTTCCTGCACAAGCCGGTGGCACCGCAGGTGATCCTGAGCAAGGTCAACGTCTTCATCGAGCTCTACCAGCAGCGCCAGCTGCTGAAGGCGCGCAACGAGGCGCTGGAGCGTTCGCTCAAGCTCAACGAGACGATGGCGGCCGTGCTCACCCACGATCTGCGCACGCCGCTGTCGGCGATCCTGCTGTGTGCCGACAAGCTGGCGCTGGAGCTTCCCGCAGACAATGCCGGTGCCCAGCAGACCCTGAAGTACCTGGAAGCCAGCACCCTGCGCATGGCGCGCATGGTCGAGCAGCTGCTGGATTTTTCGCGGATCCGTAGTGGCGGCCTGCGCCTGCAGGCCAGTGCCTGTGATCTTGGGGAGGTCACGCGTGCGGTAGTGGCCGAGGCGGGCAGTGCCCACGGCCACGCACGGGTGCATCTCGACACGCTGGGTGATACCCGCCTGCAGGGTGATCTGGATCGGCTGGGTCAGGTCGCCGCGAACCTGGTTGGCAACGCGCTCACTCATGGTGGCGAGGCGAGGGTGGAGGTGGACGGCCGTGATCCGCGCAGCGTGCTGCTGCGGGTGAGCAACGCCGGTCGGATCGACGACGCGCTGCTGCCGCGCCTGTTCGAGCCGTTCAAGGCCAGCTTCCATCCCAGCAACGGCCTGGGGCTGGGCCTGTACATCGTTGATCAGTTTGTCCGCGCCCACGGTGGCCGCATCGGCGCGTGCAACGAGGCGGGGCAGGTGGTGTTCGAGGCGACGCTGCCGCGGCGCGGTGAAAGCCAGGAAAACGCGGCAAGCTGAATTCTTCAGCAAGCGTGCCGAGGATCTGAGACGGGCTCGTCCGCAACTGCTACCGTGGCGGTACATATTGCCAAGGAAGCACCATGCCACTGCGTGCGATCGCCTATGTCAGCCGGGCGCTGCCGGATCTTTCCACTGAACGGCTACAGGCGCTGGTCGACGATGCGGCCCGTTTCAACAAGATGGCCGGCGTGACCGGCGTGCTGCTGCACGACGGCGGCCGTTTCCTGCAGTACATCGAAGGACCGCCGGATGGCATCGATTCGGTCTACGAACGCATCCTGCAGGCCGGCAGCCATATCGACATCATCGAACTTGCGCGTGGTCGCCTCGGCCAGCGCCAGTTTCCCTACTGGTCGATGCGTGCGTTGCCGGTGGAGGAGGCCTTGCTGCGCCAGCTGTCATCCAGCGACTGGTCGGGTTTTACCCGTGCCCTGCAGGGCGATCGCTCCGCGCCGACGCCGGTGGATCTGCTCGACAACGTCGTGCGGCCAGCGCTGCACGCCGGCTGAGCGTCAACGCGAGGCGCCGCCGCAGTAGGCGGCATGCAGCGCCTGCAGCACGCCCAGTGCGGGCCCCTCAAGCACGCGGTAGTGGATGGCCTGCGCTTCGCGCCGGGTCGCCACGATATCCAGTTCGCGCAGCACGGCCAGATGCTGGGAGAGTGCCGAGGCGCTCAATCCGGTCAGCGCCTGCAGCTCCGGCACCGGCGCTTCGCCTTCGACCAGGCGGCACAGTACGCGCAGGCGGGCAGGGTGGGCCAGGCTCTTGAGCAGGGCAGCGGCCTGCGCGGCGTGCTTGGCCATCGCGGCACTGTCAAGCGCGGTGCGGGGCATGCGGGGTTGACCTTTTGATTTAGAAGGCGCTAATTTAGAAAAATCTAAATCAAAAGGCAAGTCGATGGATGCATTGAACGGAGGCCGGCCATGAGCCCGCCTTGGGCTGCTGTGGCAGGTGGGGCGCTGATCGGTGCCGCCGTGGTGCTGCTGCTGGCCACCACCGGGCGTGTCGCGGGAATCAGTGGCATCGCCGCCGGCAGCCTGCGCGCGGCGCCGGGCGAGCGCGGCTGGCGCTGGGCGTTCCTGCTTGGCCT
>DQIG01000254.1 GCA_003525885.1 Stenotrophomonas sp.
GGCAGCAGCTGCCAGCCCACCGCCATGAACAGCCGTTGGCGCGGGCTGTCGAGCAGGGCCACGCTGCGGTCTTCCAGGTTGGTGCGGCGCAGCCAGGTGTAGCTGCTCTGCACGTCCCAGTTGTTGCCGATGCGCTGGCGCAGGCCCAGTTCGACACCCTGGTGACGGGCCTTGCCGATGTTCTGCGCCTGGTTGCAGGTGCTGCCGCCGCATTCGCGCGAGGCTACCACCGCATTCTGGATCAGGTCGTCGATACGGCTCTGGAAGATCGCCGCCTGCAACTGGCCGCCTTCCCACCAACTGCCACGCAGGCCCACCTCGACGTGGGTGGCATGCTCGGCTTTCAGATCCGGGTTGGGCAGCGCCGCACCCATGCGCGCCGAGTAGCGGTCCTTGATGGTCGGGAAACGCGTGCGCCGTGCGGCGCTCGCGTACCACTGCTGGTCCGGCGCCAGTTGCTGCACGTACTCCAGCACTGCATTGGTGGCATCGGTGCTGCCGGTCGGCCAGAAGTACACGCGCTTGGCGTCGCGACGGTCATGGCCGATGCCCACGCGCAGGTGCGAGGTGTCGGTCAGCGCGATGCGGTCCTCGATCGCTACTGACGTGGTCACATCACGGTAGTCCTTGGTGGGTGAGTGCGGGTTGCGCTCGCTGTGCTGGTCTTCCTTGTAATGGATCGCGAACTGCAGTTCCTGGCGCGGCAGCGCCGTGGTGGCCAGGGTCACCGAGCCGCCCACGGTGCGGTCATCGTAGATGCTGGGGAAGCTGCTGTTGTCCATCGCCACCTGGTAGGTGCCGTCGGTGTAGGCGTCCAGTCCGTTGCCATAGGTATCGCGGTAGACGCGGGTGCGCAGCGTGGTGTGCTCGCCCAGGCGGATGTTGCCGATGAAGTACAGGCTGTCCTTGTCCCACCAGGGCCAGCGCCAGTAACGGATGCCGCTGCGCGCGGTGCCGGTGTAGACCGGGTTGTCCTTCTCGCCGTCCTGCCGCGCGTAGCCGATTGCGTACTCGTCGCCCTCGCGTGGGGTATAGCCCAGCTTGAACGACAGGCGACGGTCATCGTGCGAGGCGTTGCGGCGTTCCTTGCCGGTGTCGGTGGGCACGCGCTTGTAGTCGACGAAGCGATCCGGCAGCGGGAACTCATCGGCCTTCAGGATCGACGCACCGAGCTGGAAGTACCAGTCGCCACGACGGCCACCGATATTGACCGCCGCCTTGCGCTCGCCACCCTCGGCAATGCCCAGCCGCACGTCGCCTTGCAGCGGACGCTCCGGGCGGCGGCTGACCAGGTTGATCGCACCGCCGAGGATGTTCGGCCCGTACAGCAGCGAAGCGCCGCCGCTGGCGACCTGGATCTCGGCGAGGTCGAAGGTGGTGAAGCGGCCGAAGTCCACGTAGCCGTCATAGGGCACGTATAGCGGGATGCCGTCGAGGAACACCGGTACCTGGCGTGCGTCAAAGCCGCGCAGGTAGACCATGTCCTCGTTGCGCGAGTTGCGCGCCAGGCTCACGCCCGGCAACACGCTGACTGCATCACCGACCGTATTGCGGTCGAGCTGCTGGATGCGCTCGGCATCGAGGCTGCGCTCGGCCACGGTGGGCGAGGCACCGCGCGCGGCCTGCACGTCGATGGTGCCGAGGGTGAATACCGGCGGTGGCGAGGCGCTATCGGCCGCAGCAGCGGCCAGCGGCAGGAGCAGGGCCGACAGGGGTAGAACGAAACGGCAGGTACGCATCCTCGCGAGTCCTCGGGTTCGTTATATCCAAGATGATATAACGGTTGGCAGGGGTCAACTTGATGACCGACCCGGGGATTCTCGGCGCTGGCCGGCACGGCCACCTTGATCGATATCAAGCCCGGCGCAGGGTGGCCACGCCGTACACTGGCCGTTCGCGCGAACGCAGGGATCGAAGCACGATGAGTGAGGCCGAGCCGCCGTTGGAACTGCAGGGCAACCTGTGGCTGAGCATTGCCGGGCAGAGCGTGGGTGGTCGCGGTCGCTTCGCGCTGCTTGGCCTGATCGACGCGTGCGGATCGATCAGCCAGGCCGCCAAGCGCATGGGCATGACCTACAAGAACGCCTGGGACGCGGTGGACGCGATGAACACCGCGGCTGGTGAACCGCTGGTTGCGCGCAGCGTGGGCGGTCGCGGCGGTGGCGGGGCGCGCCTGACCGAGCGCGGCCACCAGCTGATCGCGCGCTTCGAGGAGGTCGAGCGCGCGCACCGTACTTTCCTGCAGTCGCTGCAGGCCACCCCCGGGCTGGACGAGGATCTGGCCCTGATCCGGAGAATCGGCATGATCACCAGTGCACGCAACCAGTTCCATGGCCGGGTCAGCGCGCTGGCCACCGGTGCCGTCAACGATGAAGTGCAGATCGAAGTGGCGCCGGGCCTGGCGCTGGTTGCCACCATCACCCATGGCAGCGTGGAATCGCTGGGCCTGGCGGTGGGTGTGACGGCCTATGCGCTGGTGAAAGCCTCGTCGGTGATCGTTGCGCAAGGGGAGGGTGCGCGTTACTCGGCACGCAACCAGTTCGCCGGCACGGTGGAGCGCATCACCGAGGGCGCGGTGAACGATGAGGTGGTGGTGGGCATCGGCCATGGCTGCAGCGTCGTAGCGGTGATCACCCGTGCCAGTACCGCGGCGCTGGAGCTGCAGGAGGGCGCCGCGGCGACGGTGCTGTTCAAGGCATCGAGCGTGATCGTGGGCGTGCCGATGTAGAGGGCTCTTCGGTAGTGCCGGCCGCTGGCCGGCAACCAGGAAATCCTGCGCAGCCGGCCAGCGGCCGGCTCTACCCCATGGAAAGGTCAATACAACTCGCAGTGCGTGCGGCCTTCACCCCGCAGCGTGTCCCAGTGACCTTCGCCACCGATGGCATCGATGGCCTCACGCACCGCGCCTTCCAGGTGGCGCTTGTTGCCGCACAGGTACAGATGCCCGCCGCGAGCCAGGACGTCGCGCACTTCGCTGGCGCGCTGCTGCAGCACATGCTGCACGTAGACCTTTTCGGCGCCATCGCGCGAGAACGCGGTATGCAGGCCGGCCAGCACGCCACGCGTGTGCCAGTCCTGCAGCTGGTCGCGATACAGGTAATCGTGCTGGCTGTTCTTCTCGCCGAACACAAGGTGCACTTCGCGCTCGCAGGCGTTGGCCTGCAGCTCCTGCATCAGGCCCATCAGGGGTGCGATGCCGGTGCCGGTGCCGATCAGCAGCAGCGGTGCCTCGCCGGTATCGGGAAGGTGGAAGCCAGGGTTGGAGCGGCAGTACACGAGGGCATGGTCGCCGCCATGCAGCAGGCTGCCGGTGGCAGTGCCGAAGCGCTCGCGGCCGCGCAGGGTGTAGCGCACTTCGCGCACGCACAGGCTCAGCTGGTCGTCGCACGGGTGCGAGGCGATCGAATAGGCGCGCGGCAACCGCGGTGAAAGCAGTTCACGCAGTCGGGCCAGCGGCACGCTGTCCGGCGTGGCGTGGTCCTGCAGCACGTCCAGCAGGTCCAGGCCGTGCAGGTAGGCTTCCAGCTCGCGCTTCTGGCTGACCTTCAGCAGGCCCTTCAGCAGCTCGCTGCCACCGAGCTTGGCCAGGTCACGCAGCACACTCTTGCTCAGCAGGCGCAGCTCGCGGTCGTGCAGGGCGGCCACGGCGGCGGTGTCGCCATACCAGGTGGCCAACGCCTGCAGCAGGGCAGGGTCGTTCTCGGGTACCACGTGCAGGGTGTCACCCGCGCGATAGGCCATGCCGCTGCCGGCAATGTCCAGTTGCAGGTGCCAGACAGCGGGGGCGCTGCTGTTCAAGCGGCGGCGTTCGAGAATGCGGGCCGCAAACGCATTGTCTTCGCCATAGGCGGTGACTTGCAGGTGCAGGTCCTGGCCAGCGTTGAGGTCGCCATCCAGAACCTGGCCCAGCACCGGCCGCCATTGCTGGAAGAACTGCTCGTAGCCCAGGTCGGCATCCACGCGGTGCAGCAGCGGCTGCGCCTGGCGTTCGCTCAGCGCGGCATCCAGCGCCTTGGTGAAGCCGCAGAAGCTGGGGTAGCCGGTGTCACCGAGGCCGAACACCGCATAGCGCAGGCCACTCAGTGTGGGGGTCTGGCGCAGCGTTTCGAAGAACTGCTCGCCGTTGGCCGGCGGTTCGCCATCGCCGAAGGAACTGGAGATCGCCAGCAGTACATCGCCTTGGCCGAGGCTGGCCACGTCGATGTCGTTGAACGGGAGCACCTGCGCCGCATGGGGCTGCAGATCCGCGCCCAGGCGCTGGGCCAGGGCGCGGGCATTGCCCGACTCGGACGCAAAACCCACCAGCAGGCGGCTGAAGGGCGTACTGGTCGGTAGAGCGTTCACGCGGCCTCGTAGAAGTCGTCGAACTTTTCCTTGCTGAACTCGACCAGGTCGTAGTTCTGCATCAGGTCGTTCACCACGCGGCGGATGCTGATGTACGAGGTGATGTTGCCCTCAGCATCGAACAGCGGTTGCACAGTGGTGTCGACCACATAGAGCACGCCGCCTTTGCCGAGGTTGGGTACGATGCCGGTCCAGGTCTTGCCGGCCTTGATGGTGTCCCACATGTCCTTGTAGACCGCCTTGGGCACATCCGGATGGCGCACGATGCTGTGCGGCTGGCCGATCAGCTCTTCGCGGGCGAAGCCGGTAAGCGTGCAGAACAGGTCGTTGGCGTAGGTGATGTTGCCCTGCAGGTCGGTGGTGGAGATCACCATGACGTTCTGCATGGCGTTCAGGAGCTGGGCGTTGTCGGGGGTGTAGCTCATCGCAGGGTCCTTGTGGATGCCGGTAACGCCGGCGTGTTCGGGTCCTGCATAGAAATACGCCAGCACGGCGGCGGGCGTTTTGATATTGGTCAAGCGGGTGGCGTCATTGGCTGCGACGCGGTGTCGCAGGCGCGGGTTCGAACTGTAGAGCCGAGCCGATGCTCGGCTGCCGTTGGCACAAGCCGAGCGTGGGCTCGGCTCTACAAGGGGGCGCCCTTACGCCGCCACCAGCTCCGCATCGATCTGCCGCGAACGCTCGAACGCGGTCATTGCGCCGATCCGGGCCACATAGTCCCGGGTGGCCGGGGCCAGCTGCAGCAGGCCGAAATCGCTGGTCCAGAACAGCGCGTTGCCCCACAGCACGTCGGCGGCGCTCATCGTCTCGCCGAGCAGGTACGGGCCCTGCGCCAGCTGGGCCTCGACCACCTGCAGCACGGTCTCAGCGTCGTTGTAAGGCGACATCAGGCGCGGCGGCGGCTCGCGATGCATCGCCTTGTCGATCATCGCCGGCTCGAAACAGGCGCCATAGAAGGCCATCCAGCGCAGGTAGGGTCCGCGCAGGGCGTCGCCGATCGGCGGGGCCAGCCCGGCTTCCGGATACAGGTCGGCCAGGTACAGATAAATGGCCACCTGTTCGGTCACCAGCGCGCCGTTGTGGACGATGGCCGGCACCTTGCCCATCGGGTTGATGGCCAGATAGGCCGGGGCCAGGTTGGCGCCGGCCTTCAGGTCCAGCACCTGCATGCGGTAGTCGGCACCCAGCGCTTCGAGCAGGGCCACGGCGCCGCTCGAACGGGAACGGGCGGCGTGGTATAGGGTGATCTGGCGTGAGGTCATGGCATTGCTCCTTGCGGTGGGTGGTGAACTGGAGGCCATCCTGAGGCACTATTGAGGACGACTTCTGTCCTCGATTCTTCATGCGCCATACCGCTCATCGACTGCTGCGCCTGATCGCCCTGCTGCAGGCCCGCCGCCAGTGGTCGGGGGCCGAGCTTGCCGAGCGCATGGGTGTGGACCGGCGCAGCATCCGCCGTGATATCGAGCGCCTGCGCGAACTGGGCTATCCGGTCCAGGCTTCGTCGGGGGTCGGTGGCGGCTACCAGCTGGGGGCAGGCGCACCGGTACTGCCGATGCTGCTGGACGAAGAAGAAGCGACCACTCTGGCCATCGCGCTGCGCGCGGCCTCGGCCACCGTCGCCGGCATCGACGACACCGCGCGTGGCCTGTTGTCCAAGCTCGACCCGCTGGTGCCGACCCGCCGCCGCCAGCAGGCCGGCGAGGTGCATGCAGCGACGGCCACCCTGTCCGACCTTCCGTCCACCGATGCACGCCTGCTCGGGCGGCTGGCCCAGCACTGCCGGCAGGCGTCACGGCTGGCCTTCGAATACCGCAGCGCGCAGGAGGCGGTGACCCAGCGTGAGGTCGAGGCGCAGCACCTGGTCAACTATGGGCGGCGCTGGTACCTGCTGGCCTGGGACCTGGGCCGGCAGGACTGGCGCACCCTGCGCGTGGACCGGATGGGCGCGGTGCGCGAATGCTCCGAGCCGGGCATGCATCGCCGCACGCCCGCACCGCCGGATGTGATGGTGCGGCAGGCGGTCAGCCAGGCCCCGTTCGCGCTGCAGGCCATCGTCCGCCTGGCCGGCAGCCGCGCCGAGCTGGAAGGCCGCATCCCGCCCTGGTGTGGTGTGCTGGAGGCCGATGGCCCCGACCATTGCCTGTTGCGCATGGGCGCCGAGAGCCGCGGCATGATGCTGGCGCAGATCCTCAGCCTGGACCGGGTGCCGGTGGCGTTGTGGACCACACCGCCGGGCCTGCGCGATGAACTGGCACAGCGCCTGGCCGGATTGGGGCAGGTGCTGGCTGTGCCGCCGGTCACAGGCTGAACCGCGTCGCTTGGCAAGCCCCGGCGAAGCTGGGACACTCGCTGGCATGAAGGGGATACTGGGGACAACGGCGATCATCATCGCTGCGCTGACCGCTGCGCCGGCCAGTGCGGGCACCCTGTTCAAGTGCCAGGGCGCCGACGGGGTCACCAGCTATGTCAGCAAGCGCGTGGCCGGGGCCCGTTGCAGTGCCATCAGTTACAGCCGCGACATCCGCCCGGCACCGCGCCCGGTCGTGGCCGCGCCGAAGCCGGCGCCGACCACCGTGGCCAGCATCGAGCGCAACCCGGTGGCGGTGGCGGCCAGTGCT
>DQIG01000191.1 GCA_003525885.1 Stenotrophomonas sp.
GCCGCAAAAGGGATCTGACCCCCGCATCAGAAGCCGGCCAGCGGCCAGCTCTACCGGTAGATCCACGCCATGCGTGGATGGGGTCAGAGCCTCACCCCACCCGGCGCAGGAACTCTTCGGCCTCCATCGGCCGGCCGAGGTGGTAGCCCTGCAGCTGGTCGCAGCCGAGCTCGCTCAGGTACTCGCGCTGGGCCTGGGTCTCCACGCCCTCGGCCACCACCTGCAGCTGCAGGGTGCGGCCCAGCGCGATGATCGAGGAGACGATGGCGGCGTCCTCGTCGTTGCGCTCCAGGTCGTGCACGAACGCACGATCGATCTTCAGTTCGGTGGCCGGCATGCGCTTGAGGTACAGCAGGCTGGAATAGCCGGTGCCGAAATCATCGATGGCGATGTGCACGCCCATCGCGGTCAGGTCGTTGAGGATCGCCAGGCTGGCATCGACGTCCTTCATCGCCGTGGTCTCGGTGATCTCCAGGGTCAGCCGCGCCGGTTCGATCCGGTGCCGCTCCAGCACCTCGCGCACGCTGTCCAGCAGTGCCGGCGAGGCGAACTGCAGCGGCGACAGGTTCACCGCCATTGTCCATTCCGCATGTCCGGCATCGTGCCATGCCCGCAGCTGCGCGCAGGCCTGGTCCAGTACCCAGTCACCGATCGGCAGGATCAGGCCGCTGCGTTCGGCGATGGGAATGAACACGTCCGGCGCCAGCAGGCCCAGCTCCGGATGCTGCCAGCGCAGCAGCGCCTCGGCTCCGGTGGCCGGTGCGCCGGCAGCAGGGAATTTGGGCTGGTAATGCAGGATCAGTTCGTTGCGGGCGATGGCCTTGCGCAGGTCCTGCAGCAGGCGCAGCTGGCGGTTGGCACTGAGCTGCATCGAGGGGGTGAAAAAGGTATAGCCGTTCCGCCCGGTTTCCTTGGTGTGGTACATCGCCGCATCGGCGTGCGCCATCAGCTCGCGCTCGTTGCTGGCGTCATCCGGGTACAGGGCGATGCCCAGGCTGGCACTGACCTGCAGTTCGGCCGCATCCAGCGTGAACGGCTCGCCGGCTGCGGCGATGATGCGCTCGGCCACCACCACCGCATCGTCGGGAATATCGATGGCCAGCACGATCACGAACTCGTCGCCGCCGAGGCGGGCGAACGTATCCTGCGGCCGCAGCAGGCCGCCGATGCGCTGCGCGACCGCCACCAGCAGGCGGTCGCCAAGCTGGTGGCCATAGGCATCATTGACCGCCTTGAAGCCATCCAGGTCGCAGAACATCACCGCCACCGCATGATTGCGGCGCCGCGCCTTCTCGATGGCCTGCTCGATGCGGTCCTGCAGCAGCATGCGGTTGGGCAGCTGGGTCAACGGGTCGTGCAGTGCCGCCTGGATCAGCTTGTTGTTGGCGTGCGCCAGCGAATCGGCCAGCAGCCCGGTGCGCACGCGCATCTGCCGGTCGAACAGCGAAGCGACCAGGGCGATGCCCAGCGTGGCCACGGTGGTGACGATCACCAGGACTGCCAGCCAGCGCGTATCGATGCCACCGCTGCCGACGGCGCCGCAGATGCTGCCTTCGGGGAAGCGGGCCGCGGCCATGCCGGTGTAGTGCATGCCAACGATGGCCACCCCCATCACCAGCGATGCGAGCGCGCGCAGGAGCAGGGTGTGGCGCTGCTCTGCGCGTAGGCGGAAGGCGATCCACAGGGCGGCGCCGGCGGCACCGATGGCCACCGCGATCGAGGCGGCGAACCAGCCCGGGTGGTAATCGATGCCTGGCTGCATGCGCATCGCGGCCATGCCCAGGTAGTGCATGGTGGCGATGCCCAGCCCCATCAGCACCGCGCCGGCCAGCAACCGCCGCCACGGCAGGCTGGGGCGCGAGACCAGCCACAGCGCGTAGGCCGAGGCGCCGATCGAGACCGCCAGCGAGTACAGGGTGATGCCAAGGTCGTAACCCACCGGGATCGGCAGGTCGAAGGCAAGCATGCCGATGAAGTGCATCGACCAGATGCCCAGGCCCATGGCCGCCGCGCCACCCGCCAGCCACCAGCGGGCCACGCGGCCCTCGGCCGTGGCCAGCCGCCCGGCCATGTCCAGCGCCGTGTACGAAGCAAGAATGGCCACCAGCAGGGAGATGATGACCAGGCTCTGACTGTAACTGCCAGTCATGTTGAATCCAGTGGGGGAGGAAGGGGCGCCCGCAAGGCGCACGCCCGCGACCCCTATCGGCGCGGGTGGGCAGGACTTGAGTGGTCGCAGCACCTGCGACCCGGCTCGGCTATCCTGCCACGCCTGTTCCCGTTGCTGGAAATCATCCGATGGCAAAAGCCCGCACCGCCTACGTCTGCAATGAATGCGGCGCCGAATTCAGCAAGTGGCAGGGCCAGTGCACCGAGTGCAACGCCTGGAACTCGCTGTCGGAAATCGTGCTGGAAAGTGCCGCTGCCGCCAAGGCGCCGGCGTCGCGCCGGGCGGGCTGGGCCGGCAAGATCGATCCGCCGAAGATCACCGCCCTGAAGGACGTGGAGCAGACCGAGCACCGGCGGGTCACGACCGGCATCGGCGAGTTCGACCGCGTGTTGGGCGGTGGGCTGGTCGAAGGCGCGGTGGTGCTGGTGGGCGGCGACCCGGGCATCGGCAAGTCGAC
>DQIG01000394.1:0-2163 GCA_003525885.1 Stenotrophomonas sp.
CGCTGACCGCCAGCGTGCTGGACGACGATGCGCGCCGCTGCCGCGAGGCCGGCATGGACGAGGTGCTGGCCAAGCCGTTGTCGCTGGCCACGCTGCGCACTGCGTTGCTGCGCTGGCTGCCGCAGGCACAGGGCCAGTCATTCGAAGCGCCGGTCCAGGAGGCCGTCGCCGACGACGGTGAAGTGCTGCCTGATCTGGCCACCCTGCAGCAGCGTTATGGTTCGCGCGCGGTGGCCGAGCAGCTGCGTGACAGCCTGTTGCAGGCCAGCGAAGGTGATCTGGCGGCCGTGCAGCGCGCCGTGCAGGCTGGTGACCGCGAGACCGCGGCGCTGCACCTGCATCGCCAGGCGGGCGGCCTGGGGGCCATCGGGGCAACGGCACTGGCCGGGCAGGCCAATGCACTGGTCGAGCGGCTGCAGGATGCGACCGAGACCGATCCGGCGTCGCTGTTCGTGGCGGTAACGGCGTTCGTGGCACGGCTGCAGCAGCAGCTGCAGCGACTGGCTCACTGAGCCGGCTGCTGTTGCAGGTAGGCGATCACCAGCGCACGGCGTTCGGCGCTGGGGAAAGCGTTGTACATGCGCGTGCCGGGCACCACGTGGGTGGGCGACTGCAGGAACGCATCCAGGGTCTGCGCGGTCCAGGTGATGTCGGCGCGGCGCATGCCGTCGGAATAGCCATAGTCGGGCAGGCTGCCGGCGCGACGGCCGATCACCCCGTGCAGGTTGGGCCCGAAGCGGTGGATGCCACCGGGTTGCACGGTGTGGCAGCCGGCACACAGTTCGAACGCGCGCTGCATGGCCTGCTGCTGCGCCTGTTCGGGCGTGGCCGGCACCGCAGGCGGGCGCTGGCAGGCCGTGGCAAGCAGGGCTACGGCAACGGCGGTGAGCAGGCAGGAGGCGCGCATGGGCGGGCAGGATAGCGCCGCGCGCGAAACGAGGGGCTGCGACACGCGGTCGCAGCCCCGCACGATCACATGCCCGAGTAGTTCGGGCCGCCGCCGCCCTGCGGGGTCACCCAGACGATGTTCTGGGTCGGGTCCTTGATGTCGCAGGTCTTGCAGTGCACGCAGTTCTGCGCGTTGATCTGCAGGCGCGCGTTGTCCGCTTCGCCGACGAACTCGTAGACGCCAGCCGGGCAGTAGCGCGCTTCGGGACCGGCGTACTCGGCCAGGTTCACCTTCACCGGAATGCTCGGGTCCTTCAGCGTCAGGTGGCTGGGCTGGTTCTCGTCGTGGTTGGTGCTGCTGAGGAACACCGAGCTGAGACGGTCGAAGGTCAGCACCCCATCCGGCTTCGGATAGGCGATGCGGGTGTGCTTGGCCGCCGGCTCCAGGCAGGCGTGGTCCGGCTGCGTGCGGTGCAGGGTCCACGGCGGGTTGCGCACGCCCAGCTTCGGTAGCAGCCACTGCTCCACGCCGGTCATCAGCGTGGCCACGGTCTGGCCCTTCTTGAACCACTGCTTGAAGTTCTTGGCCTGCTGCAGTTCGGTGAACAGCCAGCTGGCTTCGAACGCCTTCGGGTAGGCGCTCAGTTCATCGTGCTGGCGATCAGCAGCGAGCGCGTCGAACGCGGCGTCGGCACACAGCATGCCGGTCTTGATCGCGGCGTGGCTGCCCTTGATGCGGCTGGCGTTGAGATAGCCGGCCTCGCAGCCGACCAGCGCGCCACCGGGGAACACCGTCTTCGGCAGCGACAGCAGGCCACCGGCGGTGATCGCGCGCGCGCCGTAGCCGATACGGGTACCGCCTTCCAGGTGCTTGCGGATGTCCGGGTGGGTCTTGAAGCGCTGGAATTCCTCGAACGGGCTCAGCCACGGGTTCCTGTAGTCCAGGCCCACTACGTAGCCGATGGCGACCTTGCCGCCGTCGGCGTGGTAGAGGAACGCGCCGCCGTAGGTGTCGCTGTCCAGCGGCCAGCCGGCGGCGTGCACCACCAGGCCAGGCTCATGCTTGGCCGGGTCGATCTGCCACAGTTCCTTGATGCCGATGCCGTAGGCCTGCGGATCCTTGCCTTCGTCCAGCGTGTAGCGGGCGATCAGCTGGCGACCGAGATGCCCACGCGCGCCTTCGGCGAAGATCGTGTACTTGGCCTGCAAGGCCATGCCGCGCTCGAATGCCGGGCCGATGCTGCCGTCCTTCTCGATGCCCATGTCGCCGGTCGC
>DQIG01000394.1:2309-2473 GCA_003525885.1 Stenotrophomonas sp.
CGATGCCCATGTCGCCGGTCGCCACGCCGATCACTTCACCGTTGTCGCCATACAGCACTTCGGCAGCGGCGAAGCCGGGGAAGATCGCCACCTCCAGCGCCTCGGCCTGCTGCGCCAGCCAGCGGGTCACTTCACCCAGGCTGATGATGTAGTTGCCTTCGTTG
>DQIG01000394.1:2621-2847 GCA_003525885.1 Stenotrophomonas sp.
TGATGTAGTTGCCTTCGTTGTGGAAGCACTCCGGCAGCAGCGCGTTGGGCGTGCTGCGCGAACCGGTCTCGCTGAGGAACAGGAATTCGTCGCGGGTGACCTTCTGCTTCAGCGGTGCGCCGCGCTCGGCCCAGTCCGGGAACAGTTCGGTCAGTGCGCGCGGATCCATCACCGCGCCGGACAGCACGTGCGCGCCCGGTTCGGAGCCCTTTTCCAGCACGCAGAC
>DQIG01000259.1:0-622 GCA_003525885.1 Stenotrophomonas sp.
CTCTACCGGCTCGGGTCGCGTTCCGGGCTGGGCCGCTTGGCCAGCTTGCGCTGCAGCGAACGCCGGTGCATGCCGAGCAGGCGCGCGGCCGCCGAAACATTGCCGCCGGTCTCGTGCATCGCCTGCTGGATGTGTTCCCATTGCAGGCGGCTGATCGGCGTCATCGCGTCCGGCACTTCCATTTCGCCATCGTCGGCCGGGCCGTCGTCTTCCTCGCCGAGGGCGCGCAGGATCATCGGCACCGTGGCCGGCTTCGGCAGGTAATCATCCGCCCCCAGCTTGATCGCCTCCACCGCGGTGGCGATGCTGGC
This sequence comes from Stenotrophomonas sp., assembly GCA_003525885.1. Classification (GTDB taxonomy): domain Bacteria; phylum Pseudomonadota; class Gammaproteobacteria; order Xanthomonadales; family Xanthomonadaceae; genus Stenotrophomonas. The sequence continues at coordinate 312 of DQIG01000259.1, forward strand.
ATAGCCGGTCACCAGCAGGATGCGCATGTCCGCGCGCAGCGCGCGCAGCGGCTGGATCAGCGCCAGGCCGGAATCGCTGCCCAGCTTCAGGTCGATCAGTGCGAACGCCGGCGGATGCTGGCGGGCCAGTGCCAGTGCGCTGCCGGCATCCTGTGCGGTCTGTGTTTCAAGTCCCTTGCGGGCCAGGCTGCGCTGCAGGGTACGCAGGTACAGCTCGTCGTCGTCGACCAGCAGGCCCAGGGTGGAGTGGTGAAGGCTCATGGGGTGTCCTCGCGTGGGGCCAGCGGCAGGCGGAAGCCGACGCGGCTGCC
>DQIG01000259.1:780-5195 GCA_003525885.1 Stenotrophomonas sp.
GGCTGCCGGCCCCCTGGGCCGGGCGCATCCACATCTCGCCGTCGAGGCGTTCGATGGTGGCATGGGACAGGGCCAGGCCGACGCCCATGCCCTCGCTCTTGCTGCTGCCGAACAGCTTGCCCGGCAGCACGGCGGCACGGGCGTCGAAGCCATGGCCGTAGTCGCGTACTTCGCCGATCAGGTCATCGCCTTCGATGCGCAGGTCCAGGTCCACGCGCGGCCGGCCGGCCTTCTCGCCGGCATCGGCGGCATTGTTGAGCAGGACCATCAGCAGATGGCCCACGCCCGGGTCGAGTGGCAGCCGCAGCGGCGCATCGTCGTTGCGGTGCAGGTCGATGGTCGGCCGCACCAGGCGCCATTGCTCCAGCACCTGCTGGGCGCTGGAATGGCTGCGGCCGGGTGCGTCGGCCGAGGCCGGTGCGGCGAGCGCCAGCACACGCTCCCGGCACTGCACCAGCAGCTCGCGCAGGGTTTCCATGTCCTCGCGTACTTCAGGCTCTTCGCTGCGCTCGGCGACATCGTCGGCGAGCAGGGTCATGGTCGCCAGCGGTGTGTTCAGTTCATGCGCGACCGAGGCGGCATGGGTGGCCAGGGCGACGATGCCCTCGTTGCGGGCGAAGCGCTCGCGCAGTGCCGACAGTTCCAGTTCGCGCTCCCGCAGGGCCAGTGCCAGGCGGGTGGAGAAGGCCAGCACCACCGCAGCGGAAATCAGGAAGTTGGCAACCACGCCCCAACGGTTGAGGTCCTGTGCGCGGAAATAGCCGTCCGGCAGCGGCTGCCCGAAGATGCCGCTGGCGGCGTAACCGAGCAGGCAGGCCAGCGCGACCGCCAGCGCCCAGCGCAGGGGCAGGGCGAACGCGGCCAGTGCGATCAGGATCAGGAACAGCGAACTGAACGGGTTGGCCATGCCACCGCTCCAGCCCACCATCCAGGTCAGGATGATCACGTCCACCAGGATGTGGCCGAAAGCGGTCAGCGGCGCGGTGTCGGCCGCTTCCGGGCGCAGCTGGGTATACACGTTGAACAGGGTCAGCACCGCCACGCCGGCCCAAAGCGGCAGCTGCGGCAATGGCAGGCCCAGCACCCAGGTGGCGACCAGGATGGTGGCGGCCTGGCCGCCTACGGCAAGCCAGCGCAGGCTGCACAGGGTGCGGAGAAACGGGGCGTCGGGACCGGTCATTCACGCTCATCGTATGCGTTCACGCGTGCACATGCCTGCGACAATCGGCCGCAGCCGTGCCGCCGGCTGAATGCGAGTCACCCGGAATGCAGGGCCGGGCGCTAGAATGCCCGCATGCACGACGCCGTCACCCGCCCGACTCCCCCATCCGATGCCACCGCCTGGCCCCGTCGCCAGACCCATGCCGTCCAGATCGGCGGGGTCACCGTAGGTGGAGGCAAGCCGGTGGTGGTGCAGTCGATGACCAACACCGATACCTCCGACGTGGCCTCCAGCGTGAAGCAGGTGGCCGAGTTGTGGCGTGCCGGTTCGGAAATGGTGCGGTTGACCGTCAACACCGTGGAAGCCGCTGCGGCGATCCCGCGCATCGTCGACAAGCTGGCGATGATGGGCATCGACGTGCCGCTGATCGGTGATTTCCATTACAACGGCCACCAGCTGCTCACCGCCGAACCGGCGTGCGCCGAAGCGCTGGCCAAGTACCGCATCAACCCGGGCAACGTCGGCTTCGGCAAGAAGAAGGACCTGCAGTTCGCCCAGTTGATCGAGTTCGCGATCCGCTACAACAAGCCGGTGCGCATCGGCGCCAACTGGGGCTCGCTGGACCAGGCCCTGGCGGCCAGGCTGATGGACGAGAACAATCTGCGTGAACAGCCCTGGGACGCCGGCCGCGTGCTGCGCGAGGCGCTGATCCGTTCGGCGCTGGATTCGGCCGAGCAGGCGGTGGAACTCGGCCTGCCGCGTGATCGCATCGTGCTGTCGGCCAAGGTCAGCGGCGTGCAGGAGCTGATCGCGGTGTACCGCGATCTGGCCCAGCGCTCCGACTTCGCCCTGCACCTGGGCCTGACCGAAGCCGGTATCGGCAGCAAGGGCATCGTCGCCTCGTCGGCAGCGCTGAGCGTACTGCTGCAGGAAGGCATCGGTGACACCATCCGCATCTCGCTGACCCCGGAACCGGGCCAGTCGCGCACGCAGGAAGTGATCGTCGCCCAGGAACTGTTGCAGACCACCGGCCAGCGCGCCTTCACGCCGCTGGTCACGGCCTGCCCGGGCTGCGGTCGCACCACCTCCGAGTTCTTCCAGGAGCTGGCCAAGGTGGTGCAGAACCACGTGCGCGAGAAGATGCCGCTGTGGAAGATCCACCATCCCGGCGCGGAGAACATGACCCTGGCGGTGATGGGCTGCATCGTCAATGGGCCGGGTGAGTCGCGTCACGCCAACATCGGCATCTCCCTGCCGGGCACCGGTGAGACCCCGGCGGCTCCCGTATTCGTCGACGGCGAGAAGAAGGTGACCCTGCGCGGCGACAACATCGCCCAGGAATTCGTCGCCCTGATCGACGACTACGTCGAACGCACCTATGTCCGAAGCGCCGGATAAGCCTGCGATCCTCGCTGCACCGGAGTCTGCCTCCGGTTTCCGACACTGGATGGCACGCAATGCCTGGCGCCTGGTGCTGCTGTTCGGCGGCGTTCTGCTGCCGCTGGCCGGTTTCGTCGCCCTGGCCGACGAAGTGCACGAGTTTGAATCGTTCCATTTCGATGCCCCCCTGCTGTGGCAGATGCATGGCCTGCATTCGCCACTGCTGGACCGCTTCTTCGTGCTCATCTCAAAACTGGGCTACGAATGGTTCCTGATTCCGGCCGACGTGCTGATCATCGCCGTGCTGCTGGGCTACCGGCGTTGGCGCGAGGCTACGTTCGTGGCGGTCAGCTTCGTCGGCTCGGCGTTGCTGAACATGGGCAGCAAGCACTTCTTCCAGCGCCAGCGCCCCAGCCTGTGGGAATCGATCGCGCCGGAATCGACGTTCAGCTTTCCCAGCGGCCACGCGATGGGCTCGATGACCCTGGCCGTGACCCTGGTGCTGCTGGCCTGGAACACCCGCTGGCGCTGGCCGGTGCTGCTGCTGGCGCCCTCGTTCAGCCTGCTGGTCAGCGTTTCCCGGGTCTATCTGGGGGTGCATTACCCCTCGGACATCCTGGCCGGATGGTGTGCCGCGCTGGTTTGGGTGGTAGGGTGCTACTTGGTCATGTTCAGTCGCCGGCATCCTTGGCGACGTCACGATTCGCCGCCAGCGACGGCCAGCGAAGCATCACCACAGGGGGATTGACGTGGATGACCCCTCCGGGGCGTCTACGTAATAGATCAGTTGTTTCGTTGCAGCAGGTTCTGCAAGACAGGGGGCAAGCACAACGCGCGGTACTGTGATGCGCAAGGCAAAACGCCTGGGTCGCATCTCGAACGCGCTTGCAGGGGTATCGGCGCCCTGCCTAGCTTGACCTGCAATGGCCGCATGCGAAGAGGTACGTGAATGACGATTCGAGTCTACCTGGTGGATGACCACGCGCTGGTCCGCACCGGGATGAAAATGATCCTGTCGGGGGAGACCGACATCGAGGTGGTGGGCGAAGCCGAGACCGGTGAAGACGCGCTGCGCGATGTCCGCCAGCTGCTGCCGGACGTGGTGCTGTGCGACCTGCACCTGCCCGGTGTGAGTGGCATGGAAGTGACTGAGCGCATCGTGCGCAGCCACCGCAATACCCGCGTGGTGATCGTGTCGGTGCTGGAAGACGGGCCGCTGCCGAAGCGCTTGCTGGAAGCCGGGGCTGCCGGTTACATCGGCAAGGGCTGCGATGCGCAGGAGCTGCTGCGCGCGGTGCGCGATGTGGCCATGGGCCGTCGCTACCTGGGCACCAGCATCGCGCAGAACCTGGCCTTGTCGACCGTGGAAGGCAATGGCTCGCCGTTCGACAGCCTGTCGCCGCGCGAGCTGGAAGTGGCGTTGTTGTTGACCCAGGGCCTGCGCCAGGAAGACATTGCGCGGCGCCTGAGCCTGAGTGCGAAGACGGTGAACACGCACAAGGCGCGGCTGTTCGAGAAGATGGGGATCCACGACAACATCGCGCTGGCGCGGATGGCCAGCCAGTACGGGTTGGTGGATCCGGCACGGCCGCTGTAAGGGATTCGGCCAACGGCTGAGCCCCTCGCGGTGGTGGTGCGGTTGGATTCTGGAGGGTGGCCCTGCGGAGGGATTGCGCAGGGGACGCCGTGAATCCATCCCTGGAGGCTCGGTCGCGCCATCCATGGCGCTCACGCCCCTGCGCAATCCCTCCGCAGGGCCACGGACAGTTTTCGTGCGCCGCCACCGCGGAATGAAGAAGGAAGAGCGGGAGCGGGTCGCGCGCTCGTAGCCTGGGGTCAGATCCCTTTCCCGGCGGGAAAGGGATCTGACCCC
>DQIG01000259.1:5345-7967 GCA_003525885.1 Stenotrophomonas sp.
GGCGGGAAAGGGATCTGACCCCGAGTTTCTTGTCAGTGGCCGCGGACGCGCTTGATGATCTTCGCCGCGTCAGCAGCGCTGGCGCGCACCTTGTCCCATTCGCCGTTGGCGATCCAGTTGCCCGGCACCATCCACGAACCGCCGATACAGACCACGTTCTTCTGTTCGAGGTATTCGGCGGCGGTGTTTTCGGTGATGCCGCCGGTCGGGCACAGCTTGAGGTCGGCGATCGGGCCGGCCACACCCTTGATCATTGCCAGCCCGCCCACGGCCGTGGCCGGGAACAGCTTGCAGACGCGGAAGCCGCGCGCATGCAGCGACAGCAGTTCGGTTGGCGTTGCCGCCCCCGGAACCACCGGCAGCGGGGCCGCAGCCAGTGCATCGGCCAAAGCCGGTGGCGTACCGGGGGTCACCAGGAAGTCCGCACCCGCATCGATCGACTGCTGCATCTGCTCCACGGTCAGCACCGTACCCGCGCCCACCACCACATCCGGCAGCTCGCGCTTGAGCATCGCCAGCGCTTCCATTGCCACCGGCGTGCGCAGCGTCAGCTCGATCGCTGGCAGCCCACCTTCCAGCAGCGCCGCACTGACCGCGCGCGCCTGGTCCAGCGTATGAATCGTCACCACCGGCAGGATGCCCGCCGCATGCAACAGCTCCGCCGCCTTCACCTGATGTTGTTCGATACCCATAGCTCTGCTTCTGCCTTTGCTTCTGCTTTTGAATTTGTTCTTCAGTGACCACTTCGCGGCGTATCGGCGCCGGAAACTGTGATGCGGAGGAGGGCAGGCCGTCGCCAGGACCGTTCGCGCCATGGATGGCGCAACCGAGCCTACAGGGATGTATTCACGGCGTGTCCTGGCGACGGCCTGCCCTCCGCCGCCCCCAGGAACCTTGCCGCCGCGACAAACCCGCAGCGCCTTTCAACCCTCAGGCGTCCTTCGCCTCATGCGGCGCCGCCGCCGCCGCGGCATCGTGCCCCAGCTCGTATTCCGCGTCGTACTCCCACGGCCCGCCATCGGCTGCCGCCGGCCCGCACGAAATCGAAATCGCGCCCTGGTCGGCCGGACCCACCACGCGACGGTTGATCGCAAACAGGTTGCGGCCGAGGTCGTGCGCGGCCGGTGCGGTGTTCGGCGCCAGTGGGCGTGCCGCCCATTCGGCCGCATCGACCAGCACTTCCAGCGTGCCGGCCTCGCCGTCCAGACGGATCATGTCGCCTTCGCGGACCTTGGCCAGCGGGCCGCCACGCGCTGCTTCCGGTGTTACGTGGATTGCCGCCGGAATCTTGCCCGAGGCGCCGGAGAGACGGCCGTCGGTGACCAGCGCCACGCGCCGGCCCTGGTTCTGCAGCAGGCCCAGCAGCGGTGCCAGAGAATGCAGTTCCGGCATGCCGTTGGCACGCGGGCCCTGGTAACGCACCACCGCCACGAAATGCTCGGGCAGCAGGCCGCCGGCGTGCAGCTTGTTCAGCACCTGCGGTGCATCGACCACCACTGCGGGTGCTTCGATCGTGCGGTACTGCGGCTTCACGGCCGACAGCTTGATCAGCGACTTGCCGAGGTTGCCGCGCAGCAGGCGCAGGCCGCCCTGGTGTTCGAACGGTTGGTCGACGCCACGCACCACCTCGTCATCGGCACTGCGCTCCAGGCCCGGCAGGTAGACCAGCTGGCCGTCGCGCAGCTGCGGCTCGCGCGCATAGTCGGCCATGCCGCCACGCGCGACGCTGACCAGGTCGCCGTGCATCAGGCCAGCCTTGATCAGCTCGCCGAACACGAACGCCGGGCCACCTGCGGCCGCGAAACGGTTCACGTCGGCGTCGCCGTTCGGATAGACGCGGGCCAGCAGCGGAATCAGCTGCGACAGTTCGTCGAAGTCATCCCAGGTCAGCACGATGCCGGCCGCACGCGCAACGGCGATCCAGTGGATGGTGTGGTTGGTCGAACCACCGGTGGCCATCAGCGCGATGACGGCGTTGATGATCGCGCGCTCATCGATGATCCGGCCCAGCGGACGGAAGTCGTCACCGAGCGCGGTGATATCCAGTGCGCGTTCGGTTGCTTCGCGGGTCAGTGCATCGCGCAGCGGCGTGCCCGGATTGACGAACGATGCGCCCGGCAGCTGCACGCCCATCGCTTCCAGCAGCACCTGGTTGGAATTGGCCGTGCCGTAGAAAGTGCAGGTGCCGGCGCCGTGGTACGACGCGGACTCCGCTTCCAGCAGCTCTTCGCGGGTTGCTTCGCCGGCGGCGTAGCGCTCGCGTACTTCGGCTTTCTGCTTGTTCGGAATGCCCGGGGTCATCGGGCCAGCCGGTACGAACACCGCCGGCAGATGGCCGAAGGCCAGCGCACCGATCAGCAGGCCGGGCACGATCTTGTCGCACACGCCGAGGTAGACGGTGGTATCGAACATGTCATGGCTGAGCCCGATCGCGGTGGCCTGTGCGATCACATCGCGCGAGAACAACGACAGTTCCATGCCGCCGCGGCCCTGGGTGACGCCGTCGCACATCGCCGGCACTCCGCCGGCCACCTGTGCGGTGGCGCCCAGCTCGCGGGCGATCTCACGGATCTGTTCGGGATAGGTCTCGAACGGCTGGTGCGCCGACAGCATGTCGTTGTA
>DQIG01000259.1:8115-8436 GCA_003525885.1 Stenotrophomonas sp.
CCGACAGCATGTCGTTGTAGGCAGTGATGATGCCGAGGTTCGGCGTCACGCCGCCGCGCAGGCGGCTCTTGTCGGTACCGCCGCAGGCGGCGAACCCGTGGGCGAGGTTGCCGCAGCTCAGGCGGCTGCGGAACGGCCCCTCACGCAGGGAGGCGTCGATCGCGGCGAGGTAGGCGGCGCGCGAGGCGGCGCTGCGGCGGATGACGCGCTCAGTGATGGCTTGCAGTTGCGGATGGAGGCTCATTGGCTACCGGCGTTCGAGGTGGCGAGAGGCAAGCGGCGGCAGCATGCCGCCGCCGACATCAATCAGCCCAGTGGACG
>DQIG01000112.1:0-1767 GCA_003525885.1 Stenotrophomonas sp.
CGGCCTGCGGTGATCGTCACCAGCAGGCCGGTGCGCACCTGCCTGGCGATGCCGGCTATGGCGGGTTGTCGGCGGTATCGGCGCAGCTGTCGCGGCGCGGCTTCATCTACAGCCTGTTCCAACCGGCGCGGGGCGCGCGCGCGGCCTATCGGCTGCTGGTGGTGCTGACCGGCAATGCCCGCCTGCCGCACAAGCTGCTGTGCCTGGCCGTTGCGGTGTTCGAGATCGCACCGTTGGAAGTGCTGGTGTCGCTGGCGCTGCTGCTCGGCCTGGGCTGGTGGGGCGGTGGCTGGAGCGGTGTGGCTGCCACGCTGCTGCCATCACTGCTGTGCGCGTACGGTGCGGGCGTGGCCGGTGCCGCGCTGCGTGTGGCACGGGTGGCGCGACGCAACCTGCTGGGCCTGTGCAGCGGCCTCGGCCGCGATGCACGCACGCCGGCATTGACCGAATGGCTGCATGAATGCCTGCAGCAGCTGTCCGGCAAGCCGCTGGATGCACCGCTCACCTTCGCCGACCTGCACGATGCACCGCGCTATGCCGGTGAGCCGGACAGCCCGCATGCGATCAGCCTGCAGATGATCACCACCTGCGTGTCGCACAACGAGCCACGCACACTGCCACTGGGCGGCGCGCAGTTCTGGTTCCTGCGTGAGGAGTTCGAGCAGCTGTTCCCCGCCAGCGTGGTGCAGTGGCTGGTGACGCAGGCCGGCCCGCCGCTGGAGGTGGAAGGGCGCCGGTACTACCACCTGCCGCAGGGCCCGAAGCTGCCGGTGCTGGTGGCCACGCGCATGAGCCTGAGCTTCCCGTTGCTGATCAGCGCGGTGCCGCTGCATGAGCCGTCACGCCGCGAGCGCCGCTGCGAACCGACCGCACCTGCGGCCGACCAGGAGCACAACGTGGCCGACAGCATGGAAGGGCTGACCAGTGCCGGGCAGACCTGCGGCCCGGTGATCACCGCGTTCCGCATCTGCTGGTTCTCCGATGGTGGCATCAGCAGCAACTTCCCGATCCATCTGTTCGACGCCGCCCTGCCGCGCTGGCCAACCTTCGCCATCAATCTGGTCTACCCGCAGCACGCCGAAGACGTGAGCCACGGCAGCAGTGACCGACAGGCGCTGGAACATGCCGTGTTCCTGCCCACCGAGAACCGCCACGGCTGGCAGCGGACCTACCAGTCGATCGCCACGCCGTTGGCGGCCGCCGAGCTGGGCCGCTTCCTGTTCGCGGTGGTGGCGACCATGCAGAACTGGCGCGACCTGCTGCAGGCGCGCGCGCCGGGTTACCGCGACCGCATCGTGCACGTCAGCCTGCAGGGCGACGAAGGTGGCATGAACCTGGACATGCCGCAGGAGGTGCTGACCCGCATCGCCGACAAGGGCAGCCTGGCCGGTGCACGCTTCTGTTCGTTCTCGTTCGAGAACCACTACTGGATCCGCTGGCGCAATCTGGCCTCGGCCTACCAGCGCTACACGCTGGAAGTGGCGCGTACCGACGACCCGGCGCAGCAGGTGCTGGCCTACCGCGCGGCGTACTCGATGGTTGCCCGCGGCGAGCCGACGCCGCCGTCGTACAAGCTGGGCTCGGAAGACAAGCGGCTGGCCTCGCAGCAGCTGTGGGGCTTGATGGTCGAGCAGGGACGTACCTGGGAGGACCTCGGCCCCGACCTCACCGACGGTGCACCGCGCCCGTTGCCGCAGATGAAGGTGACGCCGATCTATTGATCTACGCCGCAGCCGATGAACTGTTCTGGTGGGTGCCGACCTTGGT
>DQIG01000112.1:1917-2993 GCA_003525885.1 Stenotrophomonas sp.
GGTGGGTGCCGACCTTGGTCGGTACGATCTGACACCTGTGGTGCCTCATCGCCAGGGCGCCACCACCGCATCACCCTGCAAGGGTGCGTACAACGGCAGTGCCAGCTCCTGCTTCACCCAGCCTGGATTGAGCGCACGCAGGCCGGCCAGGTATTCGCGGGCCAGCGCGATATCGCCTTGCCGCATGGCCAGGCGCGCAGCGCGCGCCCAGCTGCGGTCCCAGCCGTGCGCCAATGACAACGAGATCGCCAGCGCAGCGCGAGCTCCTGCCACATCGCCATTCTCCCAACGCTGCTCGGCCTGGATGATCGCCTCGTTGGACAGGCGCATGTCGTACAGCTCGCGCAGCCTCGCGACCGCACGCGGGTCGGCGTCCACGCGCAGGTCGGTGTCCTGCCAGTCGCCTCCTGGCGTACGCACCAGCAGCGCTGCCGACCACTGCCCACTGCGCTGGCCGCCCGCTGCCTGGCCGGCTTCCAGCGCCGCCAGCAGGCGTGTGGCCAGCGCTCCGTGCGAAGCCGCAAAGCTACGTTGCATTGCCGCCAGCACGTCCGGTCCGGCCAGGCCATTGCCCTGCACGCTCAACATGCCGTCGCCGTGCGCACCGGCCCAGCTGGCCTGCTGCGCGGTGGCGCCGGTGTACTGCGCATTGCCACCGCGCGCACTGACCAGCCCCACCTGGCGCTCGGCGAGTGTGGTGCCATCGAAGTTGCCATCTTCGTCCAGCAATTGCTTGAGCACCTGCGTAGGTGTGCGTCCCTTGGCCAGCAGTGCCAGACCCTTCGACCCATAGGTCGGGTTGGTCTCGAACTGGCTGGCGACCGCGCCGACCTTCGCCTGCGCCCACGGCACCCCCACGCCCCCGACCGCCAGGTTGTGCGTGGCCACCGCCACCCCGCAGTCGCCGGCCTCGTTGCAGGCGGCAATGGAAAAGGTCGCCCACGCCGGCGCGGCTGTGGCGGTGAGCAGCAGGGCCAGGCAAGAGCGCAGCAAGGACATTGGGTGTCTCCAGGGCGGGCGTTGCAATGGGATGCAGCCTACGCACGAAAGGTTTAGTAGATCCACGCCACGCGTGG
>DQIG01000007.1:0-285 GCA_003525885.1 Stenotrophomonas sp.
GGCGGCGTGGTTGCCGGCATCGCCGCTGTCGGCGTGCCGCAGCGCGCGCTTGCCGCGGCCACTGCCACCCCGCGTCTGGCCGGCGCGCCCGCCGTGCTCAGCGACACCCGCATCGAACTGGCCATCGGCGAATCGCTGGCCAATTTCACCGGCCGCACCCGCCCGGCGATCACGGTCAATGGATCGCTGCCGGCGCCGATCCTGCGCTGGCGCGAAGGTCAGACCGTAGACCTGTTCGTGCGCAATACGCTGGAACGCCACTCGACCTCGATCCACTGGCACGGC
>DQIG01000007.1:429-1962 GCA_003525885.1 Stenotrophomonas sp.
GACCTCGATCCACTGGCACGGCATCCTGCTGCCGGCCAACATGGACGGTGTGCCCGGCCTGAGCTTCAATGGCATCGGCCCCGGCGAGACCTACCACTACCACTTCGAACTGAAGCAGTCGGGCACCTACTGGTACCACAGCCACTCGATGTTCCAGGAGCAGGCCGGCCTGTACGGCGCGCTGATCATCGACCCGGCCGAGCCGGCGCCGTACCGGCATGACCGCGAGCACGTGATCATGCTGTCCGACTGGACCGACATGGACCCGGGCGCGCTGTTCCGCCGCATGAAGAAGCTGGCGGCGTATGACAACTACTACATGCGCACGCTGCCGGATTTCCTGCGCGACGCGAAGCGCGACGGCTGGTCGGCGGCGCTGTCCGACCGCGGCATGTGGGGACGGATGCGGATGACGCCGACCGACCTGTCCGACGTCAACGCCAACACCTATACCTACCTGATGAACGGCACTGCCCCGGCCGGCAACTGGACCGGCCTGTTCCGCAGTGGCGAAAAGGTGCTGCTGCGCTTCATCAACGGTGGGTCGATGACCTACTTCGACGTGCGCATCCCTGGTTTGAAGATGACCGTGGTCGCCGCCGATGGCCAGTACATCCACCCGGTCAGTATCGACGAATTCCGCATCGCGCCGGCCGAGACCTACGATGTTCTGGTGGAACCGAGCGGCCAGGATGCCTACACCATCTTCTGCCAGGACATGGGCCGCACCGGCTACGCTGCAGGCACGCTGGCGGTGCGCCATGGCCTGCAGGCGCCGATTCCCGAGCGCGACCCACGCGTGCTGTTGACCATGGCCGACATGGGCCACGGCATGCCGGGGCACGACATGGGCGGTGGTGGCCACGGTGGCCACGACATGGCCGCGATGAAGGGCATGGAAGGCGGCTGTGGCGCCAGCATGGGCCACGGCGCGCCCGCCGCCGGCGACGCCGCCACCAAGGCGCCGAAGCACCCGGCCAGCGAGCGCAACAACCCGCTGGTGGACATGCAGAGCTCGGCCACCGAACCAAAGCTGGACGACCCCGGCATCGGCCTGCGCGACAACGGCCGCCAGGTGCTGACCTATGGCGCGATGCGCAGCCTGTTCGAGGATCCCGATGGCCGCGAGCCGAGCCGCGAGATCGAGCTGCACCTGACCGGACACATGGAGAAGTTCTCCTGGTCGTTCGATGGCATCCCGTTCGCCAGCGCCGAACCGCTGCGGCTGAACTACGGCGAGCGCATGCGCATCGTGCTGGTCAACGACACCATGATGCAGCACCCGATCCACCTGCACGGCGTGTGGAGCGATCTGGAAAACGCGCAGGGCGAGTTCCAGCTGCGCAAACACACCATCGACATGCCACCCGGTACCCGCCGCAGCTATCGCGTGCGCGCCGATGCGCTCGGCCGCTGGGCCTACCACTGCCATCTGCTGTACCACATGGAAGCGGGCATGATGCGCGAAGTGAGGATCGAAGAATGAGCCGCTCACTGCTTTCCCCCAGCCTGCTGGCCCTGGGCCTGGCCCTG
>DQIG01000007.1:2108-2467 GCA_003525885.1 Stenotrophomonas sp.
CCTGCTGGCCCTGGGCCTGGCCGCCGCATTGCCGGTGTTCGCACAGTCGCACGCCGGGCATGACATGGCGGCAATGGTCCCGCCGGCGAAGAACGCGCAGACGCCGGTCGATCAGGTCGATCAGCTCGATCAGGTCGATCAGGTCGATCATTCGAAGATGGACCATTCAAAGATGGACATGGGTGCGGCGGATCAGGCCGGCATGGACCACTCGAAGATGGACCATGGCGCGATGCAACCAGCGGCGATGGACCATTCCATGATGAACCACGCGGCGATGGGCCACGGCACGCCCGCGCAGACAGAACCGCGCGAGCCGATCCCGATCCCGACCGATGCCGACCGCGCCGCCGCCTTCC
>DQIG01000007.1:2616-2789 GCA_003525885.1 Stenotrophomonas sp.
GCCGACCGCGCCGCCGCCTTCCCGCCGATCGCGCATGGCGCGATGGAGCACGCGCCGGAGATCAACAGCCTGCTGCTGATCGACCGCCTCGAACACTGGGACGGCAAGAGCAGCAACGGCCAGGCCTGGGAGGCTACCGGCTGGATCGGCGGCAACATCAACCGCCTGTGGCT
>DQIG01000089.1:0-7010 GCA_003525885.1 Stenotrophomonas sp.
GGAAGCGGCTGACGATCCGCGTGTGGCCGGCGACCCGGTCGACCTGCTGATGCTGGTCAAGAACCTGGCCGACAACGCCATTCGCTACAGTCCCGCCGGCGGCAAGGTCGATCTGTGTACGCATGCGGACGGCGGCCAGGTCATCATCGAAGTATGCGACCGGGGACCGGGCATCGCACCGGAGCAGCGCGAGCGGGTGTTCGATCCGTTCTTCCGCGTGCTGGGCAGCGAGCAGTCCGGCTCAGGGCTTGGCTTGTCCATCGTGGCGGAAATTGCCCGCCGCATGGGGATGACGGTGTGGCTGGACTGGACCGACGCCGCGCAGCGGCAGGGCTTGCGCGTGTCGGTGCGTTTTCAGGACTGAGGCTGCCAGCCGCCGCCCAGCGCGCGGTACAGCTCCACCCGTGCGATCGCGGCCGTGGCCTGGCTGTTGGCCAGCGCGGCCTGGTTGTCCAGCGCGATGCGCTGGGTGGTCAGCACGTCCAGCATGTCGACCACGCCAGCCTGGTACTGCCGGCGCGCCGCACCCAGTGCGGTCTCGCTTTCGCCTACCGCCACGTGCAGCTGCACAGTGCGCTGCTGCTCGGCGCTGTAGCCATCGATGGCGTCATCCACTTCATGCCAGGCCTGCAGCACCGTGCGCCGGAACTGAAGTGAGGACTGTTGCTGCTGCAGCCGGCTCAGCGCGAGGTTGGCCTTCAAGCGGCCGCCATGGAAGATCGGCAGGCTGATCGACGGCCCGATGCTGAAGCGATGTGCGTTCCAGCCATCCAGATCATCCAGCTGCTTGGCCTGGAAGCCAGCGTCACCATTCAATGTGATGCGCGGCAGGAAACTGGCTTTGACCACGCCGATGCCGGCCGTTGCCGCATGAAGTGCCGCTTCGGCACGACGGATGTCCGGGCGACGCTCGGCCAGTTCACTCGGCAGGCCCACCGCCACCGCTGGCAACGCCGGCCAGTCACGGCGTGCATCCTGCAGCTGCGCGTCCAGCGCCTGCGGCGGCTGTGCCAGCAGGAACGCCAGCGCGTTGCGCAGCTGGGATTCGCGATGCCGCAGCGGCGCAATGCGCGCCTGAAGCGATGCCACCTGCGCGGCCGCGCTGGACACCTGCAGCGTGCTGGCCACGCCCTGGCGCTGGCGTGCTTCGGTCAGCCGCTTGATGTCGTGGGCAATGCTGAGGTTGTCTTCGGTGATCGCCAGCAACTGCCGCGTTGCACGCAGCTGCAGGTAATCACGCGCGGTTTCCGCCAGCAGCGCGATGCGCACTGCATGTGCATCCTCCTCGGCCATCTGCACGCGGGCATCGGCGGCTTCCACCTGGCGGCGCACGCGCCCCCACAGATCCAGTTCCCAGCTCAGGCCGATACCGGCCTGGAACAGCCCGTAGTCATCACGACCGCCGTTGCCAGAGGGATCATTCAGCCCCACTTCGCTGTTGCGTGCACACGTGCCGCTGGCACTGGCAGCGACGCTGGGCAGGCGATCGGCAGCCGTGATGCCACGTGCAGCGCGGCTCTGCTGCACGCGGTTGGCCGCCAGCTGCAGGTCCAGGTTGGCCTCCAGCACCTGGCCGGCCAGCTGGCCCAGCAGCGGGTCGTCGAAGCCGGCCCACCAGGCGGCGTCCTGATCGATGGCATTGCAGGCGACGGCCTCGCCCTGCCAGTGGCTGGGCAGTTCCGCCTGAGGGCGTACGAAGTCCGGGCCCATCGTACAGGCAGCCAGGGCCGTGCACAGGCTGGCCGCAACGAAGGTTCTGCGGAACACGGCAACTGCGCTCATGCGCCCTCCCCGGCCGCATGGCCCGGACTGTGCTGCACGCTCTGCGCGCGCGCGCGACTGCCCAGATCGACACTGGCTTCCACCGACATGCCGGCACGCAGCTGGTCCAGCAGCGGCTGGCCCGGCTCCAGCACGATCTTCACCGGGATGCGCTGCACCACCTTGGTGAAGTTGCCGGTGGCGTTCTCCGGTGCGACTGCAGCGAAGGTGACGCCAGTGGCCGGCGCGATGCTGTCGATGTGCCCACGCAGCGGCTTGCCCGGGAACACGTCCACCTTCAGTTCGACCCGCTGGCCGGCCTGCATGCGGGTCATCTGCGTTTCCTGGAAGTTGGCGACCACGAACGCCCGCTTCAGCGGCACCACTGCGGCCACAGGCGTGCCCGGGGTCAGGTAGGCACCCACGCGCACTGCACGACGACCGACCATGCCGTCGATCGGTGCACGCAGCACGGTGTGCGACAGATCCAGTTCGGCGCGCGCCTGCGCCGCTTCAGCACGTTGCACCGCGGCCTGCGCTGCCTGCACACCGGCGGTCAGGATGTCGGTGCGCTGGCGCGCGGTCGACAGCGCGGCCTGGCCTTGCTGCAGGTGCGCACTGGCCACGGCCTGCTTCGACTGCGCCTGCTGCGCGTTCTGCACGGTACCGGCGCCGTCACGGGCCAGTTCGCGGTAGCGCTGCTGGTCGGCACTGGCCAGGGTCAGCTCGGAACGACTGACATCGACGCTGGCCCTGGCCTGCTCGATCAGCGAATCCTGCTGGGCCAGCGCGGCCTGCGCGTTGGCCAGCTGTGCGCGGGCATTGGCGAGGTCGGCACGGGCCGCCTGCAGTGCCACCTGGTAGTCACGGTCGTCGATGCGGGCGAGCACGTCGCCCGCCTTCACCGACTGGTTGTCTTCTACTTCCACGGCACTGACAAAGCCGGGAATCTTCGGCGCCACCAGGGTGTAGTCGGCCACCACATACGCATTGTTGGTGCTCTGGTGGCCGCCATCGCGCAGCAGCAGCCAAGCGCCGATGGCCAGGGCCAGCACGCCCAGGCCCAGGCCGGTGTGGAGAGTGGTTCGATTGATCGTCATGAGGGGTTCCTGCGAAAGGTTCAGGCCACGGCACGTGGCGGATGGATGCGGGTGGGCATCCAGGCAATGAGGGGAATGAAGGCCAGCGCCACCAGCGCGACCACCCAGTACAGGTCAGCCGAGGTCAGCGCCTGCACCTGTGCATGCAGGCGCGCGCCCAGCTGCGGGCCATCGGCCAGCCACGGTTGCTCGCCCAGGCGATCGACCAGCACGGTGGAATGGAAATGACGGCGGCCCTGCGCGACGGCGTCGAGCACGCCGCTGGCGAGCACCGCAGCGAAACCCTTGACCGTGTTGAACCACGCCGAGGCGAACGGGCCGTCCTGCGGCGCCAGGCCGCCGGTGGCCAGCATCAGCAGCGGCAGCACCGCCATCGGTTGTGCGAACACCTGCAGCAGCTGTACCCACAGGAAGTTGTCGCGGATCCAGGCCACATCCAGGTGCGCGCCCAGCCAGCAGGCCAGGGCCAGCATCGCCAGGCCGGTGGCCTGCACCCAGCGGCAGTCCACCGCGCGGATGTTCAACAGGGCCGCCACCAGCGGCAGCGCGATCACCTGTGGCAGTGCCACCCACAGCAGCATCGGTGCGGTCTGCAGTGGCCGGTAGCCCTGCACACTGGCCAGGAAACCGGACGGGATCGAGATCACCGCCAGCAGCACGAACAGCACGCCGCCCAGCGTCACCAGCGAATAGCTGAGGTTGCGGTTGGCCAGCAGCTGCAGCTTGAAGAACGGCAGCGGATGGAACCATTCATTGATCATGAACAGCACCATCAGGCCGGCGCCGCCACCGATCATCAGCGTGATCATCGGCGAGTCGAACCAGTTCAGCCGCGGGCCCTGCACCAGGCCCAGCACCAGCAGCACCAGTGCCGGCAGGCCGAGCAGCAGGCCAACCGTATCGAACTGGGCGAAGCGTTCGAGCCGCAGCGGGTCCTGCGGCAGGCCCCAGCCGACCATCGCCATCGCCGCCAGGCAGTACGGCACGATCTGCCAGAACGCCCAGTGCCAGCCCACCTGCTCGACCCAGAACGCGGCCAACGGCGTACCCATGCTCGGGCCGAAGGTGGCCGTCAGCGCGTAGCCGGCCAGGCCGTACAGCTTGATGCCCGGCGGCAGGAAGCGCAGCGCCACGCTCATCAGCAGCGGCGGCAGCGCGCCACCGCACAGGCCCTGCAGTGCGCGCAGCAGCAGGAACACCTGCAGGTTCGGGGCCAGAGGGCACAGCACGCCCAGCACCATGAAGCCACCGATCATCGCCAGCGCGAAACGACGCAGCGAGAAGGTGGCGGCACACCATGGCGCGAAGGCCATCGCGCTGACCGACATCGCGCTGTAGAGGGCGACGATCCAGCTGCCGTCATCGACGCTGAAACCCATCGCACCGCGGATGTCGGCCAGGGCGACCTTGGTGATGTTCTCGTTGAAGCCCGACACCAGCACCGCCAGCAGCACGCCACACAGGCCGACCAGGATGCGGCGGTCGAGCCCGGGGGCGGCGGCGGGACGGGGCGCTGCGGCGGCCGGGACAATGGCGGCCGGCGTACTCATCGCCGGGCACCGATCCGTGCAGTGCACGGCATGATGGGGGTCATTGAAATGCGCTCAGTGAAACTCCGGGGAGCGCAGTCTAGGGAGCCGGTACCGTGCAAAAAATGGCGTGACAGGCATCGCAGGCGTGCGTCCGGCGCACGCCCGGAACCTCAGCGACGGGTGTCCTCGACGCTTTCGCACATGGTCTTGATCGACCGCCGCAGCCACTGGTGGGCAGCGTCGTTGTCCAGCCGGGGATGCCAGGCCTGCACGATCGCCGCCGTGCGTACCGGAATCGGCAGCGGGAACAGGCGCAGGGGCAGGCGCATGCTGACGATGCGCTCCAGCATCACGCTCGGCATCTGCGGCAGGATCAGGTCCGATTCGGCCGCAGCGAAGATCGCGCCGTGGAAGGTCGGGCTGATCAGCGCCACGCGGCGCTGCAGGCCCAGCGTGGCCAGGTCGTCATCGATCGGTCCGCGTGGCAGGCCTCGGCGCGACACCGCAATGTGATCGCACGCGGCAAAGCGCTCTGCACTGATCTCGCCATCGAACAACGGATGGTCCTCGCGTGCAGCGCCCATGAACGAGGTACTGAACAGGTTCTGCACCTTGGTGTCGGGTGCGTGCTTGCCGGCAGTACTGATGTACAGATCGATCCGGCCCTGCGCCATCGCATCGTCGTCGGTATCGCCTTCGGGCACGAAGCGCAGCACCGCGCGCGGTGCCTGCTGGCGGAATATCTCGCGCAGGCGCCCGCCAAAACCACCGATGAAGACATCGTTGGCACGCACGTTGAAGGTGCGCTCCAGGGTACCTACGTCGATCTCGCGGCCTGCATGGAAAACACGGTGGGCCTGTTCGATCACGTCGCGTACCTGCTCGCGCAGCTGCAGGGCACGCGGCGTCGGTGCCAACCCGCGGCCGGCGCGCACCAGCACCGGGTCGCCCAGCGCCACGCGGATCCGGCCCAGGGTGCGGCTCATCGCCGGCGCGCTCAGGTTCATCCGTCGCGCGGCAGCGGCCACGCTGCATTCGTCGATCAGCACGTCCAGTGCCAGCAACAGGTTCAGGTCCGGCAGGGGCATGACAGTCTCCAGTGGAACATTCTTCAGCAATCCGGATGACTTTACGGCACTTGTTGTTTGCATGGATTGCGCCTGACGCATTCATTGACTGCCGCGCACGGCATGGGTGCGCGCGGTGACATCGGCGACCATTCCCGGCCTGCCAAGGAGACACCCATGTTCAACACCCTGCTGGTCGCCCTGGACGGCGGCCGCCAGCACGCACGCGTGCTGGACCTGGCCGCGGCCATCGCCGGGCCCCGCAGCCGCCTGCACCTGCTGTGCGTGCTCGACCCCGAATTCGCGCTGGCCGCCGATGCCAGTGAAGCCGACCGCCGCGAGTACCCGGAAGCAGCGCGGCAGCGCTCACAGGCCGAGGCGGTGCTGGCGGAGGCCCTGGCCGAGCTGCGCGAGCGCGGCGTTGATGCCATCGCGCAGATTCCTTCCGGCGACCCCGGCGAAGTGATCAGCGAGCAGGCCCGGCGCTTGAAATGCGACCTGATCGTCATCGGCCACCGTCACCTGTCCCGCCTGGAACGCCTGTTCGAGCCCTCGATCGGGCAATGGACCATCGACCACGCGCCCTGCCCCGTGCTGGTGGAAACCCGCGACCCACAACCCTAGCTCCCATGGCCTCCCGTTCCCCGTTGTTTCCCACCCGCGTCAGCTATCGCGCCTTCGGCCGCCAGTTCGGTCGCGGCGAGCAGGCGCTGCTGGGCGCGCTCCGCCAGCTGCGCGATCCCGATCTGCAGCCCGATGGCCTCGCCCAGCTGAGCGCTCTCGGGCTTGACCCAGAAGGCTGCGACGCCTTCATCGACCTGTTGCCGCTGCTGGCCACGCCCGCCGCCCCCATTGATCTGCTGCCGGCCGGCTCACCGTTCATTGCCGCCAGCGAACTGGACCTGCTGGTCTGCCTGCTGCGCATCGCGCAATGGCGGCATGCACGGCCCCGCGAAGACGACACGCTGGCACCATTGCGCCGGCAGCTGGCGTGCTGCGCGGTGGCGGTGCAGGCGGCACAGCTGCCGCTGCGGCAGCGTTCGTTATCACCGGTCGGGCTGAGGCTGCTCGATCCAAGCGGCTGGTTGCGGCAGCGATGACCCATCCGCACCGCCCCCGCGTGTTCGCCATCAGGGGCGGGACACGGGGCGCGCTCAGCAATCCATCCTTCCATGCGCGCTGCCCTCGTCGTCCAGCACATGCGCATGCAGGATCACCTGGTTGCGGCCAGCACGCTTGGCGGCATACAGGCCGGCATCTGCGTCGGCCAGCAACTGATCGGCGCTGGCCAGGGCCGGTGGATGCAGGTAGCCCACGCCAATGCTGATGCTGACCGATCCTTCCGGCAGCGGCAGCGCTTCCACCGCCTCGCGCAGGCGCTCGGCCAGCGCCAGCACGCCCGACAGCGCGCTTCCGGGCACGATCACCGCGAATTCCTCGCCCCCATAGCGCGCAACGCTGTCACCGGCGCGACCGGCGTTGGCCATCAGGACTGCAGCGACGGCCTGCAGGCAGCGGTCGCCAGCGGGATGGCCATGACGATCGTTGAA
>DQIG01000089.1:7159-7290 GCA_003525885.1 Stenotrophomonas sp.
ATGGCCATGACGATCGTTGAAGACCTTGAAGTGATCAATATCCAGCAGCAGCAGGCCCAGCTCGGTGCCACTACGCCGTGCGCGGTTCCACTCGGCCAACAGGAGTGCATCGAACTCGCGGCGGTTGGCCA
>DQIG01000089.1:7435-8029 GCA_003525885.1 Stenotrophomonas sp.
TCGAACTCGCGGCGGTTGGCCACCCCGGTCAGGCCGTCCCGTCGCGCCAGTTGGTCCAGCGCAGCCTGTCGTTCCAGCAGGTCGGTCTGCAGCAGGATGCTGCGCAGGCCGAACCCCAGCGTCGCCACTACGAAGCCGGCCACCGCCAGCGGTCGTGCATGGTCAACCACCAGCGTGCCGACCACCAACAGCAGCAACGGCAGGATCATCGGGCCCGCCGCCTGCACCGTGCGTGCCATCCGCGGATGCGGCACGAAGACCGGCGCCGGCGCCTGGCTCAGCGCCAACACTGCCAGCAACAGGAACGGCAGGTCGATCAGCAGGTCGTTGTAGGCACCGAACGCATCGCCCGAGGTGTAGTGGTTGATGTAGAACGCGACCATCAGGTACGCCAGCGCATACAGCGCCAGCACGCGGAAGAAGCTGCGCCGTTCGGGAATGTCGCCGGCCAGCCAGCGCACCACCGCAAAGCCGGCAATGCACAGGTTCTGGATATCGAACATGCGTTGCATGTTCGACAACGCCAGCGGGTCACTCTCGACCCGGTCGGCAAAGGACTGCGTGTGCACGAAGAACATCACGCCCAGCAGCGCC
>DQIG01000089.1:8175-8396 GCA_003525885.1 Stenotrophomonas sp.
GAACATCACGCCCAGCAGCGCCGCCATGGCCGCATCGATCAGGCTGATGCTGAGCCGCTCGCGTCGCGCGCGGGCCAGGATGAACACAAGGGGGACGCCGTAAAGCACATACAGGAACAGGCTGGCGCGAGGGGTAATGTCTGCACGCCCAGCCCCCAGCGCGTCGATCATGTTGAGCGCCATCCCACCGGCCCACAGCAGCAGCGCCGCCGCCGTGGCCC
>DQIG01000088.1:0-14947 GCA_003525885.1 Stenotrophomonas sp.
CAGCGTGCCGCCGGCGGTGGCGGCCACTGCCGATGGCCTGGAGGCCCGCGTGTCGGCGCCGATCGCGGCGCAACCGCTGGCACGTGCGCTTGAGCAGTTGTCGCGCAGTTCCGGCGTGCAGTTCCTGTATTTGGGCAGTGGTGAAGCGCAGATGGCCAGGGCTGTGCCACGTGGTGTGACCGTCAAGCAGGCACTGGACGCGTTGCTGGCGGGAACCGGCCTGGGCTACACCGTGGTGGATGGCAACGTCATCGCCATCGATCCGGCGCCCGCAGGCAACGAACCGAAGCCGGCCGCGCCGAAGTCGCGCGAGGCCGAAGCGGTGGTCGCGCCGACCCTGGGCACGGTGAAGGTGATTGCCGCGCACGAGGTGATCGACCAGAAGAAGACCTCGCCGGTGATCAAGGATTCGGTGGTCTACGACGAGATGGACAGCTACGGCGACGAGACCCTGGCCGAGAGCCTGATGGCCGCTCCAGGCCTGAGTGCGGTGGAGGATGCCGGCGAGCCACGTTACGTGACCGTGCGCGGTGTGCAGGCCAACCTCAACTACACCACCATCGATGGCATCGCGATTGCCAGCGTGGGTGGCAGTGGCTCCGGCGAGCGCATGAACAACCTGCAGCTGATTCCCAGCGACATCGGCACCCGTACCGACATCTACAAGAGCTTCAGTGCGGAGCAGGCACCGGATGCGATCGGCGGTGTGATCGACATCATCAGCCGCAGTGCCTTCGACCGGTCCGGCAGGTATGTGTTCGCCGATGTGGCCGGCATCTATTCCACCGCCGAGACCAACGTCGAGCGCAGCGCTGGCGGCAACCACGAGACCCTGGGTCACTTCGGCAAGAGCGCCAAGATGGTGTTCTCCAACCAGTTCGGCGCCGATCAGGAATTCGGTATCGTTGCGGTGGCACGCTATGAACAGCGCTCGCGCAACAGCGTCAAGCGCTGGGTGGAGTCAAATTACTACTACAACGATGCTGGTAAATACCTCACCGACGGTACCACGGGTCCGGACGAGGCCAAGGGCTGGAACGGGCTGCGTGCGCCTGGCAACTTCAGCACCGGCACCTATACCAACTTCATCACCAACTTCGGCGGCTCTGCCAAGCTCGAGTGGAAGCCCTCGGATGATCCGTTCTACGCATCGCTGCTGCTGTACTCGTACCGGTTCTACGAGAACTCGACGATGAACAAGACCGATCTGTACGGCAACGCCAAGTTTCCGATCCGCAACCAGACCGAGGACAGCGGCACCACCCAGATCAACAGCATCTACATCAAGAACCGCCACGACCGCTGGGACCGCAGTAACCGCGGGGCCATCGCCAGCTTCAATTGGGACATGGGCGAACGTTCGCGGCTGACCCTGCGTGGCGGCCATACCGAAGAGACCTTCCACAACAGCCAGGTCTACTGGGGTGTGCGCGCCTACCCAAGCAACCTGTTCGTCGATTACGAGAACGACAGCCACGGATTCCCCAACGCGGTGGCGGTTTCCGATTCCAGCCTGCTGGCCAGCTCTGCGTTCAAGCTCAATCCGGCGCAGGCCTATGTCTCTCCACGCGACGCCAAGGAGAGCATCGACAACCTGCGCGCCGACTTCAGCTACAACATCGACGCCGATGCGCGTGGCTTCGGCCTGGCCGCCGGCGCCGAATACCGCCACCTGGAGATCTGGCAGGACATCGACTTCGACTACTTCAAGAGCAGTGCCACGCTCAACGATTACCTGTATCCGGGTTCGACGCTGCTGGGCAGCGTGCCGGGCTTCCCGCTGGTCGACAACCGCAAGTGGAACGAGGAACTGCTGCCGAAACTTGGCAACAACAATGCGGCGTATCCGAATGCCAACTTCACCAGCGACTACAGGTACGTGGAGGACATCACCAATGCCTATGTGTCCGCGCACTACGCCTGGGACCGGCTGCTGCTGATCAGCGGCCTGCGCTACGACCACACCCGCTTCGATGCGTACAGCCCGTTCAGCGATGATGGCGGCACCACGTATACCTCCGCTTTCCGCAACACGAGCGGTGGCTACAACAACCTGCTGCCTTCGTTGAATGCGACGTTCAAGCTGAGCGAGGACCAGCGCCTGCGCTTCTCCGCCAGTCGTACGCTGGGCCGGCCGACACCGAGCAACATCGCGCAGGCCACCAGCACCAGCTGTGGCGATGACGAGGAGGGCAGGGGCTTCTGCAGCATCAGGCAGGGCAACGCCAACCTGCAGCCGCGCCGTTCCACCAACGTCGACCTGGCATGGGACCTGTACTTCAACGGCAACAATGGCCTGGTCTCGGTGGCGCTGTTCGACAAGGTGATCAAGGACGATATCTACACCCTGACCACGTTCGAGAACGTGGGGGACACGCGCTATCGGGTCACCCAGCCGATGAACACCGACGAGTCGAAGCTGCGTGGCGTCGAGTTCGCGGTGGCCAATCGCAATCTGCAGTGGGGCCGCCAGCGCTTCGACATGTACTTCAATGCGACCCGGCTGGAAGGCCAGACCAACTACCGCATCAGCGACGGCACCGAGCGCCGACTGGACCGGCTGCTGTACCAGCCGGACTGGTCGCTCAATGGCTCGCTGATCTGGCGCATGCCGTGGAAGAGCGCACAACTGCGCATGTCCGGAACCTACCGCAGCCGGATGCTGGTCGACTTCGGTGACACCGAATGGCTGGATTCGTACTACGACCCGTACATGACCTTCAACATGGCCTTCAGCCACAAGGTCAGCAAGCACGTGACGCTGAAGTACGAGGCCAAGAACCTGTTCAACACCCAGCCGACCTACAGCACCGGTCCGAACGGACGCTTCCGAACCGAGATCGACGACTACGGCCGCTTCTTCTACTTCCACATCATCTACAACTGAGGGCGCCGCCGTGAAGGCAATCAATCGCAGGCGATTCCTGGCCCTGGCCGGTCTGTCCGCCGCCGGCGCCTGGATGGGCACAGCGCACGCGCTGGCCGCACAGGCCGATGCCACCGCATTGAACCCGCGCAACCTGCTGGCCTCGCCGCGGTTCGCCAGCACGCCGTTCACCCTGGGCGTGGCCTCGGGTGATCCTTCGGCCGATGGTATGGTGCTGTGGACACGGCTGGCGACCGAGCCGCTGGTATTCGGCGGTGGGATGCCGACCCGGCCGATGGTGGTCGAGTGGCAACTGGCCGCGGACGAGGACATGCGCAGGGTGGTACGCCGGGGGTCGGCGATGGCGCATCCCGAGCTGGGCCATGCCGTGCATGTGGAACTGGAGGGACTGGCACCGGGTCGGCCCTACTGGTACCGCTTCACCGTAGGCGGCCACGTCAGTGCAGTCGGTTGTACCCGCACGCTGCCGGCAGCCACGACAGCGGTGGACCGGGTGCGCTTTGTGGTGGCCGGTTGCCAGCACTACGAGGAAGGCCACTACACCGCGTGGCGGCGCATCGCCGAGGAACCACTGGATTTCGTCTTCCACTATGGTGATTACATCTACGAAGGCGAAAGCCAGCCCGGGCTGCGGAAGATGAACGGCCAGCCGTTCACCAACCTGCGCAACCATGTCGGCCCGCAGACCTATACGCTGGACGACTACCGCCGCCGCTACGCGCAGTACAAGAGCGATGCCGACCTGCAGGCCGCACATGCTTCCGCACCGTGGTTCGTCACCTTCGATGACCACGAAGTGGACAACAACTGGGCCGGCGCTGAAGACCAGGATGACACGCCCAGCGAAGTGTTCCTGCTGCGCCGCGCGCAGGCGTTCCAGGCCTACTACGAGAACATGCCGCTGCGCCGTTCGGCATTCCCGCGCGACGGCCACATGCAGATGTACCGGCGCGCACGCTACGGCACGCTGATGGACCTGCACCTGCTCGACACCCGCCAGTACCGCAGCAAGCAGGTGAACATGGCGCTGCGAGAGGACGTGGAATCGCCGGGGCGCAGCATTGTGGGGGCGAAGCAGGAACGCTGGCTGTTCGACGGCCTGTCCGATGCCGCGCCGCGCTGGCATACCATCGCCCACCAGGTGGCGCTGGGCAATTACATGCGCGAGAAGGACGGGGTGGTGCAGTCGTCCGATGACCAGTGGTCGGGCTATCTGGACAGCCGCCGGCGCCTGCTTGAGCACATCCAGAAGGTGGGCTTCGGCAACGTGGTGACCGCCTGCGGCGACGCGCATCGCCACTATGCCAGCGATCTGGTGCAGGACCACCGTGACTCGGGTGTGATCTCCAGCGAGTTCCTCGCCACGTCGATTACCTCCGGCGCCGATGGCCAGGGCGTGGACGCGTATGCCAGGAACCAGCTCGCGCACAGTCCCCGTCTGAAGGC
Source organism: Stenotrophomonas sp. (assembly GCA_003525885.1). Lineage (GTDB taxonomy): Bacteria > Pseudomonadota > Gammaproteobacteria > Xanthomonadales > Xanthomonadaceae > Stenotrophomonas. Next base: position 4,334 of record DQIG01000088.1, read on the forward strand.
GACCACCGACAAGCGTGGCTACGTGCTGTGTGATGTCACCCGTGATGCGTGGATCGGCGACATGAAGACGCTGGATACCGTGATGCAGCCGAATGGCGCGCTGCAGAGCTGGAAGCGCTATGCGGTGGAGCATGGCCGGCCGGGCTTGCAGGAGGCCTGAACAGGCGCTCCGTCCTGTAGAGCCGAGCCCACGCTCGGCTGCTTTTTTCGAGGCAATGCGACCGGGGCGAAGAGCAGCCGAGCGTGGGCCCGGCTCTACAGGGGGGGGCTCAATCGTGATCGAAGCGCAGTGGCTCGGTGCCCATCGCCGGGTCACTGGTGCCGGGCCGTCCATCCTCCGCGCGGCCGGCCAGGCGCAGAACACTTTCACCTGCGCTGAGCTGCAGGTCATACCAGCCTGCTGTAGGTGCCGCGTCCCACGCCACCGTGGTCTCGGCGTGCGCCGGCAGCGCCAGCGTCTGCTCGGGCATGTGCCCGGCATAGGCACCGGCCTGCACGCGGACCTGCTGCGCGCGATCGCCCGGATTGCGCAGGCGCAGCATCAATTGGCCATCCGCGCGCTCGACCACGGCCTGTGTGGCGGGCGTATCGGCACTGCCCTGGAAATGGCGGTGGAACCCGTTCGGGCCGAGCAGCCACAGGTCATAGCGGCCCTGGGCGTCCAGCGGCCAGCGCTCCCGCAGGGGTTTGCCCGGCACCAGCGTGTAGCGGCGCGGCACTGCGCCCAGCCGCAGCCGGTCGTACACATGCAGCACTGCTGCTGCGCCTTCGCAGGACAGCGCCAGATCCACACCCGAGGCGTCGACCGCAGCAATCGATGCCTGCGGTCGATAGGGCAGTGCACGCGCCGGGCGTATGCCGCTTTCCTGTTTCGCCGGCTTCAGTCCCTCTGGCAGTGCCGGCACGGTACGCCCTGGCAGCGCCGCCGCACGTGCGGCCACCGCGCTTACATCAGGCAGGCCGCGTACGAACGGGCGGGTGTCGCGCTGTGCGAAGTCGAACGCATTGCTGAGGTCGCCGCAGACTGCGCGGCGCCACGGCGAGATGTCCGGTGCGGCCACACCGAAGCGGCGTTCGATCAGTCGAATGACCGAGGTGTGGTCGTACACCTGCGAATCGACCCAGCCGCCACGGCTCCACGGCGAGATCACGTACAGCGGCACACGCGGGCCGAGGCCATACGGGCGCCCGCGCAGTTCGGCGGCATCGTACTTTTCGTCGCCCGGTGCGGGGTGACGGTGATACTCGCCCTCGGTGCTGACCGACGAGGCACCTGCCCATCCACCGTTCACCGGTGAGGGAGGGGCCGGTGGCGGCATGTGGTCGAAGAAGCCGTCGTTCTCGTCGAACATCAGCAACAGGGCGGTGCGGCTCCACACCTGCGGATCAGCGGTCAGCGCATCCAGCACGCGCGCGGTATAGGCCGCGCCCTGGGCCGGGCTGGATGGGCCGGGATGCTCGCTGCCGGCCGCGTCGGCGATGATGAAGCTGACCTGCGGCAGGCGCCCGTCGATGACGTCCTGTCGCAGCTGCGTCAGGCCACGCGTGCTGACGCCGTGCGCGCGCAGCTGCGGGTCATGCCCCGGCGCCGCGCGGTGGGCCAGGCGGAAGGCCTCGAAGCCCGCCAGCGGGTTGTCGGTGAAGTTGTCGGCCATGTCTTGATAGATGCGCCAGTCGATCCCGGCCGACTGGAGCCGCTCGGGCACCGTGGTCCACAGATAGTCGTCCGCCGCGCCGCCCTGCTCGGGGAAATTGTCGTGCGAATTGCCGATGGCGGGGCCGCCGTGCGTGCCATCGGGATCGTTCGTGCCGGTCCACAGGAACAAGCGATTGGTGTTGGTGCCGGTCTGGATTGCGCAGTGATAGGCATCGCAGATGGTGAACGTTTCGGCGAGTGCGAACTGGAAGGGAATGTCCTCGCGCCGGTAGTGCCCCATGGCGCGGCGGGTCTTGGCTTCGGGCCAGTTGCCCATGCGGCCCTGATCCCATGCCGCCTGCGCATCGGGCCAGGTATGCGGCGTGCCGGCGACGCGCATCACGTCGAAGGCAGCGCGGGTGTCGAGATGGAAGGGCTGGGTAAGGCGGGGCGCGCCGCCGCTGGGTCGGTCGAGCTGGTCCCAGACCGAACGCGGCTTTTCGTCAACCGGGGCGAGCGGGATCGGAAAGCGGTCGCCGAAGCCGCGCACACCGCTGAGAGTGCCGAAGTAATGATCGAAGCTGCGGTTCTCCTGCATCAGGATCACGACATGGGCGACGTCCTCGATCGTGCCCTTGCGCACGTCCGGAGCGATGGCGGCGGCGCGGGCGATGGAGGCGGGCAGACCGGCCAGCGCGGCGGCGCCAAGCAGGGAACGGCGGGTGATGGCGGCCATGGACTGTCCTTCAGGAAACGGCGATGCGCCGCACCCTAAGGCACGGCGCACACACGATTACAGCGCTATTGTGGTGATCAGAAGTCGAAGGTGAGCGATGCCGTCACCGTGCGCGGGGCGCCGAGGAAGGCCGCACCGCCGCCACCGCCGCCGAGGTAGCGCTTGTCGGTGAGGTTGGTGGCCTGGATCGTCACCGAAGCGCCGCTCAGCTGGTCGGAAATGCGGTCGAGGTCCATGCCGATATAGCCGTTGAGCAACGTGTAGTGCGGGGCCACGTCGCCGCCGACATCGTCGATGAAGCGGTCGCCCACGTACTTGGCGGAAAGCCCCGCCTTGAACACCGAGCGGCGGTAGTCTGCCGAAAGCACCCACATGTTGCGCGGCGAGCTGCTGACCTGAACGCCCGGGGTGATGCCAACGTCCTCGTCCTGCGCGGCATCGCCGGTGCCGATGTAGACGGCGTGGTTGTAGCTGTAGCTGCCCGAGAGGGTCAGGCCCATCGGGAAGCGATAGGCGAGCGCCGCCTCGATGCCCTTGGACCGGATGCCGCCGACGTTGAGGTAGACGCTGTCCTGCTCTTCCAGATAGTCGATGCCGGTCACCAGGTTCGACGAGATCGAGACGATGTGGTTGTCGAACTTGATGTCGTAGGCGGTGAGCGAGGCCTGGATGCGCGGCGTGCTGTAGCGGGCGCCGATCTCGATGCTGTCCGCCGTTTCGGGCTTGATGCGGTCGATCACTTCCTGCGCTTCACCCAACAGACCGTTGCCGATCGACGAGAAGTTCTGCGCATAACCTGCGAACAGCTCCAGCCCTTCGACCGGTGTGGTCCAGGTCAGGCCTGCCGAGATCAGCGGGTCGGAATGCGAGTTGCTGCGCGTGCGCGGCTCGTCGACCAGCAGTTCCTGGCGCTTCTGGTCGATGAAATACTGCTTCATGCCGAAGGCGGCGGTGAGGTTGCCGTACTTCACCGAGTCCTGCACGTAATAGACGAACTCCTGGGTGTTGTAGTCGACGCTGAACTGCACCCAGTAGGGCTGGGCATCGTAAGCGGTGCCGAGCAGCGGGTTCTTGATCTTGTGCCAGTCACGCAGCTGGTTGGCGGTGATGTTCTCGTACCATGCACCCGCGCGCAGGCTGTTGGTCACATCGCCGAACTCGTGCGTCCAGTCGGCATCGGCGGTGAAGCCGAAGCGGTTGTTGCGGTAGTGTGTGTGGCGATAGGACATGACGGCGGTGGCATCGTCGGCATAGCAGGTCGGCGAATAGGCGGCGGGAACGCCTGCCGTGCCGGTGCAGCCGGTGATCATCGTCGCCGCCGCGCCGGTCGGCGTTACGTAGTAGATCTGGCCGAGCGACGAACCGCCATAGACGGTCGATCCGCCGGCATATTCGCTTTCGGTCGCGCCCGCACCGTCATTGGTGACGTTGACGAGGTAGGGCGGCATCCAGTCGCCCCGGCCGCGCATGCGGTGGTAGTACCCGGTCAGCGAGAGCTTCACCTCGCCAAGGTCCGCCTTGCCGCGCAGATAGCCGAACAGGTTCTTGCGCAGCGCGCGCGAGCCCGAACGATAGTTCTGGTCGATATAGGGCAGGCCTGTCCAGGTATCGGTATAGACGTCGTGGTTCGGATCGTTCTCGAACGAGGCGACCGAGACCGAGCCGAATTCGGATTCGTCGGCATCGTCGTATGAGAGGAAGCCGGTGAGATCGATGTTCGAGATCCGGCTGGTGATCTTGGCGCTCAGGTGATCGCGGCTGGTCTTGCCGGCACCGCCGATCCAGTCATGCGCTTTGGAGTGCGAAGCGCTGATATAGGCCTTGGTGTCGGGCGCGATCTCGCCGGTGTCGACGCGGGCGTAGAACTTCTGCGCGCCGAAATCGCCCGCCGCTCCGGACAGGCGCACGCGGAAATCGCCAAGCGGGTCGGATGTGATGTAGTTGAGCGTCCCGCCCAGCGCCTCGTTCGAGCGCGAGGAGATATCGGCAGTGCCCTGGCTGACTTCCACCGTTTCCAGGTCGAGGGTGTCGATGTAGCGGTTGGCCAGCGAGCCGCCGCCGTAACCCGAACCGCCGTTGGGCAGGCCGTCGATGGTAGTGCCGATCTGCTGGGTGTCGCGGTTGGTGACGAAGCCACGCATGCTGATCTGCGTGCCCCACACCGACGAGCCGGTGGCATCGGCTTCGCTGACCACCACGCCGGGCACTTCATTGAGCGCGTCGTTGACGCTGCTCATCACCGTCTGCCGGTTCAGCGTTTCCGCGCGGACCGAGGTCTTGGCGTAACTGGTGGCCTGGCCGATCACCTGCACCTGGTCGAGGGTGCGGGCCTCGCTGCTGCGCGCTTCAGTGGCATCGCCCTGCGGTGCTTCGGCCAGGGCGTCCAGTGCGGGGGCGATCAGCAGGGCAAGCAGCGAGACACGGGGAAAGCACGCAGACGTTCGCATCGAGACCGGACCTTCAGAGGAGGGAAGCCCCGGAGTGTCGGCAGTGCCAATGACATCGGCATGACGTGACGATGCAGGAATCGTGTTGTGCGACGGCCGGCACCTGCTGCCTGCTTCAGTACCGCGCGTCCTTGGGTTTCGGATCGCGCGGCCAGTCCTTGCCCTTGTTGGCAAAATCCGGCCGCGGCTGGTTGATGAAGTAGCCCGCGATGTCCACCGCGTCCTGGTCGGGCATCACCTGCTGACCCAAGGGTGGTTCACGGGTCACCGCCGGTGGCATGTTGTGCTTGATGAAGCCGGCGGCCTTGTACAGGCGCGCCATGCCGGCGCCGATGTTGAAGCTGTGGTCGCCCCAGAGCGGCGGGAACGCGATGTCACCACTGGCGTCGCGCCGGCCTTCACCGTTGTCGCCGTGGCAGGCAGCGCACTGCACGGCGTACAGCGCCTGGCCGCGGATCGGGTCCGGAGTGAGCGTGCTGTCGATGGGCCCCTCGCTGGGAGCGGCAACCCTTGCACCGCCTGGCACCGGACCACTCAGCCACGCCATGTAGTCGAGCATCGCGCGCATCTGCGGCGAGTCCTTCGGCAGCGGCTTGCCGTTCATCGAACGCTGCAGGCAGCCGTTGATGCGCTCGGCCAGCCCGATCACCTTGCCTGGGCGGGGCATGTAGCGCGGATAGGCACCGCCACCCGTGTTGAAGTAGTGGTTGCCGAACGGTCGCTTGCCTTCGGCCATATGGCACGAATTGCAGTTCAGATCGTTGCCGACGTTGTCCGGCAGCAGCCGTGCGGTTTCGTTGAGGATGCGTCGGCCGAGCATCACCGATTCGGCATTGCCCAGGCCGGCGATCTCCTCAGCACTGGGCGCGTGGTAGTAGCCGACCACCTTGCCCTGCGCATCGAGGATATCGATCGTGCTGGCCACAGCGGCGTCCAGATCCGGGTACAGATGTCGATAGGCGAGGGTGCCGATGGCGGCCAGCAGCACCATGGCGATTGCACTGCCGATCAGCAGGCGGGAACGTCTGCGCGAACGCTTCATCGTGCGGCCTCCTGCGGGACGTAGTGCACGGGCTTGTCGCGCACCACCCGGCGCATGCGCGCCACGTCGACTTCGCTCACCGCGCTGGCCTGGTTGCCCCAGCTGCTGCGGATGAAGGTCAGGATCTGTGCCAGCTGCGCGTTCGGCAGCTGTTCGAAGCCGGGCATGGTGAAGGCCATGCGGTCGTGCGGGGTATGTGGCGTGCGGCCACCGATCAGGGTCACCTGCACCAGTGAGCTGGGGTCGTCGGCGAACACGATCGAGTTGCCGGCCAGCGCCGGATAGACGCGGGACATGCCGCGGCCATCGGCGCGGTGGCAGGCCTGGCAGTGTTCGGCGTAGGCCAGCGAACCGGCAACACGATAGTCGCCCCTGCGCAGTGCGGCGGTGGTGGTGTCGGAACCGGGCGACCATTGCGCACTGCGGCCCTCACGCGCCGGCAGCTGCTTCAGGTAGCGCGCCATCGCCAGCAGGTCAGCATCGGACAGGTACTGCGTGCTGTGTTCGACCACATCGGCCATGCCGCCGAATGCTGCAGAGCGATCGGTGCGGCCGGTGCGCAGGAAATCGACGATCTCGCCCTCGCTCCAGCTGGCCAGGCCGGTCGATTCATTGCGCAGGTTCTTCGCATACCAGCCTTCCAGTACCGAACCGGACAGGAACTGGCGGCTGCCATCGTCGGCCATCGACTTTTCCTGGAACGCCAGGCCGCGTGGCGTGTGGCAGGCGCCGCAGTGAGCCAGGCCTTCAACCAGTTCGGCACCGCGCCGCTGGCCGGCATCCAGCTTGGGATCCGGGCTGAAGCTGCGCGGGCGTGCGAACAGCAGCTGCCACCATGCCAGAGGCCAGCGCATGTTGGCCGGCCACGGAATCGTACTGTCGGCGTTGTCCTGCTTCACCGGCTGCACCGAGCCCATGAAATAGGCGTACAGCGCCTTGATTTCGGCATCGCGGGCGATCACGTACGAGGCGTACGGCATTGCCGGATACAACGGCTGGCCATCGTGGCGGATGCCACGGCGTACCGCACGCTCGAAGTCGGCGTAGTCGTAGGCACCGATGCCGGTGTCCGGATCGGGGGTGATGTTGGTCGAATAGATCGTGCCCATCGGCGTCTGCATGCCGAGGCCACCGGCGAACGGCTTGCCGCCCGGCGCAGTGTGGCAGGCCGCGCAATCGGCGGCGCGCGACAGGTACTGCCCCTGCGCGATCAGCGCCGGGTCGCGGATGTCGACCTGGGCGGTCTGCCGCGGTGCGAACCAGTAGGGCGTGCTGCGGGCGATGCCATAGGCGGCGGCCACCGTGGCGGCCAGAGCGAGGGCAAGCTTGATCGAGGTGCGCATGGGCGCACTGTGGGCACTCCCGCGCGCGCGTTCATTGATCCGGATCAATGACTGAACAGATACAGCTTGTGCACCAAGCTGAATCGTTCCTGCGTTGTCATCAAGCCGTCATCAGCGCGCGATAGATGGCCTGCCGCCGCATCGCTAACCTGCCGAGCTGTCACATCTTTCTCCCTGATTGCCCATGAAGCGCCTGCTGCTGCTGATGCTGGCGTGCGCCGGCCTGTGGCTGGCTGCATGCTCTTCCTCGATCAATGCCTCGTCCACCTCGCTCGCCGATCGGCTGATCGCGCCGGGTGGCGTGTCGACGTTGCTGGATCGCCCGCGCATTGCCGCGGCCATCGCCGAGCTGCCCAACCGCCACGGTTTTGCGCCGGGCCGCGATGGCGTGCCGATCTTCTGGCGCGTGTTCGATCCCGGCGACTACGGCGCGCGTTACCACTACCTTCCGCAGCGCCACGAGAACGGCCTGCCGCTGGATACCGGGTTGAGCCTGGCCGTGCCGCAGCCGTTTCGCGCGCAGGCGCCACGCGGCACTGTGGTACTGCTGCACGGCTGGATGATGAACGGTGATTCGATGCTGCCATGGTCGCTGCAGCTGGCCGAATCCGGCTACCGCGTGGTCACGCTCGACCTGCGCAACCATGGCCAGTCCGGCGCCGGCCCGTCTGGCTATGGCACCTATGAATCGGATGACGTGGTCGATGTGATCGGCGAGCTGCGCGCGCGCGGCGAAGTGACCGGACCCCTGTACCTGTTTGGTGTGTCCTATGGTGCGGCCACGGCGGTGTTCACCGCCGACAAGCTCGGCGACCAGGTCGCCGGTGTGGTGGCGATGGAATCGTTCGCCAATGCCGGTGTGGCGATCCGCACGATGATCCCGCACCTGATGGGGCTGCAGCCGGAAGGCCTGAAGGCACAGGCGGTGGCCTCGTACGCGCGCTGGCGCTACGGTGGCCAGGACATCAACCAGGTGATCGCTGCCGCCAGCCGCCGTATCGACGTCGATCTGGACCGCGTCGACGTCGCGCGTGCGCTGGCCGATACCCGCGCCTGCGTGCTGTTGCTGCACGGACAGGGCGACCAGCACATTCCGGTCAGCCAGGGCCGTGAACTCGCGCAGGCCAACCCGCGTGCGCACTACATCGAAATGCGCGGTGAAGACCACATCACCCTGCCGCTGCGGCTGGACCTCCTGGCCGGCGTGGTCGACGACTGGATGGCACGCGACGAGCACCATCCGCAAAGCGCCTGCCCGGCACCGCAACTGCCGGCCCAGGCCGAGTGGCTGACGCGCAGCTGAGAAAAGGGGACGGAGGGGATTAAGTCGTTTGCAGCACACCCGGGGCAGAAACGACTTAATCCCCTCCGTCCCCTTTTTCTGTCAGGCCACGCGTCGGGCCAATGAGCGCGCAGACGCCGCGACGCCGAGCAGCAGCGCGGCCACGCACAGGAAGGCGAAACCGAGGCTGGTGGCATGTGCCAGTGCGCCGATCGCCGCCGGACCGGCGAGGATGCCGGCGTAGCCCAACGTTGTGACCGCGGTGATGGCGATGCTCTCCGGCATCACACGCTGCTGGCCCGCCATCGAGAACAGTGCCGGCACGATGTTGGCGCAGCCCAGCCCGACCAGCACGTAGCCGGCCAGCGCCACCGGGAACGAGGGCACCAGCGTGGCCAAGGTGAAGCCTGCTGCGGCGGTGATGCCGCCGAAGACCAGGGTGCGGGTGCGTCCGAGGCGCTCGACGATGCCGTCGCCGAACAGGCGCATCGCGGTCATTGCCAGGGTGAACAACGCGAAGCCGGCCCCGGCCTGGTCGCGCGGTACCTGCCGCACTTCAGCCAGGAACACCGCACTCCAGTCCAGCATTGAGCCCTCGGCAAGGAACACCACGAAGGCCAGCACCCCGATGAACAGCACCACGCCATGCGGCAATGCTAGCAGGGGGCCTTCGTGCAGGATCCGTTGCGGACGCCAGTGCGGCGCCGACAGTACGGCCACCAGCAGCAGAGCGGCGACCGAAACCAGCGCGGCCAGCCACAGTGGGGTGCCGAGGATCAGCAGCCCGGTCATGCAGCCGGCGCCGACAAATCCACCGATGCTGTAGAAGGCATGGAAGCCGGACATCATCGCGCGCCCGGCGTCGCGCTCGACCGCCACCGCCTGCATGTTCATCGCACAATCCAGTGCACCGACGCCGGCGCCGAACACGAACAGCGCCGCGCCCAGCGCCACCGGCGAGGGCGCCAGCACCAGCAAGGGCAGGGCGCACAGCATCATCGCGCAGGTGATCACCATCACCCGCCGGCACCCCAGCCGCCCGGTCATCGCACCTGCCAGTGGCATCGCCAGCAACGAACCCAGCCCAAGACACAGCAGCACGGCGCCGAGACTGGCGTCGGACAGCCCAGCTTTGGCCTTGGCGTAGGGCACCATCGGCGCCCACGCGGCGGTGGCGAATCCGGGAATGAAGAAGGCGGCACGGGTAGCGTGCTGCTGGGCACGTGGGGATGAAGGCGTCATGCGTGAAGCGAAGCTCCGGGAGACTTCATGAAATCGTTTTCAGGGCGGATCGGCAAGTGCCATGCATGACATTGAACGACGCATACGATTGCAGTGATCCGATTGCGTCACCAGCGATTAACGCCGCACACGGACAGTGGCTGCACGGCCCGCATCCCGCCGGCCGCTGCCGGAGACCCGTACATGAGCACGACACCGACCATCCTCCTCGTCCATGGATTCTGGGGCGGGGCCGCACACTGGGCCAAGGTGATCCTGGAACTGCATCGCAACGGCCACGACCGTGTGCAGGCGGTGGAACTGCCGCTTACCTCGCTGGCCGACGACGCGGGACGCACCCAGAAAATGATCCGGCAGATCGACGGGCCGGTGCTGCTGGTCGGCCACTCCTACGGCGGCGCGGTGATCAGCCAGGCCGGTAACGAGCCCAACGTGAAGGGCCTGGTCTACATCGCTGCCTTCGCGCCTGATGCAGGCGAGAGCCCCGGTGGCATCACCCAGCAGCACCTGCCGGAGGCGGCGCCGAACCTGGCACCGGACAGCGACGGCTACCTGTGGCTGCGTGCGGACAAGTTCCATGAGAGCTTCTGCCAGGACCTGAGCGACGACGAAGGCCGGGTGATGGCGGTGACCCAGAAGGCGCCGCTGGCCAGCACCTTCGGCGACACGGTCAGCGACCCGGCGTGGAAGCACCAGCCGAGCTGGTACCAGCTGTCCCGCCATGACCGCATGATCGCGCCGGACAACCAGAAGGCCATGGCCACGCGCATGCAGCCCAAGCGCCTGCTGGAGCTGGATGCCAGCCATGCCTCGCTGGCCTCGCAGCCGAAGGAAGTGACGGCACTGATCCTGGAGGCCTGCGCCGCCATCGGCGGCTGAGCCCGCC
>DQIG01000088.1:15097-16326 GCA_003525885.1 Stenotrophomonas sp.
CGGCGGCTGAGCCCGCCGCAGCCACCGCACGACGGCGCGTTGCACGACAGCCGGGGCGCAGGGGAGTACACTCCTGCGCCTGCGGCCATCCGGCCGCTCCCCTCTCTTCCCTCAAGCCGCCGCCAGAGGATCCCACCCTATCGTGGAGGTCCCGCCGTGCTGTCTGAGCCTGTCCGTTTTCCGCTCTTGTTCCCGCGTCGCCTGCCGCTGCCGCATGCACTGGCCCAAGGCCTGCTACTGCTTGCACTGAGCAGCGGCACCGCTGCTGCCCAGTCCACCCAGGACGAGGACAAGGCCAAACCGGCACCCGCCTCGCAGACCCTGCAGACCGTGCAGGTCACCGCCAACCTGCTCGGCACCATCACCGAGGGCAGCGGCGCCTACACGCCCGGCACCATCGCCACCGCCACCCGGCTGGTGCTGACGCCGCGGCAGACGCCGCAGACCATCAGCGTGATCACCCGCGCCGAGATGGACGACTTCGGCCTGCACGGCATCGATGATGTGATGCGGGTGACCCCCGGCATCAGCATCGTCACGTATGACAGCGAACGCACCGAGTACTACGCACGCGGGTTTGCCGTGCAGAACTTCCAGTACGACGGCATTCCCATGTCGCGCGACTCGGCCTATTCGGCCGGCAACACGCTCAGCGACACCGCCATCTACGACCGCATCGAAGTGCTCAAGGGCGCCACCGGCCTGCTGACCGGCATGGGCGATCCCGGTGCGACCATCAACCTGGTGCGCAAGAAGCCGGGCAAGGACTTCGCTGGCAGCGCGACGCTGGGTGTGGGGCGCTGGGATGATTACCGCGCCGAGATCGATGTCGGCGGCCCGCTGACAGCCGATGGGCGCGTGCGGGGCCGTGCGGTGGGCGCCTGGCAGGACAAGCATTCCAATCTCGATTACTACCAGCGCACCAGCAAGGTCGGCTACGCAGTACTGGAAGCCGATCTGGGTGAAAGAACGCTGCTGACCGTAGGCGGCGATGCGATGGACAGCGACCCGAAGGGCTCGACCTGGGGCGGTATTCCGCTGCTGGACAGTGCCGGCAACTTCAACGACATGCCGCGTTCGTTCAACAACGGCACCCGCTGGAGCGGGTGGCGCCAGTATGTGCGCACCGGCTTTGCCACGCTGGAGCACACCTTCGACAACGACTGGGTGGCCAAGTTGCAGATCAATCACCAGGTCAACGGCTATGACGCCGCATTGGCGGGAGCCGC
>DQIG01000088.1:16485-16929 GCA_003525885.1 Stenotrophomonas sp.
GGGAGCCGCCGGTGGCAATCCCGATCCGGTTACCGGCGAAGGCGTGTCATTGTGGCTGGGAAAGTACGTCGGCAAGACCGTCAGCAATGCAGCCGACTTCTATCTGAGCGGTCATTTCGGCCTGTTTGGCCGCGAGCATGAACTGGTGGTGGGCGGCAGTGCTTCGCGCAAGCGCTGGACCAATACCGGCTACGCGCCGCAGCCCGGCTATCCGACCGAGGTGCCCGATTACCGCGCATGGCAGGGCGACATTCCCGAGCCGCAATGGCAGCGCAGCTACGACAACAATGAAGTGACCCGCGAGAATGGCCTGTACGTGGTCGGTCGCTTCGACGTCGCCGATCCGCTGAAGGTGATCGTCGGTAGCCGCCTGGCCAGCTATCGTTCGCCGGGCACGCACGAGACCGGCGTGTTCGTACCGTATGCCGGCGTGGTCTATGACCT
>DQIG01000088.1:17077-17704 GCA_003525885.1 Stenotrophomonas sp.
ATGCCGGCGTGGTCTATGACCTCGGCGAGCACTATTCGGTGTACGCCAGCTACAGCACCATCTTCAAGCCGCAGGGGCAGCGCGACGAGCAGGGCAAGGCGTTGGATCCGCTGGAGGGCCGCAGCTACGAGATGGGCCTGAAGGCCGAGTTCCTCGATGGCCGCTTCAACGCCAGTGCAGCGCTGTTCCAGCTCGACCAGGACAACTTCGCCCAGCCCACCGGTGGCAAGACGCCGGACGGGCAGGATGCGTATCGCGCCCTGATGGGGGTGCGGACCAAGGGCTACGAGCTTGAGATGTCGGGCCAGCTGGCAGAAGGCTGGCAGGTACAGGGTGGGTTCTCGCACAAGATTGCCCGCCAGGCCGGTGCCAAGGTCACCACGCTGGAACCGGAAAACCAGTTCAGCCTCCACAGCAGCTATCGCCTGCGTGGTGACTGGAAAGGGCTGACGCTGGGCGGTGGCGCGCGCTGGCAGGATTCCACCTTCGGCGAGATCAGCAACCCGGCCACCGGCGCGCAGGTCGTGCATCGCACCCAGCCGTACTGGCTGCTTGATGCGATGGCACGCTATGAATTCAATGATCGGCTGTCGGCCACGCTCAACGTCAACAACCTGCTGGACAAGC
>DQIG01000088.1:17855-17986 GCA_003525885.1 Stenotrophomonas sp.
CAACCTGCTGGACAAGCGCTACTACACGATCTTCAGCTGGTACAGCACCTACACCTGGGGCGAGCCGCGCAATGTGCGGTTGAGCTTGAATTACAGGTTCTGACGCGGGTCGTGTAGAGCCGAGCCCACGC
>DQIG01000063.1 GCA_003525885.1 Stenotrophomonas sp.
GGCCGGTGTCCTGGCCATCGGCACGCTGCGGCAGGTTCGGGTCCAGTTCGAAGCTGGCCAGCACCGATCCGGTCGGGATGATGTCGCCGGCACCGCCGGACAGCTTCAGCACCTTGCCGGAGAACGGCGAGGGCACTTCCACCACGGCCTTGGCGGTCTCCATCGAGACTAGCGGCTCGTCCAGCTTGATCACATCGCCTTCCTTGACGAACCACTCGACGATGGTCGCGTCCGGCAGGCCTTCGCCCAGGTCGGGCAGGTTGAAGTTCTTGGTCTGGCTCATTTGCAGTTCTCTTCCAGCAGTTCCAGTTCGCGGGCCGGCAGCCAACCCGTCGCGCCATTGGCGCGCTCGGACCACCACCACCCGCCGTGTTCGTGATGAAGCTTCACCATCTCGCCGCTTTCCACATCCAGCTCGCGGGCGTCGTAGTCGCACAGGGCTTCGGCGCGACCCTCGTCCAGCAGCTGCAACCAGGCGATGGGCGCCCATCCAGCGCGCCCATCGTTGGTGCGTACCCAGGCAAACGCCGGCCATTCCTCGTCACGGACACCTACTTCGACGATCTGGCCGGTGTGGAACCGGAGCGGGTTGGGATACTGGCTGCGGTAAGCCCCCAGAAGGCGGGCCCGCATGTCAGCCGGCCGCCACCGCGCGCTTGGCCGCCGCCACGATCCGCTCAACGCTCGGCAGGTACTTCATTTCCAGGCGGAACAGCGGAATGTGGGTGTCGTAGCCAGTAACGCGCTCGACCGGGGCCAGCAGGTCGTAGATCGATTCCTCGGCCAGGCGCGCGGCGATCTCGGCGCCGAAGCCCGCGGTCTTCGGGGCCTCCTGCACGATCACGCAGCGGCCGGTCTTGGCCACCGATTCGGCGATGGTGGCGAAGTCCAGCGGACGCAGCGTGGCCACGTCGATGACTTCGGCACTGATGCCCTCGCCGGCCAGCTTGTCGGCTGCTTCCAGCGCTTCCTTCACCTGCGCGCCCCAGGTCACCAGGGTCACGTCGGTGCCGTCGCGCAGCACGAAGCAGACGTCCAGCGGCAAGGCTTCGCCGTCGTTGACGACCACTTCCTTGTACTGGCGGTAGATGCGCTTGGGCTCCATGTAGATCACCGGATCCGGTTCGCGGATCGCGGCCAGCAGCAGGCCGTAGGCACGTTGCGGCGACGACGGCAGCACCACGCGCAGGCCCGGCACGTTGGTGAAGATCGCCTCGTTGGCTTCGCTGTGGTGTTCCGGCGCGCGGATGCCACCGCCCCACGGCACGCGCAGCACCATCGGGCAGTGCAGGCGGCCACGCGTGCGGTAACGCAGGCGTGCGGCGTGGCAGACGATATGGTCGACCATCGGGTACATGAAGCCGTCGAACTGGGCTTCGGCCACCGGCTTCATGCCCTGTGCGGCCAGGCCGATGGTCAGGCCGGCGATGGTGGTTTCGTCCAGCGGGGTGTCGAGGATGCGGTCCGAGCCGAAGCGCTGCTGCAGACCGGCAGTGGCGCGGAACACGCCGCCGTTGACGCCCACGTCTTCGCCCAGCACCAGCACCGACGGGTCGTGTTCCAGCTCCCAGGCCAGCGCCTGGGTGATGGCTTCGATGAGGGTGATCGGGGTGGTGGTCATGCTGTCATCTCCGCGCGCGACAGCAGCGCTGTCGGCGGCGTTGGTGTGCGCGCCGGGCGCGCCGTTCTTGATCTCATCCATGGCGCTTCTCCAGGGCGATCGCCTGGGCACGCTGGGCCAGCAGGTCCGGCGGCGGATCGGCATACAGGAAGTCGAACATCGCCTCGACCGGCTGCACTGGCGTGTTGAGGTACAGGTTCACTTCCTCGTCCACGCGCGTGCCGCACTCGGCGACCCAAGCGGTTTCCTCTTCTTCGCTCCACACGCCGGCGTTGATCAGGTACTTGCGCAGGCGCAGCATCGGTTCGCGCTGCCAGGCATCCTTCACCTCGGCGTCGTCGCGGTAGCGGCGCGCGTCATCGGCGGTCGTGTGGTCGGACAGGCGGTAGGTCATCAGTTCCAGCACGGTGCCACCGTCGCCGGCCAGCGCACGTTCGCGCGCCTGCTCCATCGCCGCCAGTACCGCGATCAGGTCGTTGCCGTCCACCTGCAGGCAGTGCAGGCCGCCGGCCAGGCCCTTCTGCGCCAGCGTCTCGGCACCGGTCTGGGCCGAACGCGGAACGGAGATGGCCCAGCCGTTGTTGACGATGCACAGGATCAGCGGCAGCTTGTAGGCGCCGGCCGAATTCAGTGCCGCGTAGAAGTCGGTCTTGGAGCTGCCGCCGTCGCCACACACCGCCACGGCGATCTGCGGTTCCTTGTTGAGCTTGAACTTCAGCGCGGCACCTGCGGCATGCAGGCACTGGGTGGAGATCGGCACGCAGAACGGGAAGTCCTTGGCCGCGTTGCCGCCGTAATCATTGCCGCGTTCGTCGCCGCCCCAGTACATCAGCACGTCGTGCGGGCGCACGCCACGCATGAACATCGCGCCATACTCGCGGTACGAAGGCGCGAACACGTCGTCCTTCTGCATCGCAGCGCCGATACCCACGTGCGCGGCTTCATGGCCTAGGCAGGCGGCATAGGTGCCGAGCTTGCCGGTGCGCTGCAGCGCGATGGATTTGCTGTCGAACGTACGTACGAACAGCATCTGCTTGAACAGCGGCACCAGGACCTTGGGGTCGCGCAGCGACGCGGGCAGGTCATCGCGGACGAGCGTGCCGTCCGCGTCCAGGTACTGCAGGTATTCGATCTTGAATTCAGCGGCAACCGTCATTGCGTACTGCACCTTCGACAGAGAAGTTACAAATGATATGAATCGCCATGTTAAGGAACGCGTACGGAATAGCCTTCCTGCGCCGCAACACGGCGATTCCCCGTTTTACCCCTGCCGGCGGGTGGGGGGCCAATAACAACAACGTATTCAGTCGTTGCTGCAAAGCATCAGAATACGCCTCTGGCTGACCGCCAGTACAACGGCATGGACGGTTCCACGCGCAGGCCCGGTGTCGGCCGATGCTCCACGGTCAACCGCACGCCCGGGTATGGAGGCGGTGGCTGCCAGCGCGGCGGCAACGCGCTACCCTTGCCGCCCCCGATCTGGTCCCGCCCATGTCCGTCGACAACAACCAACGCGATCTCGAAGCCGGTATCCACACCGACCTGCAGGGACGCCTGACCTACGGTGGTTACCTGCGGCTGGACCAGCTGCTCAGCGCGCAGCAGCCGCTGTCCAGCCCGCCGCACCACGACGAGATGCTCTTCATCATCCAGCACCAGACCTCGGAGCTGTGGTTGAAGCTGCTCGGCCACGAACTGCGTGCGGCGATCGGCTTCCTGCAGCGCGATGAGGTCTGGCAGTGCCGCAAGGTGCTGGCGCGCAGCAAGCAGGTGCTGCGCCAGCTCACCGAGCAGTGGTCGGTGCTGGAAACGCTGACCCCGTCCGAATACATGGGTTTCCGCGACGTGCTGGGCCCGTCGTCGGGTTTCCAGTCGCTGCAGTACCGCTACATCGAGTTCCTGCTGGGCAACAAGAACGCGCAGATGCTGCAGGTGTTCGAGCACGACCCGGCCGGGCAGGCGCAGCTGCGCATCGTGCTGGAAGCGCCCAGCCTGTACGAGGAATTCCTGAAGTACCTGGCCCGCTTCGGCCATGCCGTCCCGGCGGTCTACGAGGCCCATGACTGGACCCAGCCGCATGTGGCCGACGACGCACTGCAGCCGGTCTTCGAACGCATCTACCAGGACACCGACCGCTACTGGCGCGAGTACTCGCTGTGCGAGGACCTGGTGGACCTGGAGACTGCCTTCCAGCTGTGGCGATTCCGACACATGCGCACCGTGATGCGGGTGATCGGCTTCAAGCGCGGCACCGGCGGCTCGTCCGGCGTGGGCTTCCTGGCCAAGGCGCTGGAACTGACCTTCTTCCCCGAACTGTTCCAAGTGCGCACCAGCCTGCAGGCCGCGCCCCCGGCAGAGCTGGGCTGACCCCCATTCAGCTTGGTTCCCGGCCGGCGGCTGGATCGTTTCAGATGCAAGTTCAGCGAGCAGGTTGCCACCTGCCTCAAACGGCGTGTATTTGACGTGAACGCCAGAAGTCGGTGATCCTCGCGCGTTGCTCCAACTGCACAGCGGACGTGCTCGTCATCCACCGAACCAGGAAATCCGCATGAGCCTAAACGCCACTGCGAACACCCCAGAGCCGGCGCTGCCGGACTTCAAGACCACGATGGGCCATCCGCGCCCGTTGTGGATGCTGTTCATGACCGAGTTCTGGGAGCGCTTTGCGTTCTATGGCATCCGCTGGGCCTTGGTGCTGTACATCGTTGCCCAGTTCTACAACGGCAGCGCTGCCGGTGAAGGCGACGCCAGCCGCATCTACGGCGCCTACCTGGCCCTGGTGTACGCCGCGGCGATCTTCGGTGGCTACGTGGCCGACCGGGTACTGGGCTACCAGCGCTCGATCCTGACCGGCGCGATCATCATGGCCGCTGGCCTGTTCATGATCTCGCTGCCGCAGGAGCACATCTTCAAGCTCGGCCTGGCCACGATCATCGTCGGCAACGGCCTGTTCAAGCCCAACATCTCGACCATGGTCGGCAAGCTGTACGGCCTGAAGGATGAGCGCCGCGACTCGGGCTTCACCATCTTCTACATGGGCATCAACATCGGCGCGATGATCGCCCCGGTGCTGACCGAGTACCTGGCCCGCAAGGTGTTCGGTACCGATGCTATGCCGTCCTACAAGGTCGTGTTCATCGCCTCCGGCGTGGGCATGCTGATCTCGCTGGTGTGGTTCTACATCGGTCGTGCCGGCCTGAAGGGCATCGGTGCACCGCCGGCCGGTGCTGAAGGCTTCGGCCGCATCATCATGGTGCTGGTCGGTGCCGTGGTTGCCATCCCGGTTGCGTACTTCCTGCTGGCCACCGGCGCGACCGCGCTGGCCTGGATCCTGGGCGCGATGTTCACCGCCCTGGCCGTCCTGCTGCTGGTCGAGGGTATCCGCGAGGGCAAGGTGCAGCGCGACCGCGTGATCGCCATGCTGATCATCTTCGCCTTCAACGTGATGTTCTGGATGTTCTTCGAACAGGCCGGCAGCTCGTTCACCTTCCTGGCCGAGAACATCGTCAACCGCCAGTTCGGCGACTGGACCTTCCCGACCGCGTGGTTCCAGTCGGTCAACTCGGTGGCGATCATCACCCTGGCGCCGATCATCGCCTGGATCTGGGTGGCCATGGGCCGTGCCAACCCGTCCATTCCGCGCAAGTTCGGCCTGGGCCTGCTGTTCAATGGTGCTGCTTTCGCACTGCTGATGTTTGCCCTGTCGCAGATGGTCGTGGACGGCAAGATCCCGTTCTGGACCCTGTTCATGGTCTACGTCATCCAGTCCGTGGGTGAGCTGTGCCTGTCGCCGATCGGCCTGTCGATGGTGACCAAGCTGGCGCCGGTGCGCCTGGTCGGCTTCGGCATGGGTGGCTGGTTCCTGTCCACCGGCATCGGCAACAACCTGTCGGGCATCTTCGCTGGCGTTGTCAGTGGTGAAGGCGGCATGACGGTCGAGTCGGCCCTGAAGGGGTATACCTTCGGGTTCTGGGCCCTGATCGGCTCCGGCGTGGTGCTGTTCCTGGTCGCCCCGCTAATCAACAAGCTGATGCACGGCGTCAAGTAATGATGAGAGGGTAAAAGGCATGCGCAGCAAGCTCGGTGGTGCAATGGTGGTGGTCTGTGCGGCGCTGATCGGCGCCTGTTCCCAACCGCAACCGCCTGCCGCCGCCGAGCCTACGCAGCCCCTGGATACCCGACCCACCGAGCCACCGGTCGCTGACCCCAGCGAACCGGTGGCCTCGGGCAACACCCCGGTGGCGGCGGACATCGCCGCCATCGCCGGGCTCGGCGCGCAGTTCGACCCGGCCCGCGACCCCGCCGACGATCTGGCCACCGCCAAGGTGGAAGCCCAGCGCGGCAAGAAGCGCATCCTGCTCGAGGTCGGCAACGCCGCCTGCGATCGCTGCCGGGCGCTGGACGAAGTGGTGGAAGGCAACGGCGACCTGCGCCGCTTCCGCGATGCCCACTACGTGTGGGTGAAGGTCAACGCCAGTGACGAACAGCCCAACGCCGCCTTCTTCGCCCACTACCCGGTGATGGAGCGCGACTACCCGTACCTGCTGGTACTCGACGCCGATGGCGGCCTGCTGGTATCGCAGGCGACCGGCGAGCTGCGCAAGGGCGAGGCCTTCCAGTCCGCACGGGTGACCGCCTTCCTCAAGCAGTGGGCGCCTGACAAACCGGAATAGGGTAGTGCCGGCCGCTGGCCGGCAGCTTCGGTGGGTGCCGACCGCTGACCGTCAACCCCGGTGGATGCCGACCGTTGGTCGGCGGTTTGCTCCTGATCTGGTGGGTGCCGACCGTTGGTCGGCACTGAAGCGCATCCACGCATGGCGTGGATCTACTGTGGTTGCGGTCACATTCCCGGGATCGGCATCTCAATATCGCACCGCGCTCGCCGTTACCGGCAAGGACCTCAGTCGACGCCCCGTCGACGCAACCTACCGGAACGCCCATGCACAGCGACCACGCCGAACGATTGCCCGAACCTGCCAGCGATCTGGCCGAGGCTGGGGCAGGCGAGGGCGTGGCCCTGCCGCCGCAGGAGGCCCTGCTGGATGACGCGGGCACCGGCGAGGACGCCGTTGAACTGGCGCCGCCACGCCACCGCCTGCCGCAGATCGCGCTGCCCGACAATGTGGTGTTGAAGGGGGCCGTCCAGAAGCTGGTAGAACAGAAATCGCGATTGGACGCGTTGGCCGCCGAGGGCCAGCTGGCTGGGCTGCTGCCGCCGGAGTGGCAGGGACACGGCGTGCGTGCGATCGACCTGTCCACCTTCATCCAGGGCGTGCTGCCGTTCCTGCAGACCGGCGAACGTGGCGAAACCGCTCCAGCGCGCCTGCCGGTGCGGCATGTGCTGGGGGACGACAGCCGCTGGGGACTGGACGATGTGTCCGAACCGAAATCACTGGCCTGGTACCTGGCCAGTGACGAGCGCGCCACCGCTGGCAGCAAGGACGTCGCAGAAGCCTGGCTGGTGGGCGCACTGGGCCTGGCGTGGATGCAGGAAGGGCGCAGCCGCCCCGGTTTCCTGCGCGCGATGGGCCAGGACAGCCTGGCAGCGCGGGTGACCATGCTGGGCTATCCGCCGGCCAACGAACTGGCGCTGTACAGCGTCACTGCGCACGGTCAGCCGCAGATCTGGTGCGTGCACGGCCGCCGCCGCATGCGCCCGCTGGTGGCGCCGTGGCTGAGTGTGCCGCTGCTGACCGCCTACGGCGTGCCGGCGCCGGTTGCGTGGCCGTCCAGCTTCCCGCCGGTGGACGCCGTGGCCGAACTGCTGGCGACCGCCCGCCTGGGGCGCGCGCTGCCGGAAGTGGACCTGGGCAAGGTGGTGGCGAAGATCGCCGAGGATGCCGCGTCGGACGCCTGGCAACCGGTCAGCCTGCTGCAGCTCAACACCTGGTCACCGCGTTGGCATTTCTTCCTGGGCACCTTCGTCGGCCTGCCGTCGTTGTTGCTGGTGGCCGCGGCGCTGGCGTTGCCGGGGGCGGTCGAAGCCGCCACGGTTGCCGCCTCGCTCGGCTTCGCCGGCGGTGCCATCGCCGCGCTGGCCGTGCCGTGGATCCATGCGCGGCGCAAGCATCTGAGCTGAAAAAAGGGGACGGAGGGGATTAAGTCGTATCAGGCACACCTGTGCTGATTCCGACTTAATCCCCTCCGTCCCCTTTTTCTTTCAGACCCCTTCGCCCATCCGCTCCAGGCCTTCACCGGCCAGGCGCAGGATCAGCTTTTCCAGCACCTGCTCTTCTTCGTCGCTCAGCACCGACATCAGCTTGCGGGTGATCTCGATCACCATTGGCGCGATGGTTTCGTACACCTCGAAGCCAGCTGCGGACAGCGCCAGCACTGAACGGCGGCGGTCGTCGCCGTGGGTCTCGCGCTTGATGAAACCGCGCTCCAGCAGGCGGGCCACGGCCCGGCTGACCGCCACCTTGTCCATCGCCGTGCGGTCGGAGACCTCGCTGGCCGAGGAGCCCGGGTACAGCGCCAGGATGGTGATCACCCGCCATTCGGGGATCGCCAGACCGTAACGATCGCCGTATAGCTTGGCGATGTTGCCGCTGACCCGGTTGGACAGCACGCTCAGCCGGTACGGCAGGAACTGTTCCAGGTCGAGCAGGACGTGCGAGGCACGCAGGCGGGTCGATACGGTATCGGCGGGGCTCATGTTGCGGTGCACCTTGCTGGTGGTTTCAAGTGTAACTATAAGGGGTAGGTCCAGACCCTGCATTCTCGCCGGGTCCCTACCTGCCCGCACCTGGTTTGTACCGATGCGGTACCGATTCGGAGCCACGCCATGAATACCGCAGTCCCGACCGCCTCGCACCCCAACCCCGGCATGCAGGTCACCACCTTCGAGAACCCGATGGGCATCGACGGCTTCGAGTTCGTCGAATTCGCCGCCCCGGCCGGCCGTGGCCAGGAGCTGCACGAGTACTTCCGGAAGATGGGCTTCAGCGCGGTGCTCAAGCACAAGCAGCGTCCGATTACCGTCTATCGCCAGGGCGACGTCAACTTCCTGGTCAATGAAGACCCCGATTCGTTCGCCTCGGACTTCGCAGAAAAGCACGGTCCGTGCGCCTGCGGCTTCGCCATCCGCTTCAAGAAGCCGGGCCAGGAGGTCTACCAGACCGCGCTGGGCAACGGCGCCGAAGCCATCGCCTTCAAGCCGGACAGCAAGGCAGTCAACGCCCCGGTCATCAAGGGCATCGGCGACTGCATGCTGTACCTGGTCGACCGCTATGGCAGCGCCGGCAGCATCTTCGACGGCGACTACGAGCCGATCGCCGGTGCCGATCTGCACCCGGTGGGCTTCGGCCTGACCTTCATCGACCACCTGACCCACAACCTGTACTTCGGCAACATGCAGCAGTGGTCGGACTACTACGAGCGCCTGTTCAACTTCCGCGAGATCCGCTACTTCGACATCAAGGGCCTGAAGACCGGCCTGGTGTCCAAGGCGATGACCGCGCCGGACGGCATCGTGCGCATCCCGCTGAACGAATCGTCCGACCCGAAGAGCCAGATCAACGAGTACCTGGACGCGTACAAGGGCGAAGGCATCCAGCACATCGCCTGCTTCACCGAGAACATCTACGAGACCGTCGAAGCGATGCGCGCGCAGGGCGTGGATTTCCTCGACACGCCGGAGACCTACTTCGACGTGATCGACCAGCGCGTGCCGAACCACGGTGAAGACGTGGCGCGCCTGGCGAAGAACAAGATCCTGATCGACGCCGACCCGGAAACCCACCAGCGCAAGCTGCTGCAGATCTTCACCCAGAACTGCATCGGCCCGATCTTCTTCGAGATCATCCAGCGCAAGGGCAACGAAGGCTTCGGCGAAGGCAACTTCACCGCGCTGTTCGAGAGCATCGAGCGCGACCAGATCCGCCGCGGCGTGCTGTAAGGTCTGCAGGCAATGTCGGCTTCGCGTCGACATTGCCTGTCCGAATGGTAGTGCCGGCCGCTGGCCGGCAATCTCTGGAGTTCCCATGTCCCCCGCCATCACCGCCCGTGGCTACCAGTCCGGCTTCGGCAATGAATTCGCCACCGAGGCCGTCGCCGGCGCGCTGCCGGTCGGGCAGAACTCGCCGCAGAAGGTGGCCCACGGCCTGTACGCCGAACAGTTGACCGGCACCGCGTTCACCGCGCCACGTGGCAGCAATCGCCGCAGCTGGCTGTACCGGATCCGTCCGGCGGTGAGCCATGGCGAGTTCACCCCGTTCGCGCAGTCGCAGCTGCAGTGTGATTTCGGCGCACAGCCGGCCTCGCCGAACCAGTTGCGCTGGAGCCCGCTGCCGCTGCCGGAGCTGCCGACCGACTTCGTCGAAGGCCTGTACACGATGGGTGGCAACGGCTCGCCCGATGCGCATGCCGGCGTGGGCATCCACCTTTACGCTGCCAACCGCGACATGGTCGGCCGCTACTTCTACGACGCCGACGGTGAACTGCTGATCGTGCCGCAGCTGGGCGCGCTGCGCCTGTTGACCGAGCTGGGCGTGATCGAGATCGAGCCGCAGCAGATCGCGGTGATCCCGCGCGGCGTGCGCTTCCGCGTTGAACTGCCGGATGGCCCGAGCCGCGGCTACATCTGCGAGAACTACGGTGCGCTGCTGAAGTTGCCCGACCTCGGCCCGATCGGTTCCAACGGACTGGCCAATCCGCGCGACTTCGAAACCCCACACGCGGCGTTCGAGGATGTTGATGGCGATTTCGAGCTGATCGCCAAGTTCGAGGGCCGCCTGTGGCGCGCACCGATCGATCATTCGCCGCTGGACGTGGTGGCCTGGCATGGCAACTACGCGCCGTACCGCTACGACCTGCGCCGCTTCAATACCATTGGCTCGATCAGCTACGACCACCCGGATCCGTCGATCTTCCTGGTGCTGCATTCGCCCAGCGACACGCCGGGCACCAGCAACATGGACTTCGCGATCTTCCCGCCGCGTTGGCTGGTCGCGCAGAACACCTTCCGTCCGCCGTGGTTCCACCGCAACATCGCCAGCGAGTTCATGGGCCTGGTGCACGGCGCTTACGACGCCAAGGCCGAAGGCTTCGTGCCGGGTGGTGCATCGCTGCACAACTGCATGAGCGGCCACGGCCCAGACGCGCCGACCTTCGACAAGGCGTCCAATGCCGATCTGTCCAAGCCCGATGTGATCAAGGACACGATGGCCTTCATGTTCGAGACGCGCGCGGTGATCCGCCCGAGCGCGCAGGCGCTTGCTGCCGGCCATCGCCAGGGCGATTACCAGCAGTGCTGGAACGGCCTGCGCAACAACTTCCGGTCGTCCCCCTAGATTGGTGGGTGCCGACCGTTGGTCGGCACGGATCCTGACCGCATCCACGCATGGCGTGGATCTACCGAAAGGCGGTCGGGATGCGAAGCAGTAGATCCACGCCATGCGTGGATGATTCCCGCCGGAGCCTGCGCTCAGGCAGCCTCGGCGAACGCGTCGCAATGCTCCAGTGGCAGCGCTTCCAGCAGGCGCTGGCGCACACGCTGGCAATAGCCTTCCGAAGTCAGCCCGGGCAGCATCCGCATCGCCGATTGCAGCACCTGCAGTACTTCGTTCTCTGCACGGGCCTGCTGCAGGTCGCGGAACAGCGCCGCCGCCTGCGGATGGCGCTGCATTTCCAGGATGCCCAGCACATAGATGCGTGCGGCCACCAACGAACGGCGGCGCTCGACGGCTGTGGTCGTGGCTGCAACAGGTGCCGCGGCCGGTGCTGCGGGCTGCGGCTCCACCACGGCTGCCGGCGACGGCGGAGAAGCTGTGGCGCCGGTACCGGTGCTGAGGTAGCCAGCCTGCACCAGCTGGATGACCATCGCCGGCGCGTCCTGGCCGAGCAGGCCGGTCAGGTCGGCGATGCTGCGCTGGCCGTCGCACAGGATCAGCAACCGGCGCTGGCGCATGTCCAGCGGCGCGCGGTGGGCCTGCAGCGCGGTTCGGGCGAGTTCGGTCTTGCGCGGTTGCATGGAAGGGACAGCCAAGTCGGTGCACGCCGAGCCTGAACGAAGGCGATGAAACCGCGATGACAATGCAGCGCCTGCACGCGCGCTGCGCTAGCGTGCAGCTACCTTCGTGCCAAGGAACCGCACCGATGAAGCACCTCCCGATTGCCGGTCTTTTGCTGCTGTCGCTCACTGCCTGCGACCGCAACGCCGAGGCGCCGTCGCCGACCGCCACGGCTCCCAGTACGGGCACCACCGCTGCGCCTGCGCCAATGGTCCCGGCCGTCGAGCAGGGCCCGGCGCGCCTGGACGGCTTCGCCGGTGCGAAGCTGGGCGCCGGCATCGCCGAAGTCCGCAGTGGTTTTGGCACGCCGCTGCAGGGGCTGGGCGCTGATGCCGCCGGCAAGCCGCTGCCGGCTGACGATGGTAACGATGGCTGTTACTTCCTGCGCCCGCAGGATGCCGAGGACCCGCGCCTGATGATCGAAGGCCGCAAGCTGGTGCGCTACGACGTGCGCAGCGCAGCCATCACCGCACCGGGCGGAGGCAAGGTCGGCATGACCCTGGGTGAGCTGCAGGTGCTGTACCCCGAGCGCGCTGACGTCGGCCCCGACAAGTACGACGAGAAGGCCCAGCACCTGCGGGTGCGGCCGGCGCAGGAGGGCGGGGCAGTGATCGACTTCGCGCTCGGTGCCGATGGCCGGGTGGGTGCCTGGCGCGTCGGGCAGACCCCGCAGGTCGACTATGTGGAAGGCTGTGGCTGATCCTTGATCCACCGCCCAGCCATGCGCCCGGGCCAAGCGTAGAATCGCGCCACCACTGCTGGGGGAGTGCTCGATGATCGCCATTGCCATTGCCTGGTTCCTGCTCGGCCTGCTGTTGCTGGCGCTGGGTGGGGACTCCATCGTCAAGGCCGTGTCCGGCCTGGCCCAGCGCTTCGGGGCCAGCCCGTTCACTGCCGGGCTGCTGTTGCTCGGGGTCACCACCTCGTTGCCGGAACTGGCGGTCAACGTGCGCGCACTGGCGGTGGGCCAACCGGAGCTGGCACTGGGCAATGCGGTGGGCAGCAGCGTCGTCAACCTGGGCTTGACCCTGGCGGTGGCAGCGATCGCAGCACCCCTGCTGCTGCGCGCGCGCCTGCAGACGGTGCTGTGGTGGTCGCTGCTGGCAGCCGGCGTGCTGCTGATCCTGTTCGGGTTGGATGGTCGCCTGGTGCGCTGGGAAGGCGGGGTGCTGGTGGCGGGCTTCATCGTCGTGCAGGTGTTGCTGCTGCGCCGCGGTCGCGTCGAGAGCGCAGAGGTGCAGGCGGCCATCGCCGAGTCCGCACTGAGCCGCACCAGCCTGCCGTTGAACGTGTTGCGGGTGCTGATTGCCGCGCTGACGCTGTACTGGGGCGCACGCCTTGTAGTAGGCGCCGCCGCTGACTTCGGGGCAGCGCTGGGCTGGACGCCGCTGCTGGTCGGCCTGCTGCCGGTGGCGATCGGCACCGCGCTGCCGGAGGTGGCAACCGCACTTGCTGCCGCCCGTCGCGGCCACGGCGACATGGTGCTCGGCCACGTGCTGGGTTCCAGCGTGGTCAACCTGCTGCTGGTGATCGGTGCGATGGCGGTGTTGCAGCCGTTGGCGTTGCCGGCCTCGTTCGTGCGCCTGGAACTGCCGGCACTGCTGGCGTTCGCGCTGGTGCTGTACCCGATGCTGCGTGGCGACCTGAAGATCAGCCGCAGTGAAGGCGGAATCCTGCTGGTCGCGTTCGCCGGCTGGTTCGTGCTGGAGCTGCTGCTGGTAGGCGCACCGGCGTTGTAGATCTACGCCATGCGTGGATGCGGTTGATTTCGTGCCGACCAACGGTCGGCACCCACCACCGATCACCCGGTGGGTGCCAACCTTGGTTGGCACTCGCGGAAACAATGCGCCGACCAAGGTCGGCCGCTACCGGAATTACCGGTTCTGCGTGGCTTCCTCTTCCCGCACCGGTTCCGGCGGCGGCAGCTGCTCTTCGGCGGCCGGCTCGTTGCCCGGCAGGCTGGGGCGGGTTTCCATCAGCAGCGACAGCGCGGCCTTGGCCATCATGTGCGCGCTGATCGGCGCGGTGATGAACAGGAACACGGTGATCAGCAGTTCGCGCGGCTGCGGGTCCTGGCCGAGGAAGATGTGGTAGCACACCGAGCACACCAGCACGCAGCCCACGCCCAGCGTGCTGGCCTTGGTCGGTGCATGCAGGCGCTTGAAGAAGGTGGACAGCTTCACCAGGCCCAGCGCGCCGACCAGGATGAAGAAGCAGCCGAACAGCAGCAGGATCGACAGGACGATCTGGATCGCGGTGATCATTCGACGATGTCCCGGCGCAGCACGAACTTGCTCAGCACCACGGTGCTGCCGAAGCCGAGCATGGCGATGATCAGCGCCGCCTCGAAGTAGATCGGCGAGTTGAGGTACATGCCGAACAGCATCAGCTCGGCGATCGCGGTCACCGACAGGGTGTCCAGCGCGAGGATGCGGTCGGGCACGGTCGGCCCGCGCAGCAGGCGCCAGGTGGCCAGCAGCATGGCCAGGCCGACCACGTGCATGCATACCACCAGGGTGGTCTGGATGACTTCAAAACCGGTCATGGGAAGATCTCCATCAACGGCGCCTCGTAACGGCGCTTGATCGTATCGATCAGGTCCTGTGGGTCCTCCAGGTGCAGCACGTGCACCAGCAGGAACTTGCGGTCGTCGCTGAGCGCGGCCGAGACCGTGCCCGGGGTCAGGGTGATCATGCTGGTCAGCGCGGCGATGCCGTGGATGTTGGCGATGTCCAGCGGCAGCCAGATGAAACCCGGGTGGATGTTCTTCTCCGGGCCCAGCACCTGGATGGCCACGCGGATGTTGGACATCAGGATGTCCCACAGGGTCACGCACAGCAGTTTCGGCAACGGGCGCAGGGTGCCGATGCGGGCGAACTCGCGGTCTAGGCGTGCGGCGAACAGCGGCACCACCACGCCCAGCAGCAGGCCCAGCACGATCTGGCCAAGGGTGAAGCTGTCGGACATCAGCAGCCAGAACGCCACCACCATGATGCTGAGCATCGGCGAGGGAATCAGGCGACGGAACAGGGAGCGCTGGGCGGTCATGGCTGGCGGATCTCCGGTGCAGTCGCGCGCAGCTGCTGCACGTACTCGCTGGGGTGCAGCAACTGTGCGGCGGTGGCGTCGGTGTAGCGCATCAGCGGCGCTGCGGCCAGGGTCATGCCGATGCCGTAGGCCAGCAGGATGCAGGCCGCGTACAGTTCGACCCGGCGCAGGCGTGCCTTGCGCGGTATCGGCGCTTCCGGATCGACCGGCGGCACGCGCCAGAACAGGCGGATGCCACCCCGGGTCAGGCCCATGATCACCAGCAGGCTGCTGACCAGCACGGCAGTCCAGACCGGGGCGGTGTACTGCGCCGGCATGCCAGCGAGCAGCGCGGCCTTGGCCAGGAAGCCGGACAGTGGCGGCAGGCCGGCCACCGACACCGCGCCGATCAGGAACAGCACGGCCGGCGTTTCCTTGCCCGGCATCGGCGCGACCACTTCCTTGCGGTCGCTGGCGCCACCGCGACGGCGGCGGATCAAGTCGGCAATCAGGAACAGCGCGGCGGCGACGAAGCTGCTGTGTGGCAGGTAGTACAGGCCGGCCGACAGCACCTGCGGCGTGCCCACCGAGAAGGCGATGAACAGCGTGGCTGCCGACACGATCACCAGGTAGGAGATCAGCACGCGCAGGCGGGTCGCGGCCAGCGCGCCGAGGCCGCCCAGCACCAGCGTTGCGACGCCAGCCCACAGCAACCAGTCGCGGCCATAGCCGGCCATCGCGCCGGCATCGTCGCCGAACCACAGCATCTGGATGCGCAGCACCGAGTACAGGCCGACCTTGGTCATGATCGCGAACAGCGCGGCCACGGCGGCCGGTGCACGCGAATACGCTTCCGGCAGCCACAGGTACAGCGGCATCAACGCAGCCTTGGCGCAGAACACCAGCAGCAACAGGCCCATCGTCGCCTTCACCAGGGTCAGCTGCGCCGGCGGCACCTCGGCGATGCGCTGCGACAGCTCGGCCATGTTCAGCGAGCCCAGCGAGGCGTACAGCAGGCCCAGCGCGATCAGGAACAGGGTCGAGGCGGTGACGTTGAACACCACGTAATGCAGGCCGATGCGCATGCGCAGGCCGCGGCCACCACTGAGCAGCAGGCCGTAGGAGGCGATCAGCATCACCTCGAAGAACACGAACAGGTTGAAGATATCGCCGGTCAGGAACGCACCGTTGAGGCCGACCAGCTGGAACTGGAACAGCGCATGGAAGTGCGGTGCGCGGCGGTCCCAGCCCGAGCAGGCATGCAGCAGGCAGGGAATGGCCAGCAGCAGGGTGGTCAGCAGCATCCATGCCGACAGCCGGTCGGCCACCAGCGCGATGCCCAGACGCGACGGCCAGTCGCCGAGCAGGTAGACGTTGATCTCACCGGTGGCGGTGGTGGCGAACAGCAGGCCGACCGCCAGTGCCAGCGCCGACAGCGAGGTCCAGGCCACCGCGCGCTGCACCCTGGGGCCATAGCGGCGGTGTTCGACGAACAGCGACAGCGCGGCACCCAGCAGCGGAATCAGGATCGGCAGGATCACCAGGTGGTTCATGCGCGGTCCTCGCCCTGGCGCGGCGGCACGCGCTCATCCTGCAGGTCGTCATCCGGCTCGTGGGCGTCCACATGGTCGCTGTGGTTGTCGCTGCGGCTGCGCATGGCCAGCACGATGCTCACCGCGGTCATCGCAAAGGCGATCACGATCGCGGTCAGCACCAGCGCCTGCGGCAGCGGGTCGGTGTAGTTGCCCAGGTGGCTGTCCACGCCTTCCTGCAGCACCGGCGCCTTGCCCAGCACCACGCGGCCACCGGCGAAGATCAGCAGGTTGGTGGCGTAGGACAGGAAGGTCATGCCGAGGATCACATCGAAGCTGCGCGCACGCAGCAGCAGGTAGATGCCGATGGCGGTCAGCACGCCGATCGCGGTAGCCAGGGCCAGTTCCATCAGTGCATCTCCCCGGTGCGTGCCGAACGGCGTTGCAGGTCGATCTCACCCTTGCGGGCAGTGCGGGTACGCGACGGCTTGATCGTGCCCATCATCGACAGCATCAGCATGGCGCCGCCGAACACCACCAGATAGACGCCGATGTCAAAACCAATCGCGCTGGCCAGTGGCACGTCGCCGATCAACGGCAGGTGCAGGTCGAGGTGGCCGCTGGTCAGGAACGGCACGCCGAACAGCATCGACGCGCTGCCGCTGAGCAGGGCGATCAGCAGGCCCATGCCGATGCAGCGGATGTAGTCGAAGCCGAAGCGCGACTCCACCGATGCGGTGCCCTGGATCACGTATTGGATCAGCAGTGGCACCGCCAGCACCAGGCCGGCGATGAAGCCGCCGCCCGGTGCGTTGTGGCCGCGCAGGAACAGGAAGATCGACACGGTCAGGGTCAGCGGGAACATGATCTGCGCCAGGTCGGCCGGCACCGGCAGCTTGATCGGCGGGCCGGGCATGATCTGCTCCGGTGCCATCCGCGTACGCCGCAGCAGGGCATGCACCACCAGCGCGGCGATGCCGAACACGGTGATCTCGCCGAACGTATCGAAGCCGCGGAAGTCGACCAGGATCACGTTGACCACGTTCTGGCCGTAAGCCTCGGGCAACGCACGGGCGAGCAGCTCGCCGGCCATCGTGTTCGGCGGCAGGGTCATCGCCGAATAGGCCAGCGCGCCAAGCCCGGCACCGGCGATGATCGCGATCACCGCGTCGCGGCGCTTGCGCCAGCGCGGCCGCTCCGGCCCGGACTGCGCGGGCAGGTAGTTCATGCCCAGCAGCATCAGCACCAGGGTCACCATCTCCACCAGCAACTGGGTCAGGGCCAGGTCGGGCGCGGACAGGAACACGAAGGTCAGCGCCACC
Organism: Stenotrophomonas sp.; assembly: GCA_003525885.1. Lineage (GTDB taxonomy): Bacteria > Pseudomonadota > Gammaproteobacteria > Xanthomonadales > Xanthomonadaceae > Stenotrophomonas. The sequence goes on from DQIG01000063.1 coordinate 17,513, forward strand.
ATCAGGCCGACGCCACCGACCAGCAGCACCGCCAGCAGGCGCTGCTTGTAGACGCGCAGGGTGGCAACCGCACAGGCCATCATCACCAGCCACAAGGCCCAGCCCAGCAGCGGAATCGGCTGCGGCGCAGTCCAGTTCGGCGAGGCCGGGTTGGCCACGAACGGCGCAGCGGCGACCACGATCGCCACCAGCACCAGGCCCAGCAGCATGCGCTGCAGGCTGCCATTGGCGATGCCGTTGGTCAGGCGCATGGCCAGCGCGGAGATCGCATCCAGCTGTGCATGGAACACGTTGCGGCCGGTGGTGCGGGTTTCCACGCCGTGCAGGTTGATCAGCCTGCGCAGGCCGAAGTACAGCGCCACGCCGCCGACCACGCCGATCGCGCTCATCGCCAGCGGCAGGTTGAAGCCGTGCCACACCGCCAGGCTGTACTCGGGCATGGCGTTGCCGAGGATCGACGCCGCGGCGGCATGCAGCACCGGCGCCACGGTCAGTGCCGGCGCCACGCCCACCGCGACGCAGATCACCACCAGTAGTTCCACCGGCACCTTCATCCAGCGTGGCGGCTCGTGCGGCACGCGGTCCAGGTCGTGCGGGCCAGCGCCGAAGAAAGTGTCGTGCACGAAGCGCAGGCTGTAGGCCACGCCCAGCACGCCGGCCAGCAGTGCGGCGACCGACACCGCCGTGCGCATCGCCCCCGGACCGCCACCGGCGCTCAGCGCTTCGGCGAACAGCATTTCCTTGGACAGGAAGCCGTTGAGCAGCGGGATGCCGGCCATCGCCAGCGAGGCGATGATCGCCAGCGCGCTGGTGAACGGCATCAGCTTGCGCAGGCCACCGAGCTTGCGCATGTCACGGGTGCCGGTTTCGTGGTCGATGATGCCGGCGGCCATGAACAGCGAGGCCTTGAAGGTGGCGTGGTTGAGGATGTGGAACACCCCGGCCACCACCGCCATCGGCGTGGACAGCCCGAACAACAGGGTGATCAGGCCCAGGTGCGAGATCGTCGAATAGGCCAGCAGGCCCTTCAGGTCGTGCTGGAAGATCGCGTTCCAGGCGCCGATCAGCAGGGTCAGCGCGCCGATGCCGCTGACCGTGTAGAAGAACAGGTCGCTGCCGGCCAGCGCCGGATGCAGCCGCGCCAGCAGGAACACGCCGGCCTTCACCATGGTGGCCGAGTGCAGGTAGGCCGAGACCGGGGTGGGGGCCGCCATCGCGTGCGGCAGCCAGAAGTGGAACGGGAACTGTGCGCTCTTGGTGAAGATGCCGGCCAGCACCAGGAACAGGGCGTACGGGTACAACGCGCTGGCGCGGATCTGCTCACCGGCGGCCAGCACCACGTCCAGGTCGAAGCTGCCGACGATGCGGCCGATCAGCAGCACGCCTCCGAGCAGGGCCAGGCCGCCGCCGCCGGTGATCACCAGCGCCATGCGCGCACCCTCGCGGGCATCCTGGCGGTGCGACCAGAAGCCGATCAGCAGGAACGAGCTGATGCTGGTCATTTCCCAGAAGATCATCAGCAACAGCAGGTTGCCCGACAGCACCATGCCCAGCATGGCGCCCATGAACAGCAGCAGGTAGCAGTAGAAGCGATGCGCGTTGTCCTGCTGGCTCAGGTAGTAACGCGCATACAGCACCACCAGCGCGCCGATGCCGAGCACCAGCCCGGCGAACATCCAGGCCAGCCCGTCCAGGCGCAGGGTGAAGTCCAGGCCGATCTGTGGCAGCCAGGGAACCAGGGTGCGGACCACCTGGCCATCAAGTACGGACGGGGTCAGCCAGCCGAGGATGGCCAACCCGCCCAACGGCGCCAGCGCCGCCAGCCAGGCAGCAGTCGAGCGCGAACTACGGGGGAAGGCCGCAACAGCCGCTGCCATCAGGAACGGCAGGGCCAGCAGCAGGGGCAGGCTGGGGAGCATGCAGGGAATCCATGATTCACGAGCAGGTCAGGGAGGATAACAGGCTGCGAAATGTCGCCGAAACCCATCGAACAGCGATCAATTGCATGTAACGTTCGCTGATTCATTTTTTCTGCGGCGCAGCATCACGTTCCTGTATCCGTCCCCGGTTGCCCTGAGGGGACACCCTACGCCCACGCAGGGAGACCGCAGGCCCTGTCGCACAGGGGCTGCCGTCGACGGGCGGGAAGTGGGGAGCGAGTCACCGGCGCAGGCTGGCAGGGCCGCCGTGGAGTGTGGGTGATGGAATCGGCCCGTTCAGGAAACGACGGCCGCTGTCGGCCGCAGGCAGATCAATAGCGCCAGTCGAGCTTACGGTAGAACTTGGCCATCACCCAGGCCGGGCCGATCAGCAGGTAGGTCAGGTCGGTCAGGAAGCTGGGCTTGCGGCCCTCGAACTTGTGGCCGATGAACTGCGCGATCCAGGCCACCACGAACACGCCCACCGCCAGCCAGCGCAGGGCATGCAGGCCGATCTCGGCCTCCAGCAGGCGGCACAGGCAGCCGAACACGAAGAACTGGATGAGCATGCCGATGCCCAGCGGGCGCGACAGCTTGTTGTAGAAGCACCAGGCGCTGAACATCGCGAATGCCGACCAGATGCCGTACTGGAACCAGGTGATCAGCGGTGGCAGGCACCACAGCAGGGCCACCACCGACCACAGGATCGCCGGCACCGCCACCACGTGGATGCGCTGGTTGATCACATTGCGGTGGTCGTCGGAGTAGCTGGCGAAATAGCGGTCGATCGGCCGCGCAAGCTCGGTGGATGTCTGCATGCTGCGTCGCTTCCTCGGACAACGGTAGTGCCGGCCGCTGGCCGGCAACCCAGAGCATAGCCGAGTTCGCGAGGTTGCCGGCCAGCGGCCGGCACTGCCTCTCACGCATCCCGTAGTAGAGCCAGGCCATGCCTGGCTGCGAACGCGGGGCGGACCGCAGAACGCCCCCAGCCACGTAGGCCGGCGGCGCAGGGGATCAGTCGACGCTGATCCCGGCCAGGCGCTGCAGCGCCTCGGCGTACTTGGCGCGGGTGCGCTCGATGATCTCGGCCGGGATGGTCGGGCCCGGGGCGGTCTTGCCCCAGTCCAGCGTCTCCAGGTAATCGCGCACGAACTGCTTGTCGTAGCTCGGCGGGCTGGTGCCCACTTCGTACTCGTCAGCCGGCCAGTAACGCGAGGAATCCGGCGTCAGCATCTCGTCCATGATGTACAGGCGGCCATCGGCGTCGGTACCGAACTCGAACTTGGTATCGGCCAGGATGATGCCGCGCTCGCGGGCGTAATCAGCGGCGAACTTGTAGATGCGCAGGGTGGCGTCGCGCACGCGCTCGGCCAGGTCCGCACCGACCTGCTTCACCATCGCATCGAAATCGATGTTCTCGTCATGGTCGCCGACGGCGGCCTTGGTCGAAGGGGTGAAGATCGGCTCCGGCAGCTGCTCGGCCTGGCGCAGGCCGTCGGGCAGATCGATGCCGCTGACCTTGCCGGTGCGCTGATAATCCTTCCAGCCGCTGCCGATCAGGTAGCCGCGGGCGATCGCTTCCACCGGCACCGGCTTCAGCTTGCGGGTGACCACCGCACGCTTGGCGTACAGGGCCGGGTCCACGCCCTCGGGCAGCACGCTGGCCACGTCGATGCCGGTCAGGTGGTTGGGCATCAGGTGCGCGGTCTTGGCGAACCAGAAGTTGGAGACCTGGCAGAGCATCTCGCCCTTGCCCGGGATCGGGTCGGGCAGGACCACGTCGAACGCCGACAGGCGATCGGTGGCCACCATCAGCAGGTAGTCGCCCGGCGGGGTCCCTGCAGGCAGCCGCTCGCGCGGGATATCGAACACATCACGCACCTTGCCGCGGTGGCGCAAGGGCAGGCCGGGGAGATCGGATTGCAACAGCGTGGTTGGCACGGGCACTCCTGGGGCGTTGTCGATACGGCTGCCCAACGGACCCGGCGGGCCCGCTGACCAGCGGGCGGCCTAGTGTAAAGCCGTCCGGGCCCGCTGTGACGTAAAATGAGCGTCCATTTCGTCGGTCGACCCCGGAGCGCCATGCGCTGGTACGGAAAACTGCTCGGATTCATCGCCGGCGCCCTGCTGTTCCGGCCCAATCCGCTGTTCGGCGCGGTGGTCGGCCTGCTGATCGGCCATGCCTTCGATTCGGACTGGTTCCGCCTGAACAAGGAGAACCCGTACCGGGAGCTGGGGCTGACCTCCGAGGCCACCGATGCCGAGGTCGAGCGCGCCTACCGCAAGCTGATCTCGCAGTACCACCCCGACAAGCTTGGCGGCGCCGCCCCCGAGCTGCAGCAGCAGGCCGAGCAGAAGTCGCGGCGGATCAATGCCGCCTACGACCGCATCAAGACCCTGCGCAAGCGCTGACCCCTTTCCCCTCGTTGCAAGGCCCGGCCATGTCCCACTGCCTCATCGCCCCCTCCATCCTGTCCGCCAACTTCGCCCGCCTCGGCGAGGAAGTCGACAACGTCCTCGCTGCCGGCGCGGACTGGGTCCACTTCGACGTGATGGATAACCACTACGTGCCGAACCTGACCATCGGCCCGATGGTCTGCCAGGCGCTGCGCAAGCACGGCGTCACCGCGCCGATCGACGTGCACCTGATGGTCGAGCCGGTGGACCGCATCATCCCGGACTTCGCCGAGGCCGGTGCCACCTACATCAGCTTCCACCCGGAGGCGAGCCGCCACGTGCACCGCACCATCCAGCTGATCCGTTCGCTGGGCTGCAAGCCGGGCATCGTGCTCAATCCGGCCACCCCGGTGGACATCCTTGACTGGGTGCTGGATGACCTGGACCTGGTGCTGCTGATGTCGGTCAACCCGGGCTTCGGCGGCCAGGCCTTCATCCCCTCGGCGCTGGACAAGCTGAAGGTGGTGCGCAAGATGATCGATGCCAGCGGCAAGGACATCCGCCTGGAGATCGACGGCGGCGTGAAGGTCGACAACATCGGTGAGATCGCTGCCGCCGGCGCCGATACCTTCGTCGCCGGCTCGGCCATCTTCAATGCCAAGACCAGCTACCAGGACGTGATCGCGCAGATGCGCGCCAACGTCGCTGCGGCACGGGGCTGAGCCATGAGTACGGTGGCCGTGTTGAACATCCGCCCGGCCACCGTGGCCGATGCCGGCCTGATCCTGCATTTCATCCGTGAGCTGGCGATCTACGAGAAGGCCGAGCATTCGGTGCAGACCGATGAGATCGGCATCGCCGAGAGCCTGTTCGGTGCCGATGCCACGGCGCGCGCGCTGATCTGCGAAGCCGACGGCGAGGCCATCGGCTACGCCGTGTATTTCTACAACTATTCGACCTGGCTGGGCCGCAAGGGCATCTACCTGGAAGACCTATATGTCAGCCAGGAAAAGCGCGGTGCAGGTGCCGGCAAGGCGCTGCTGAAGTACATCGCGCGCCAGGCTGTGGCCGAGGGCTGCGGTCGCTTCGAATGGTCGGTGCTGGACTGGAACACCCCGGCCATCGAGTTCTACACCGCTGCCGGCGCCAAGCCCCAGGACGAGTGGACCGTGTACCGGCTGCAGGGCCAGGCGCTGCACGATTTCGCCAACGGTTGAAGCGAAATGCATCCACGCATGGCGTGGATCTACCAATCGGCTGGGTGCGAACCGCAGCCTGGTGGGTGCGAACCGCAGCCTAGTGGGTGCGAACCTTGGTTCGCACTCCCTGCCCCCCCAAAAAAAAAGCCACGCCAATCACTGGCGTGGCCTCGCTGCATGCGTGGGAGGCTGATCCTGCCTCCATCCATCGTCCCTGCTATGGTCTTCCATTCTCCAGCAGCTGAATGACACCTGCGTGACATTCACTGCGGACAAACGGCGCATTGCTAGCCTGTGCCGCCCCGTTCTGGATGTACCGCATGACCACCCCGCGCTGGCGCCTGATCCTCAATGGCAAATCCGCAGGCAACGATGAGTTGCGCGGTGCCGTCGGCCATTGGCGCGGGCAGGGCGTGCAGCTGGAAGTGCGGGTGACCTGGGAGGACGGTGACGCCGAACGCTACGTGGCCGAGGCGATCGATCATGGTGTGGACGTGATCGTGGCCGCCGGTGGCGATGGCACGCTCAGTGCGGTGGCCGAGACACTGGCCCACCGTGAGGAACTGGCGGATGCGCTGCCCTCGCTGGCGCTGATCCCGATGGGGACCGCCAACGACTTCGCGACTGCGGCCGGCATACCGACCGAGCCGAAGGAGGCCTTCGCCTTGATCGGGCAGGCCACGCCGCACGCCATTGACCTGTTGCGCGTGGACGCCGATGGCACGCAATGGTGGTGCGCCAACCTTGCCAGCGGTGGCTTCGGCACGCAGGTGACGGTGGAGACCGATGCCGGCTTGAAGAAGATGCTGGGCGGCCTGGCCTACGTGATCACCGGCATCGCCAAGCTCGGTCGCATTGAACCGATCAGCGCACGGTTGTCCGGTCCGGACTTCGCGTGGGAAGGCGACTTCATTGCGCTCGGCATCGGCAATGGCCGCCAGGCCGGTGGTGGCCAGCAGCTGTGCCCGCAGGCGCTGATCGATGATGGGCTGTTGGATGTAACCGTGCTTCCGGAGCTGGAAGGTGAGGTCACCGCCACCCTCGGCCAGATGCTGAAGTCGGGCACCCAGGCCGCCCTGGAACAACTGGCGACGCGCACACGGCTGCCGTGGCTGCAGATCGCATCCGAGCGCCCGCTGACCCTCAATCTGGACGGTGAGCCGGTGCAGGCCCGCCACTTCCGCATCGAGTGCGTGCCGGGCAGGGTGCGGATGCATCTGCCGGCCGGCTGCCCGCTCCTGGGTGGGGTCTCCGCTGCGAATGGCCCGGCGTAGCGCCGGTCTCCAGGGCCGCCCCGGGCGTCGGGTGGTTCAGTTTGGCGGGGTTCCCCTCCCGCCCCGGCTGCGATACAGTCAAGGGGTGTCCAGCCTGACGACCCCGCATACCCTTTCTTCCGCACGCCGTTGGTGGCGATGGTGGCCCGTTGCCGTCGTCCGCCCCCATAACGCTGTGTCCCGGAAGGAAAGTCGTCTTGAACTCGCACGCTCAGTTTCAGCTGCAGGCCGCTGAAGGCCACACCCATATTCCCGTCGTCCGTGAAGTGCTGTCCGACCTGGACACGCCGCTTTCGGTCTATCTGAAGCTCGCCGACGGCCCCAATACCTACCTGTTTGAATCCGTCGAAGGCGGCGAGCGCTTTGGTCGTTACTCGATCATCGGCCTGCCGGCGCGCCGCGTGTATGCCTTCCATGGCCACACGCTGACCGTGCGCGAAGACGGCCAGGTGGTGGAAACCCGCGAGGTGGCCGACCCGTTCGCCGAAGTCGAGGCGCTGCGCAGCGCCCACTCGGTGCCGAAGCTGGAGGGCCTGCCGGGCTTCACCGGTGGCCTGGTCGGCTGGTTCGGCTTCGAGTGCATCGGCTATATCGAACCGCGCCTGGCACCGCCGGCCGGCCGCGATGAACTGGGTACCCCGGACATCCTGCTGCTGGATTCCAACGAGCTGGCGGTGTTCGACAATCTCAAGGGCCGGCTGTACCTGATCGTGCATGCCGACCCGCGCGTCGACGGCGCCTTCGAGCAGGCGCAGGCGCGCCTGGATGCGTTGACCGCGAAGCTGCGTGCACCGGGCGCCGGCTACCCGGCGCCGCTCAACAGCGATGTGCTGGACGAGTCCGATTTCGTCTCCGGTTTCACCCGCGAAGGCTTCGTCGATGCGGTCCAGCGCAGCAAGGAATACATCCGCGCCGGTGACATCTTCCAGGTGGTGCTCAGCCAGCGCCTGAGCGTGCCGTTCAAGGCACGCCCGGTGGATGTGTACCGTGCGCTGCGTGCACTTAATCCGTCGCCGTACATGTATTTCCTGGATGTCGGCGACCTGCAGGTGGTCGGTTCATCACCGGAAATCCTGGTGCGCCTGCAGCATACCGATGACGGCGTGGGCGAAGTCACCGTGCGCCCGATCGCCGGTACCCGCCCGCGCGGTGCCACCGTCGAGCAGGACCTGGCGCTGGAAGCCGAACTGCTGGCCGATCCGAAGGAACGCGCCGAGCACCTGATGCTGATCGACCTCGGCCGCAACGACGCCGGTCGCGTGTCCAAGGCGGGCACCGTGGAAGTGGGCGAGCAGTTCGTGATCGAACGCTACAGCCACGTCATGCACATCGTCAGTGAAGTGACCGGGCAGCTGCAGCCGGGTCTGAGCTATGCCGACGTGCTGCGCGCCACGTTCCCGGCCGGCACGGTCAGCGGCGCGCCGAAGATCCGCGCGCTGGAAGTGATCCGCGAGCTGGAACCGATCAAGCGCAATGTCTACGCCGGCAGCATCGGCTACATCGGCTGGCACGGCGATGCCGATACCGCGATCGCGATCCGGACCGCCGTGATCAAGGATGGCCGCCTGTACGTGCAGGCCGGTGCCGGCATCGTCTACGACTCGGACCCGGACAAGGAATGGGACGAGACGATGAACAAGGGCCGCGCGCTGTTCCGCGCCGTCGCCCAGGCCGCCAAGGGCCTGTGACGCTCCCCGTGCCGTGGCCTGCGCCGCGGCACCTTCCGCTGTTCCCATTCAAGACAAGGAGTACCGCATGAAGCTGCTGAGCGCATTGCTGTGGTCGTCACTGCTGGCCACGATGGCCCCGTCTGCGTGGGCGCAGGCCAATACCATTCCCTCGCAGCCGCACCTGCTGGTGAAGGGCAGTGCCACCCGCACCGTCATGCCGGACCGCTTCACCGTGAAGGTGGCGCTGGCGTCGGTCGACATGCAGACCAGCGTCGCCCGGCAGCGCGTGCAGGGAAACACCGAACGGGTACTGCAGCTCTTCGAGAAACATGGCGCGCTCAAGGACAGTGTGCGTGCGGACAACCTGAGCATCACACCGTCGACGCGCTACCGCGATGACGAAGAGGTGTTCAACGGTATCGAGGCAAGCCGCAGCTTGACGGCGTCGTTCGCCAGTGCCGAAGCGCTGAAGGACTTCCTGGGTGATCTGAAGGCCAGCCGCGAAGTGCAGGTGAGCACGGCGGTGCCGACCTACGCCGATGCCGCGCGTCTGCGCGCCGAACTGAAGGCCGAGGCGGCTGCCGAGACCCGCGCGTCGGCCAAGGGCCTGGCCGGCGCATACGGCGCGAAGATCACTGGCCTGTACAGCATCTCCGATGTGGCCCCCAGTTTCGCCTACGGAGTGCAGGCAGGCAGCTGGCCGATTGCAAGCCAGGCCGTGGGTGGAGACGGCTATGCAGGGGGCGAGAACACTGCCCTGGATCGGATCCAGGTCACTGGCGGCCGCGCGGCGTCGGCGCCGGCCGCC
>DQIG01000360.1 GCA_003525885.1 Stenotrophomonas sp.
GAGTACCGACAGCGCCTGCGTCCATTCCTGCTTGGCCCGCGCGCGCACGCGGTCGAAATCGAAGTCGGCCACTTCGGCATCGAGGTTGGCGATGGCACCGGCCTCGCTGACTGGCGAGATCGCCACCTTCACCACCAGCGGTGCATCGAGCTTGCCGAATGCAAACGTGCCGACCAGCTGCCGGCCCTCGATCTGTGCGCGTTGCGCCGGATCCTTCTCGCCCGGCGGCGGGAAGCCCTTGTAGACGATGTCCTGCTCGGTGTTGTGCAGCTCATGCCCGGCCAGCGGGCGCGAGAAGCGCATCGCGAAATACAGCTGGCGGCCCGGCGCCCAGCCACGGGTCTCACGGAAGCCGGTGACGGTGCCATCGGCACGCACGCGCACCCGCGACCACAGGATCTTGCCCGGGTAGTCGTACATGCTGGTACGCATGTCCAGCAGCACCTTGGCGTCGGTGCCCTTGGGGAAGGCATAGCGGTGCACGCCCACACGCGCACTGGTGGTCAGCTCGGCGCGCACCTTGTAGTCGTCCAGGGTGACCGCGTAGTAGCCCGGTTCGGCCTTCTCGTCGTCGTGGCGGAAGCGCGAGGCATAACCGCTGCGCGGTTTGTCCGGGTCGCCGCGCTCCAGGCCCGGGCTGCCGGTGAACGGCATTACCAGGATGTCGCCCAGATCGGAATGGCCGGTGCCGGAAAAATGCGTGTGCGAGAAGCCTACGATGCTGCTGTCGTCGTAGCGGTAGCCCGCGGCCCAGCCGTAGGCCTTCCCGCGCGGCTGGATGCGCGTGTCCGGGCTGAGTTGGACCATGCCGAACGGCACCGTTGCACCCGGATAGGTGTGGCCTTCACCTCCCGTGCCGATGAACGGATCGACCGAAGCGTAGGCGCGTTCGGCAGCGGTGTTCGGAGTGGCAGCCAAGACGGCACCGGAGGCAAGCATGGCGGTAGCGGCGAAGGCGATCAGGAGGCGACGGTCCAGCGTGGGCATCGGCATTTGGATCGATTCAGGTGGTAGTCAGATCCTAGCACCGGGCCCGCCCTGTCGCATGCTGCAGTGCGGCCGTCGGAACCGGCATGATGCTTTGCACGTAATTGCATGGCCGGGCGAGGAATCGCCTCGTAGCCTTGCCGTCTCCATACCCCTGATAGGTGCCTATGCGCCAATGGATGTCCATACACGCACCTCTGAAAGTCCATGCCTTCGGAACAGCGGAAACCGAGATGAACCATCAATTGGTGAACAGCGCGTCGACCTGCCCAGGATGGCGCCGCAGCGGGGATTCCGCTGCCGGGATTGGAACCCCCGCTTGAAACTGAAGAACTGCCTGTCGTGACTACGGCGGGCGCTGCGTGTGGCCGTCTGGCCATCGGAGTTCTTCAGTTTCTCCGGGTTCCAACCTCGCATCGCCCGCCACCCTTGCGGTGGCTTTCGCTACCCAAGGAGTTCCCGCATGACGTCCGAACGCACGCTAAGCCCGGCCATGGAATCACTGCTCCATCGTATCGAACAGGCGTTCAACAGCGCCGAAGGCATGGCCATCCTCATCGGCGAGCAGTACGGCCCCGAGCCGAAGCCGCCGGCACCGATGGACTACAACGCCAAGCAGATCGCCAATGCGATGGTCATGCTGAGCCAGCATGGGCGTTGCCTGCTGCAGGAATTGCGCGCGGAAGCAGAAAAGGTGACGTATCACTGAGGCCTTTGCGCCAGCGGTGTGAGCCGAGCATGGGCTCGGCTCTACAACATCAGGCGGCAATGGCGCGCTGGATATCCGCCAACGGTGCGTTGGTCAGGTCCTTTGCGATATCGCCCAGCAGGCGCGCCTGGACTTCCTTGTGCAGCAGCGGGCGGATGCGACCCAATGTAGTCGGGTCCGCCACCAGCACCAGGTGCGCGTAGCGATTGTTCAAGGCATCTTCGTTGAGCTGCTCGGCCACCTGCTTGGCGAACGTCGCCTCGTTGAGCTGGGAAATGGACATGTCCTTCGGCACCGCGCCGGCCGGCCCCTGCCCGGAGACACCCTGCTCGCTGATGTCCTGCAGGCGCAGTTCGCCTTCCTGCTTCAGGGTCAGCTGATGTTCGCTGCCAACGTTGGTGAACACGCGGGCCGAACCACCATCAGCAACGATGATCAGCGTGCCTTCGGGAATGCGACGGGTCATGCGGTGCTCCTTCTCGATTGCGCTATTGCGTTCGCCCCCACCGTAGACAGCACGGTGTGAGCGCTGCGGCCAGAGATCGTTCAACGCATGTCATCGCGTTGCGTTCGCAGATGAACAGGCGCGATGGAACACAGCGTGCAGATCAGCCCGCTTCTCTGCATGCTCACACCGATGCCGTTATGATGAACGGATGATCGACACGACTCACTACGTGACGGGCGCACCTGTTACGTGGGAAGCACTGCCGACCGGCGCTTCGCTTGCCACGATTGCTTCCCCCCTGCCATTCCATCGCCTCGCGCTGGATCCTGGCGGATGACGCCCGCAGGCCTTCGGCCTGCACTCCCTACGCTGCTGTGACCTCCGGCCGCTGACTGCGCGACCGCAGTGATCCTGTTGCTGCATTTCCGCCGTTGCGGCGGTGCTTTGCCGTGCGCGTGGCGTCGTGCCTGCACACATTCCCCGGCCCCCACGCCACTCACCGATGCCCCTGCGCCACCTGCGCCTGCATCGCCGTTTCCGACTTCCGGGACCTATCTCACCGCTCATTCCCCCTCTTCTACCTACAAGGGAGCCCCCATGCAGGACACCCCCGATGCACATGCCCATTTCGGCTGGTTCAAACGCCGCCGCCACCTGAAAGTCGATGAGATCACCGTTGTCGACAAGCCCATGCTCAAGCGCGCCGTCGGCGCCGCCGCACTCGGCAATGCCATGGAGTGGTTCGACTTTGGTGTCTACGGCTATCTGGCCGTCACCATTGGCCAGGTGTTTTTTCCGTCCAGCAATCCCACCGCGCAGGTGATCGCCGCGTTCGCCACCTTCACCGTGGCGTTCCTGGTGCGCCCCTTGGGCGGCCTGGTGTTCGGGCCGCTGGGTGATCGCTACGGCCGCCAGAAAGTGCTGGCGTTCACCATGATCCTGATGGCGCTGGGCACGTTTGCCATCGGCCTGATTCCCGCCTACGAGCGCATCGGCATCTGGGCGCCGGTGCTGTTGCTGCTGGCGCGCGTGGTGCAGGGCTTCTCCACCGGCGGCGAATATGGGGGCGCGGCGACCTTCATCGCCGAATACTCCACCGACCGCAACCGCGGCCTGATGGGCAGCTGGCTGGAGTTCGGCACGCTGGGCGGCTACATCGCCGGCGCCGGTACCGTCACCGCGCTGCACATGCTGCTGAGCAGCGAGCAGATGCTGGACTGGGGCTGGCGCATTCCGTTCCTGGTGGCCGGCCCGCTGGGCCTGCTAGGCCTGTACATGCGCATGAAGCTGGAGGAAACCCCGGCGTTCCGCGCCTTTGCCGAAGAAGCCGAGAAGCGCGAGCACGACCGGCCCGGGCTGGGCGCGCTGTTCCACGTGCATGGTCGCCAGCTGCTGGTGTGCATGGGCCTGGTGCTGGTGTTCAACGTGACCGACTACATGCTGCTGACCTACATGCCCAGCTACCTCAGCGTCACAATGAACTATGCCGAGAGCAAGGGCCTGCTGCTGATCATCATCGTGATGCTGGTGATGATGCCGTTGAACATCGTCGGTGGATTGTTCAGTGACAGGCTGGGCCGCCGCCCGATGATCATCGGTGCCTGCATCGCGCTGCTGGTGCTGGCGGTGCCATGCCTGCTGCTGATCGGCAGCGGCAACGACTGGCTGATCTTCCTCGGCCTGATGCTGCTGGGGCTGGCGCTGGTGTGCTTCACCAGCTCGATGCCGTCCACGCTGCCGGCGCTGTTCTACACCCCGGTGCGCTACAGCGCGCTGTCGATCGCCTTCAATGTGTCGGTGTCGCTGTTCGGTGGCACCACGCCGCTGGTGACCGCGTGGCTGGTGGAGCGCACCGGCGACCCGCTGGTGCCGGCCTATTACCTGATGGGCGCGGCGGTGATCGGCCTGGTGACCATGCTGTTCGTGAAGGAGACCGCCGGCCTGCCGCTGCGCGGTTCACCGCCGGCCGTCGGCAGCGACAAGGAAGCCGCTGCGTTGTTGAAGAGCGATGTGCCAGTGACAGTGGACCCGACCCTGCCACCGCTGCCGGACGTTGCCGAGCCCGAGCAGGTAAAGCCGGCCTGAGGCTGGGCACAGAACGCGATCCTCGCCTGGCGTGGATCTGCGGGGCCAGTGGCGCCGGGTGGATACGCCCGGCGCTGCCTGGCGCTACTGCTTGATGCGGGCCAGCTTTCCCGGCGTCCAACGCAGCGTCCAGGTGTAGTTTCCGTCCGGCGGACATACGTGGCGGTCCGGGCTCTTCCATTCGCAGACCGTCGCCCCGGCACTGACGGTGAAATCGACAATGATGCGATTACCCTGGATGCGGATGGCACGGATGGCGCCTGGAATCTGTTCAGCCGCGTCGTCAGCATAGCCATACCTGCGGATGGCGGCATAGTCCTCTGCTTCCACCGGCGACAGGCTCTTCGGGTTCTCCTGGCCCCGCGGATCGTTCTCGGCCAACGCAGTCATCACCGCAACGACGTTGCTTTGGGCGAAGCTGCCGCCGGTATAGTCGGAGGTGTAGAAATACACGACCTCGGCACGGCCATCGCCATCGAGATCGGCAACCGCGGTCCACACCGGACGGAAATCGGATTCAATGTCGTCGCCGGGAATCAGCCGCAGGTTGGCTTCGGCGGCCCGGTAGGCCTGTACAAGGCTGGGTGGCGCCACCACCCGCTTGGACACAGCCGGCGCAGCCACCGCCGTCAAGCTGGACAGCGCCAACGCAGCAAGCGTCAGGCAGATCGAAGTGAAGCGGAACATCGCACGTCCGTGCATGTCATCCTCCTTGAGTGTGCGGCCAGTCTAACCACAGCCAAGGCATCCACGCATGGCGTGGATCTACTGGGGGGTGTTCAATTCCATCGCACGCATCACGATGGGCTTGGCCCAGCCCGGTGTGTGCAGCAGGTCGGCTACCGCAATCGGGTACTGCAGTTCGCCTGCAGCCATGGCCAATACCGGCAGCGGCACCACGCGGCCCTGCGCGTCGGCCGGTGCGCTGTTGTCGTAGACATGCAGCTCGGCCAGGTGTGGCAGCAGCTCCAGCAGGTTCGCGCGCGCGGAATCGAAACGCGCGTGGATCTTCTCCACCGGAATGTCGTGGCCACCGGCAGCCACCCGCGCGGCAACGCGGGCGATGTGCAGCTCGACATCGGCCAGCCCACAGAACCAGATCGCCACCTGATGCCGTTCGCAGGCCTCACGCAGCAGGCGCGGAATGGTGTTGCCACCGAGCGTGGTCTCGAAGGCGAAGTCGGTGCCCTCGGCCATGGCCTGGCGCAGGCGGCGGGTACCTTCCTGCCAGGCCTCGGCGTTGGCCTCCGGCAATGGCCAGCCGGCGTCGACCAGCCTGCGGGTGAACGAATCCGGGTTGAACCAGCTCAGCCCTTCGGCGTCCAGCCAGGTGCCCAGCAGCGAACTCTTGCCGGCGCCATTGACACCGGCCAGCGCCAGGATGCGTCCCATCGATCAGAGCGGACGGCCGAGGGTGACCTTGCGGCCGCGCCGGATCGGCTGGCCCAGCACCTTGCCCAGCCCTTCCCCGCGCTGCAGCCCGGCCAGGGTCTGATCGAACTCGCTGCGCAGGCGCTGCAGTTCCTCGTTGCGCTCACCGGCGTCGCCGCCAGCGGCCTTGGCCAGCAGTTCCTGGTAGGTGCGGATGTCCACGATCACCGCTTCCGGGTGATTGTGGTTGGTGATGACCAGCGCCTGCTTTTCGCGCACCGTGCGCATCAGGCTCGGCCAGCCCCGGGTCTTCACCGACGAGGCCGGGGCCTTCTCGAGGCCAGGCAGATCCAGCGGCAGGGTCATGGCACGGCTCCAGGCAGGATGGATGAGGACCACTATACCCAATTTGGCCAAATTGGGGATAAATCCCCTTTTACCCCAACGGCCCCGTGTCCGGGGCGTCGGTCTGCAGCAGGCTGTCGCGCTCGCGCAGCGGGAAGCGGATCCAGGCATCCAGCCCTTGCGGGCCAAAGCGCAGCTCCCCACTACCCGCCAGTTCATAGGGCACCCGCTGCTCGATCAGGACCCGGCCCAGGCCACGCTGGCGCGGCATTTCCCAGCCCTCCACCTCGGCATGGCGCTCGCACCAGTGCAGGCCCAGCCACGGCTGCCCGTCCTGCACCTGCAGGTGCCAGCAGACGTCGATCCGGCCGTCCTCGTGGGTCAGCGCGCCGTGCCGCAGCGCATTGGTGGCCAGCTCATGGATGGCCAGCGACAGCACTTCGGCCGCCTTCGGCGGCAACAGCACATCCTCGCCCTGCAGGTGATAGGCGGCCGCCG
>DQIG01000425.1:0-414 GCA_003525885.1 Stenotrophomonas sp.
TGCCGCCGGCGCTGCCCGGCGTGCAGTAGACGCGGCCACCGTGCGCATCGGCGATGGCCTTGACCACCGCCAGCCCGAGCCCGCTGCCACCGCCCTGGCGCGAACGTGAGCCGTCGGCGCGCATGAACGGAGTGAAGATGTCGGCGTGCAGTTCGGGATCAATGCCCGGACCTTCGTCCTCGATCGCCACCTGCACATGGCCTGGCGTGTCATGCACGGCGATCCTCACCTTGCCGGGGCTGGCATAGCGACGCGCGTTTTCCAGCAGTGCCAGCAATGCCTGGCGCAGGCGCGTGGGATCACAGTGCGCGTTGTGTTCCTCGCGGCTGGTTTCCAGCTCCAGAACGAAGCCTGCAGCGCGGAACTGCGGATCGACCAGGGTCATCACCGAATGCACCTCGGCCACCACGTCGG
>DQIG01000425.1:559-746 GCA_003525885.1 Stenotrophomonas sp.
TGCACCTCGGCCACCACGTCGGTGCGCGCGCGACGCACGTCCAGCCGCGCATTGTCGGACAGGCTCAGCACGCGCAGATCTTCGATCAGTCGCGACAGCCCTTCGACCTGGGCAAGCAGGCTGCGGAACTGCGACTCGTCCGGATGGAACACGCCCTCGGCCAGTCCCTGCAGGCGGCCACGCAGGA
>DQIG01000425.1:894-6461 GCA_003525885.1 Stenotrophomonas sp.
CCCTGCAGGCGGCCACGCAGGATCGTCACCGGAGTGCGCAGTTCATGGGCGATGGCCGCGTGCCACATCGCGCGTTCGCTCTCCATGTGCTGCAGGCGGCGCGCCATCGCGTTGAAGTCCTCGACCAGGGTCGCCACTTCGCCCGGCGAATTCTCCTCGACGCTTGCGCGTGCGCCAAGGTCACCGCCAGCCAGCGCACGCACGCTGTCCACCAGTGAATTCAAGGGCGAGAGGATGCGGTGGGCGAGACGGAACGAGGCGGCGATGGCCAGCGCCAGGCCGGTCAGGATCACGCCCACCATCCATGCCAGTTCCGGCCCGGTCGGCAGCCAGCTTTCAGGCTCCTCGGTACTTCCGGGGAAGAACTCGACCAGTACCGCGTACAGCAGCCACGACGACAGGATCATCATCACGATGACGCCGATCACCATCAGCGACATCGAGACGATGATATGGCGGCTGAGTCCCGATCGGCGCAGGCGGGCCATCAGCGGTCGGCCATCAACCGGTAGCCGACGCCGCGCACGCTGGCCGGAACATTGACCATGCCCACTTCGTCCAGCTTGCGGCGCAGCTTGCTGACATGGCTGTCGACGGTGCGCTCAAGTGCTTCGCTTTCCGGCAGGCATTCGTGCATCAGTTCGCTGCGGCTGAAGATGCGGGTCGGGGCCAGCG
The DNA here is from genome assembly GCA_003525885.1 of Stenotrophomonas sp. Lineage (GTDB taxonomy): Bacteria > Pseudomonadota > Gammaproteobacteria > Xanthomonadales > Xanthomonadaceae > Stenotrophomonas. Next base: position 1,570 of record DQIG01000425.1, read on the forward strand.
CCATGCAGTGCAGCAGCTTGAACTCGGTGAGGGTGAGCAGGACTTCGTGGCTGTATCCCTCGCCTTCCACGTGCACGGCGTGGGTCGCCGAGTCGATCAGCAGCGGGCCGACGCGCAGCGCGGTGGGCGCGTCCACGCGCGAGGCGCGCAGCGTACGCCGCAGCACGGCGCGCACGCGCGCAGCCACCTCGGCCGGGTTGAACGGCTTGACCACGTAGTCATCGGCGCCCATCCGCAGTGCGGTCAGCTTGTCCAGGTCCTGGTCCAGTGCGGTCAGCATGATCACCGGCGTCTCGCCACGCTGGCGTAGCTGGGTCAGCACACTCCAGCCATCCAGGCGAGGCAGCTGCACATCGAGCAGGACCAGGTCGGGGCGGGCGCTGCGATGCAGGTCCAACGCGCTGTGGCCGTCGCCGGCGCGCAGCGTGCGCAGTCCTTCGCGTTCCAGGTAGGCACTGAGAATGTCGGCGATCTCGGCCTCATCCTCGACGATCAGGACGAGGGCGGCGAGGGCAGGGGAGGCATGCATGCAGGGGCGGGGCCTTAAGGTGCTTGCCTCCATCGTATCTCCACACTTCCTCCATCGAAACCCCATCATCGCCACGCACACTGCGCGCTTCAGAACCTATCCGCCGCCTGCGCGGCATTGTGCACAGCAATGAGAACCTTCAGGACTCCGGTCGCGTTGATCGCGGCCCTCGCCTTGGCCATGACGGCCTGCTCTTCCCCCGAAGCCACCCCCGAAGCGGTGCCGCGTGTCAGCGTGATCAGCGTGGGCCCGCAGGTGGTGCAGCGCGATGATGAACTGCCGGGGCGCGTCGCTGCGGTGCGCACCGCGCAGATCCGCGCCCAGGTGGGCGGCATCGTGCAGCGCCGCCTATTCGAGCAGGGAGCGGAAGTCAGTGCCGGCCAGGCCCTGTTCCAGATCGACCCGGCCGCGTTCCGGGCCGACGTCGATTCGGCACTGGCTGCCCTGCAGCGCAGCGAGGCCGCGCTGGGCCGCAGCCGTGTGCAGTCGCAGCGCCTGCATGCGCTGGCCGCCGCGCAGGCAGTGAGCCAGCAGCATCGCGACGACGCCAGCGCCGAATACGAACAGGCCCGTGCCGCGGTCAACGAAGCGCGCGCGATCCTGTCCCGCCGCCAGCTCGACCTCCGCTACGCCACGGTCAGCGCCCCGATTGCCGGTCGTATCGATCAGGCTCTGGTCACCGAAGGCGCGCTGGTGGGCGTGGCTGATGCCGAACCGATGGCGGTAGTACAGCAGATCGACCAGGTCTACGTCGATGTGCGCCAACCGGCCGCGCAACTGGAGTCGCTGCAGCGCAGTGCGGCCGGCAGCGGCGAGCTGCCGGTGACGATCATCGGTGCCGCCGGCAGACCGCTGCCCGAACGTGGCCAGCTGTTGTTCTCCGGCATCAACGTCGATGCGCGAACGGGTGATGTGATCCTGCGCATCCTGGTCGACAACCCGCAGCGGCAGCTGCTGCCCGGCATGTATGTGCGTGCGAGGGTGCCACGTGGCGCGCCCGCCAGCGCATTGACCGTGCCACAGCAGGCGGTGCTGCGCAGCGCCGGTGGCCAGGCCTATGCCTGGGTGATCGGCGCCGACGGCAAGGCAGTGATCCGCACGCTGGAAGTGGACGGTAGTGTTGATCGCCAGTGGTTGGTGCGCACGGGCCTGAAGGCCGGCGAGAAGGTGGTGGTCGAGGGCCAGGAGCGCCTGCAGGAAGGCGTGGTGGTCGATGCGCGCGACTGGCAGATGCCGGTCGCCAGCGCCGGTGCAGTGCAGGCCGGAAGCAAGGGCTGAGCCTTTCCGGGGCCGGTCCCTCCAGGGAACTACAACATGGCACGTTTCTTCATCGATCGCCCGGTGTTCGCCTGGGTGCTGGCGATCTTCATCATCCTGGCCGGCGTACTGGCGATCCCGCGGCTGGCGGTTGAGCGCTATCCGGCGGTCGCCCCGCCCAGCGTGAGCATCTATGCAAGTTACCCGGGTGCCAGCCCGCAGACGCTGAACGATGCGGTGGTTGGCCTGATCGAGCGCGAGCTGTCCAGCGTCAAGCACCTGCTGTACTTCGAGTCGTCGGTGGATACTTCCGGCGAAGCCTCGATCACCGCGACCTTCAAGCCGGGCACCAACCCGGAGCTGGCGCAGGTGGACGTACAGAACCGGATCAAGGCAATCGAACCACGGCTGCCGCGCAGCGTGCGCCAGAACGGCCTGTTCGTGGAGGCCGCCGATTCCGGGTTCCTGATGCTGGTCGGCCTGCGTTCTCCGGACGCCAGCGTCAGCGAGGCGGCACTGGGCGACTTCATGGCGCGCAACATCATCGAAGAGCTGCGCCGCATCGACGGCGTCGGCCGCGTGCAGCTGTTCGGTGCGGAGCAGGCGATGCGTGTGTGGCTGGACCCGACCCGGTTGACCGGCTACGGGTTGACCATGGGTGACGTGGCTGCCGCCATCGAGCAGCAGAACCTGGAGATCTCACCGGGCCGCATCGGTGATTCGCCCGGCGTACCGGGCCAGCGCATTACCGTGCCGCTGAGCGCGGATGGCCAGTTGTCCACGCCTGAACAGTTTGCCGCCATCGTGCTGCGCGCCGGAGCCGACGGGTCGCGCGTAGTGCTGGGCGATGTCGCGCGGGTTGAACTGGGCGCGCAGAGCTATGCCTGGGGCACCCGCGAGGACGGCCATCCGGCCACCGCCGCCGGGGTGCAGCTGCGCCCCGGCGCGAACGCGGTGCGTACCGCTGCGGCGGTGCGTGAGCGCATGGCCGAGCTGGCGCCCCTGCTGCCGCGCGGGGTGGAAGCGAGCATCCCGTTCGACACCGCGCCGTTCGTCAAGATCTCGATCCAGAAGGTGGTGCAGACGCTGCTGGAGGCGATGCTGCTGGTGTTCGCGGTGATGTACCTGTTCCTGCAGAACTGGCGGTACACGCTGATCCCGGCGTTGGTCGCACCGATCGCGCTGCTGGGTACCTTCGCGGTGATGCTGGCGCTGGGCTTCTCGATCAACGTGCTGACCATGTTCGGCATGGTGCTGGCGATCGGCATCATCGTCGATGACGCGATCGTGGTGGTCGAGGGCGTGGAACGGATCATGGCCGAGGAGGGCCTGCCGCCCCGCGAGGCCACCATCAAGGCGATGCGTGAACTGACCGGCGCGGTGATCGGCATCACCCTGGTGCTGACCGCAGTGTTCATTCCGATGGCGCTGGCCAGCGGCTCGGTGGGTGCGATCTATCGCCAGTTCACCGTGGCAATGGCGGTATCGATCCTGTTCTCGGCGCTGCTGGCATTGAGCCTGACCCCGGCGCTGTGCGCGACCCTGTTGCGCGCGAACACCCATGGCCATCATGGTCGTGGCGGGCTGTTCGGTGCCTTCAACCGGGGCTTCGAGAAAATGACCGGGCGCTACCAGCGTGGTGTGGCGTCGGTGCTGCAGCGGAGCGGGAGGGTGATGGGCGTGTTCGCCGCGCTGGTGGCGGCGCTGCTGCTGGGCCTGCACTGGCTGCCGGGCGCGTTCCTGCCGGAAGAGGACCAGGGTTACTTCATGACCTCGATCCAGCTGCCGGCCGAAGCCACCGCCGAACGCACGCTGGCGGTGGTGGAAGCGTACGAACGGCACGTGGCCTCACGCCCGGGCATCGGTTCCAACCAGGCGATCCTCGGCTACAGCTTCTCCGGTTCCGGCCCGAGTGCGGCGCTGACCTACACCATGCTGAAGGACTGGGGCGAGCGCGCAGGTGCCACCGCGGCCGGTGAGGTCGAGGCCGCGCAGAAGGCGATGGCCACGATTGCCGAGGGCGAGGTGATGAGCGTGATGCCGCCGGCCATCGACAGCCTGGGGCGTTCGTCCGGCTTCTCACTGGCGCTGCAGGCGCGCACCGGGCAGAGCCAGGCCGAACTGCGCGCGGCCCTGCAGCAGCTGCTGAAGCTGGCCGAGGCCAGTCCGCTGCTGTCCGAGGTACATGCCGATGGCCTGCCGGCCGGCACCAGCGTGCGGCTGGACATCGACCGGGCCAAGGCCGAGGCGATGGGCGTGGGTTTCGAGCACATCAGCAGCACCTTGTCGGCGGCAATGGGCTCGCAGTACGTCAACGATTTCCCCAACAAGGGCCGGCTGCAGCAGGTGATCCTGCAGGCCGATGCACCGTACCGGATGGAACTGGAGGACGTGCTGAAGCTGTACGTGCGCAACAGCGAAGGCGGCATGGTCGCGCTGTCCGAGCTGGTCACCCCGCATTGGACCGAGGCGCCACTGCAGCTGCAGCGCTATCTCGGTTTCCCGGCGCTGAATCTGTCCGGCGCGCCGGCCTCCGGCGTGTCGACCGGCCAGGCCATGGCGGAGATGGAGCGACTGGCCGGGAAGCTGCCGTCCGGTTTTGCCCTGCAGTGGACCAGCCAGTCACTGCAGGAGCGTGAGTCGGGGGCGCAGGCGCCGTGGCTGCTGTTGTTGTCGATGCTGGTGGTGTTCCTGGTGCTGGCGGCGCTGTACGAGAGCTGGTCGATTCCGTTGGCGGTGATGCTGGTGGTGCCACTCGGCCTGCTCGGTGCGGTCGCTGCGGTGTTGTTGCGCGGCATGCCCAACGACGTGTTCTTCAAGGTCGGCATGATCACCGTGATCGGGCTGTCGGCGAAGAACGCGATCCTCATCGTCGAGTTCGCGCGTCAGCTGCAGCAGCAGGGGCGTGGCCTGGTCGAGGCGGCTTTGGAGGCGGCCAGGCTGCGCCTGCGGCCGATCGTGATGACCTCGCTGGCATTCGCGCTGGGCGTGGTGCCGCTGATGCTGGCGCAGGGCGCGTCGAAGGAAACCCAGCAGGCGATCGGAACCGGCGTGTTCGGTGGCATGGTCAGTGCGACCGTGCTGGCCGTGTTCTTCGTGCCGGTCT
>DQIG01000425.1:6607-6869 GCA_003525885.1 Stenotrophomonas sp.
GTGTTCTTCGTGCCGGTCTTCTATGTAGTGGTGCAGGGCGCGCGGCAGTGGATCGCGCAGCGCCTGCGCAGGCGCCGGCCGATGCCGGGAGGAATCGTGGATGGAACGGAACATCGTTGAAGATCTGCACGAGCAACAGTTGATGGCGCTGGAGCAGCGCCTGTGCGCAGCGCTGCTGGAAAATGATCGCGATGCGTTGACCGCGCTGGTATCGCCGGCCTTGTTCATGATGGATGGCCACGGCGGCCGCATGCTCGACCTG
>DQIG01000197.1:0-318 GCA_003525885.1 Stenotrophomonas sp.
GCCACGGCGCCGGTGGCGGCTACCGCCTGCTGCCCGGCGGCCTGCAGCGGAGCTGCGGCCCCCATCGCCAGGGTCAGGGTGATGGCAACGGCCAACGGAGTCTTGATATGCACTGGGAATCCCCATTCCTGTTAAGAATGGGTCTGCACGGTATGTCCGCAAGGTTGCATGGCCGTGACATGCATCTGCACATTTCATGTACGGCGGGTCGGAGCCCGGTTTGGGGTTCGACACGCCAATCCGGCAAAATGGCGTCCTCTCTCCTTTTCCCCTTCCCGACCATGAAGATCGTCGAAGTGCGCCACCCGCTGGTGCAGC
>DQIG01000197.1:469-882 GCA_003525885.1 Stenotrophomonas sp.
GTGCGCCACCCGCTGGTGCAGCACAAGATCGGCCTGATGCGCAACGCTGCGCTCAGCACCAAGGATTTCCGCGAACTGGCCAACGAGCTGGGTACGCTGCTGGCCTACGAGGCCACCGCCGACCTGGACACCGAGCCGCACACCCTGCCCGGCTGGGCCGGCCCGGTCACGGTGCAGCGCATTGCCGGCGCCAAGATCACCGTGGTGCCGATCCTGCGTGCCGGCCTGGGCATGCTCAGTGGCGTGCTGTCGCTGATCCCGGCGGCCCGTGTCAGCGTGGTCGGCCTGCAGCGCGATGAGGAAACCCTGCAGCCGGTGCCCTACTTCGAGCGCCTGACCGGCCGCCTGGAAGAGCGCGACGCGCTGATCCTGGACCCGATGCTGGCCACCGGCGGCACCCTGATCGCCACCAT
>DQIG01000197.1:1032-1228 GCA_003525885.1 Stenotrophomonas sp.
GCGGCACCCTGATCGCCACCATCGACATGCTCAAGCGTGCCGGTGCCCGCCGCATCAAGGGCATCTTCCTGGTAGCCGCGCCGGAAGGCATCGAAGCGGTCAAGGCCGTGCACCCGGACGTGGAGATCTACACCGCGGCCATCGATGCCCAGCTCAACGACAAGGGCTACATCCTGCCGGGCCTGGGCGATGCCGG
>DQIG01000197.1:1393-2587 GCA_003525885.1 Stenotrophomonas sp.
ATGCCGGCGACCGCATCTTCGGTACCCGCGTCGGTTGATCCGGCGGACCGGGGTCAGAGCCCTTTCGCAACGAAAGGGATCTGACCCCAACAGCTATGGGGTCGGATCCCTCTCCCCAGGAGAGGGCTCCGACCCCGCCCCCGGGCACGGCATTAGAGGCCGGCGGCGAAGGTTTCCAGCTGGCCGATGACGGTGTTCCAGCCGTCGAAGAAGCCCAGCTGCTCATGCTGGTCACGCAGGGCCTTGTCCGGGTGCATCACCCGCGCGGTGTAGCGACAGCCCTGCCCCTCGTCCTCCATGGTGATGATGGCGGTGAAGCCCAGCCAAGGGGACTGCGGTCGCCAGCCCGCACCCAGCATCGAGGTGAACACCAGGCGCTGCTGCGGCACGATCTCCAGGAAACTGCCCGGATTGTCACTGCTGCCGCCATCCGGTCCTTGCATGAAGGTGTGGAAGGCCCCGCCGGGGCGCAGGTCGAATGCACGCACCTCGGTGGTCCACGGTTTCGGGCACCACCACTGGCGCAGCAGCGCCGGGTCGGTCCACGCCCGCCACAGGGCGGCACGCGGTGCGTTCAGTACGCGGCTGATGACCAGGTCGGTGTCGGGGTTGTTACCTGCGTCTACGGCCATGGGCCTGCTCCTGTCGGTGAAGGGTTTCGACGAAATCGACCATGCGGTCGGCACGCGCTTCCCATGCGGCACGCTGTTCCGCGAGCCATTGCTCGGCCTGGCCCAGCCGCGCCGGCACCAGTTCGCAGGTGCGTATGCGCCCCTGCTTGTGGCTGCGCACCACGCCACTGCGTTCCAGCACGGCCAGATGCTTCATCAGCGACGGCAAGGCCATCTCGAACGGCTCGGCCAGCGTCGACACCGTGCGTGGCCCCTGCCCCAGCGCGGCCACGATCGCGCAGCGGGTCGGGTCGGCCAGTGCCTGGAAGATCTCTTGAATGGCGGGATCATACTTACCCATAAGGCTAAGTAATACGCCGATCTGAACGCCGACGCAAGCAGGCGCGACCGGGCTGCGATTCTTCACGTGGCCTTGCTGCCAGCAGGCCAATGCTCCGCGCACCCGCCACCGCTTGGAGTGTCCTCGATGAAAGCTTCTTTCCTGCTGGCCGCTGTCCTGCTGGTCAGCCTGCCCTTGGCCGCCAATGCCACCACGCCGCAGCAGCAGCGCATGGCCGACTGC
>DQIG01000197.1:2736-2997 GCA_003525885.1 Stenotrophomonas sp.
GCAGCAGCGCATGGCCGACTGCTCGGCCAAGAACAAGGGCTTGAAGGGTGACGCCTACAAGACCGCGCAGAGTTCCTGCCTCAGTGGCCACGCCGCCGAAGCCAAGCCGGTCAATGCGCAGCAGGAGCGCATGCGCAAGTGCAATGCTGACGCCGGCGCCAAGAAGCTGGCCGGTGACGCGCGCAAGACCTTCATGAGCAGCTGCCTGAAAGCCTCGTAAGACAGTCCAGTTCAATCGAATGGGGTCAGAGCCCGTTGCGC
>DQIG01000427.1:0-342 GCA_003525885.1 Stenotrophomonas sp.
CCGGCCTGCCGCACCGGGTGCTGACCGTCAGCAGCTTCGTCAAGCAGTTGCTGGCCGAGCGCGGCATTCCGGCCGAACACATCGGTATCGTGCCGCCCATCGCGGTCCCGCCGCGCTGGAGCGAGATCCGCAAGGACGATCCCTGGCAATGCCTGCAGGATGTGCGCGCGGAAGTGCGCGCCGAGCTCGGCTTCGGCGAACAGGACATCGTGGTCGGTTGCGTGGCGGTGCTGCGCGAACCCAAGGGCCATGCCGACCTGCTGCAGGCGATGGTGCCGCTGTGCAAGACGCACCCGAACCTGCACCTGGTGGTGGTCGGCGATGGCCAGCCGGTCATGGATC
>DQIG01000427.1:496-4611 GCA_003525885.1 Stenotrophomonas sp.
CAGCCGGTCATGGATCGGCTGCAGGCGCTGCGCGACGAGCACGGGCTGCAGCAGCAGGTCCATCTGCTCGGCTATCGTGATGGCGCATGCCGGCTGATGGCCGGCTTCGACATCTTCGCGCTGGCTTCGCACAAGGAAGCGGCCGGTACCGTCTTCCTGGAGGCCGCCTATGTTGGGGTGCCGATCGTGGCCACGCGCGTGGGTGGCGTGCCGGAGATGGTGGTCGATGGCAGCAATGCGATCCTCACCCGGCTGGGCGACAATGCAGCCCTGACAGGTGCCCTGCGCCTGCTGGTGGACGATCCGGAACGGCGGCGGCAGATGGGCCGCGCCGGGTGGGACTGGATGCGCAGCGCGCACCGGTTCACCCCCGACGGCCACGGTGAGACCACCGAACACTATTACCACCAGTGGCTGAAGGAGCTGGGACATGGCTGATGCCCGAACCGTACCGGTGCTGATGCACCACCACGTCAGTCCGTCACCGGGCATGATCACCGTGTCGCCGGAGAATTTCGAAAGCCAGATCGCATGGTTGGCCGACAACGGCTGGACCTCGCTGACACTGGACCAGTACGCCGGCTTCCTGGCTGGCAAGCCGGTGCCGCGCAAGTCGATCGTGATCACCTTCGACGATGGCTACCTGGACAACTGGGTGTATGCGCACCCGATCCTGCAGAAGTACGGCATGCATGCCGTGGTGTTCGTGGTGACCGGCTGGATGGGCGAAGGCCCGGAGCGACCCCACGCGGGGCTTGCCGGGGCGACATTGCCGGCAACGCCGGATCATCGCGGCTGCGAAGCGGCGATCTACGAGCAGAACCGCAGCGACGACGTGATGATGCGCTGGAGCGAAGCGCGCGCGGCCATCGCCGCCGGCACGTTCGAAGTGCACTGCCATACCCATACCCATACGCGCTGGCTGCGCCGCGATGACCTCGACCGCGCGCAGCGCCGCGCGGGCCTGAGCCAGGACCTGGCGATCTCGCGCGACGTGCTGCAGGACAAGCTCGGCGAGGTGTCCGATACGCTGTGCTGGCCTTATGGTGATTTCGACCAGGACCACATCGAGGTGGCACGCGAGCACGGCTTCCGCTACCTGCATACCACACACCCGTTCGGCCGCAACGTGGTGGGCGGCGATCCGGAACGCATCTATCGCTTCGCGATCCGCAACCGCCCGGCAAGCTGGTTGCGCAAGCGCATCGCCCAGAGCTACAACCCGCTGATCGCGCCGATCTTCAACGGCTTCAAGGCGCGCCAGAAGAAGATGGTGCCGGGGCCGTGAACCCGACAACCTCCCCGCCCATGGGGGCGTGGGAGGCCTGCGACGGTGTCAGAAGAATCGTCCGTACACGACCTGCACGATCTCGCCGTTGCCTGTGTTTATCAGCAGCGCATCAGGCCCATAGCGCACCCATTCAAAGCCCATCGGCGGCATGTCCAGGCCGAACAGCCAGAAGTCGTTGAGGATGTAATCGCCAACCCAGTAGGGGCGCGGCAGGATCTGTCCGTAGTGCCAGCGCTGGTAGGCGTAGCCGACCGGCGGATGGTACGGGCCGATGCGGAAGGCGTGGTCGGCACGGAAATTGTGCCGGTACTCTTCACGGAACACGGGGCGCGCATTCCCCAGTTCGCGCGGACGCTCCATTCGCGGATAGCCCCACGGCGCGCGCATGGGCTCCTCGCGTGGGGCGGTCATAGGCGGCCCGCCTTCGGGGCGATGTTCGGCAGCGGCAATGGAAACGCCACCCAGCAACGGCAACACCAGCAGCGCACCTGCCAGCAGGCGGCGGCTGTAGCGCAATGAGATGTTCATGGTCGTGGCCCTTGCAACGAAAGTAGATGGATGGAGCGCGATCCGCTCCTACCGGGTCCCTGCCTTCGCGGACGCTGCATGGCGGCAAGGGATCCTGATCCCGGGAATACGCCGGGCATCGTTCACGACGCGTCACAAAGCGCACAGCCGCAGCTGAACATGATCGCGGGTCGCGATCGATTCAGACAGTGGCGCTGTAAAGCGACATGGCCGCAGAAGCGGCCATGTCGAGGTGCTAGGTTGTACCCGCTGGCCTCAGGCGGCGGCTTCGCGTACCGCCGCAGACAGGCGGTCCAAAGTGTCCTGCATCAGCGTCGCATCATCGGCCTCGACCGTGACCCGCACCACCGGCTCGGTACCAGACGGGCGCAGGAACGCACGGCCACGGCCGGCCACCGATTGCTGCGCGACGGCCAGCGCGGCCTGCACGCTGTCGGCCTGCACTGTGGCCTTGGCCGAGACATTGCCCAACCGCACGTTGACCGTCTTCTGCGGCACCCGCACCAGTCCCTTCAGCGCCTGGCGAAGGGTCTGCCCGCTGTTGCGCAGCGCCACCAGAACCTGCAGGGCACTGACGATACCGTCTCCGGTGGTCGCCCGATCCAGGCACAGCAGGTGGCCGGAGGCTTCACCGCCGAGCACGCCACCGCCTTCGATCAGCGCCTGGTGCACGTAGCGATCGCCGACATTGCTGCGCACGAACGGAATCTGCAGGTCGGCAAATGCCTTCTCGACGCCATAGTTGCTCATCAGCGTGCCGACCACCGGGCCGCGCAGGCGGCCTTCGGCTTTCCATGCACGGGCCAGGATATACAACAGGTCATCGCCGTCGACCGGGTTGCCCTGGTCGTCGGCCATCAGCACGCGGTCGCCATCACCGTCGAAGGCGATGCCGAGATCGGCGCGGGTTTCGCGGACCTTGGCGGCCAGGTTGTCGATATGGGTGGAACCCACGCCGGCGTTGATGTTGACGCCGTTGGGCTCGGCACCGATGCCGATCACCTCGGCACCCAGTTCGCGGAACAGCAGCGGTGCGATCTGGTAGGTGGCGCCGTGCGCGCAGTCCAGCACCAGGCGCACGCCACGCAGGTCGAACGCGCGTGGCACGCTGGCCTTGCAGAACTCGATGTAGCGGCCGACCGCCTCGCGAGCGCGCGACGCCTTGCCCAGCTTTTCCGATTCGGCGGTGGTGAACGGAATGTCCAGCGCCGCTTCCAGGGCCAGCTCGGTGGCATCGTCGAGCTTCTCGCCCTGGGCGGAGAAGAACTTGATGCCGTTGTCGTAGTGCGGGTTGTGCGAGGCGCTGATGACGATGCCGGCATCCACGCCGAGCGTACGGGTCAGGAACGCCACCGCCGGGGTCGGCATCGGCCCCAGCAGCTGCACGTCGGCACCGGCGGCGACCAGGCCGGCTTCCAGTGCCGCTTCGAACATGTAACCGGAAATGCGGGTGTCCTTGCCGATCACCACGATCGGCCGACGCCCGTCCTGGCCGCGCTGGGCGACCAGGACACGGCCCAGGGCGTTGCCCAGGCGCAGCACGAAGTCGGCCGAGATCACGCCCTGGCCGACCCGCCCACGGATGCCATCAGTACCGAAGTACTTGCGGCCTCCCATCAAGCCACCTCCGGCGCCGGCTGACGGCCCAGCATCGCCAGCAGATCGGACAGGCGGTCGCGCATTTCGCGGCGATCGCAGATCTGGTCGATGGCACCGTGCTCCAGCAGGAACTCCGAGCGCTGGAAGCCTTCCGGCAGCTTCTCGCGCACGGTCTGCTCGATCACGCGCGGGCCGGCGAAGCCGATCAGCGCCTGCGGTTCGGCGATGTTGATGTCGCCCAGCATCGCGAAGGAGGCCGACACGCCACCAGTGGTCGGATGGGTCAGCACCGAGATGTACGGCAGGCCGGCTTCGCGCAGCTTGCCCAGCGCGGCCGAGGTCTTGGCCATCTGCATCAGCGAGAACAGGCCTTCCTGCATGCGGGCGCCACCGCTCTGCGAGAAGCACACGTAGGGCGCACCGATCTCGACCGCGGTTTCCGCGGCCAGTGCGAAACGCTCGCCGACCACCGAGCCCATCGAGCCGCCCATGAAGGCGAAATCGAAGGACGATGCCACCAGCGCGCGGCCCTTGAGCAGGCCGCGCATGGCGATCAGCGCGTCGTACTCGCCGGTGTTCTTCTGCGCGATCTTGATGCGCTCGCTGTACTTCTTCTGGTCCTTGAACTTGAGCAGGTCGGTCGGCCCCAGGCGCGCACCGATCTCAGTGGTGCTGTCGGCGTCGAACAGGGCGGCCA
>DQIG01000427.1:4755-5174 GCA_003525885.1 Stenotrophomonas sp.
GGCGTCGAACAGGGCGGCCAGGCGCGCACGCGCACGGATCGCCATGTGATGGCCGCACTTCGGGCAGACTTCCAGGTTCTCTTCCAGTTCCGGACGGTACAACGCGCTGCCGCAGTTGCTGCACTTTTCCCACAGGCCCTCGGGGACGCTGCGCTTCTTGCTGGGGGTGTTGTCGGTGCGGATGCCGGACGGCATCAACTTGCTGAGCCAACTCATGCGGGAGGACACTTCCGTTCAGGGCGGCCCAGGGGCCGCAAAGGCGGACAGTCTAGCTCCGCTTTCCCCGCCCGTGCACCCCCTTGCCGGCCGCGGGGCAGCCGGAAAAAACCATGCTGGGACGTACGTTTAGGCGCTGGGCAGTGCCGGCCACCAGGCCGGCAGCCCTTATGTGCAGACCGATGGGTAGTGCCGGCCGCTGG
>DQIG01000173.1:0-1331 GCA_003525885.1 Stenotrophomonas sp.
GGCCGCTATGGCGGCCGACAATGTGGTGGCACTGCCAGTACGTTCGCGTCGGCGCTGGTGGTTGCCGGTGGGGGCGGCGTTGGCGGCCAGCCTGGCGCTCTACGCGGTGGCACCCTGGCGCCATGCGCAGCTCGAAGCACCGGCGCCCTCTGCGTTGCAGCTGCAGGCCGCGGCGATGACCGAGCAGTACCAGCAGGCGGTGGCCTCGCTGCCTGCAGGCCGGGCATCGGAATGGCAGCCGGCGCTGCATGAACTCGATGAAAGCGCGGCACAGATCCAGGCCGCGCTGGCGCAGGATCCACGTGCGCCGCACCTGCTTGGCCAGCTCAAGCGCACCTATGCGCTGCGGCTGGAACTGACCCGGCAGGCGGCCTATGCCGCCGAATCCGGCCTGACGACCTGAGGAGACCCACGATGACACGTACCCTGATGACCTGCTGCGCCGCGCTGTTGCTGCTGCCCGCAGTGGCCCTGGCTGACACCCGGATCGACGAACGCCACAACCTGGCCGCTGGCGGCCGGATCGAACTGAGCAACGTGGCCGGCAAGGTGACCGTGCGTGGCTGGGACCGCAACGACGTGCAGCTCACCGGTACGCTCAGCGATGGCCTCCAGCTGCGCCAGGAGAAGAGTGCCAACCGCGTGCGCTGGGAGATCGAATACCCGCGCCGCAACAACAACGGTGGCGCGACGCTGGTGCTGAACGTACCGCGCTCGGTGGAGCTGCTGCTGAGCACGGTCAGTGCCAGCCAGGACATCAGTGGCATCGATGTGCGTCGCCTGCAGGCCGACACGGTCAGCGGCAGCCTGAGCGCCTCCGGTCGCAGCGGCGACAGCAAGCTCAATACGGTCAGTGGCGGTGTCAGCGCGCGCCTGCAGACCCCGAAGCTGGACGTGAACACGGTCAGTGGCCGCATCGAAGCCGGCGGCGGCGTGTCCGGTGACATCGGTGCACAGACGGTATCCGGCCGGGTCGAGGTCGATGCCGGGCGGGTGCAGCGGCTGGCGGTGGAAACCGTATCGGGCAGCATCGACCTGTCGGCGGCCGGACTGGCGCCGGGTGGCCGTATCAACGTGGAATCGGTGAGTGCGTCGGTCAACCTTCGCCTGCCACGCGCAGTCTCGGCGCAGCTGTCGGTGAACAGCTTCAGCGGGTCGATCAACAGCGACGCCGGCCAGGTGGAGCGGCCGCGCTACGGCCCCGGCAGCCATCTTGATACACGGCTGGGCAGTGGCGACGGTGACATCCGCATCCAGTCGCATTCGGGCAGTGTTCGGGTAAGCCTGGATCGCTGAGCGCGATCCTGCAGGCCGCGGCGGCAGCGCCGCCG
>DQIG01000173.1:1486-8397 GCA_003525885.1 Stenotrophomonas sp.
AGCGCCGCCGCGGTCGGAGCTGGGTCAGCTGGCTTTCTTCAGTGCCCAGGTAGTGCCGAGGACTTCGATCTTGCCACCGGCCTTGCGGAACGCTGCCAGGTCCGAAGCGATCGAATCGCTGCTGACCACGGTGCTGGCGGCCGCGCCCTTGCGTTCGCTGCGGATGCTGTTGCTGGCCTTCGCGGGGGTCTTTGCCTTGCGGGGCATGGTTGCTCCTGTCAGGTGGAAGGGGAGGAAAGCGCCCAGGCATCGGCCTGGCGCAGGTAGTCCTGCCGCTCGCGGCGGCAGTCATCGCCGCCCATCGAGAACTGGCGGCAGATCGCCGGGCGCTGCGAATAGATCGTGCAGCGCAGGTGATAGGGATCGATCGCCGCGCACCAGCCTTCCTCGTTGCGCGCCATCACGGCACGGCCGTGGGTGTCGCGCGACAGGAACTGGCCGGGCACGTGGTCGCCGGGCTGCAGCAGCACGGGCAACCGGCAACAGACCGCGTCACAACGGCGGCAGTCGATGGGTGCAGGTGCTGCGTCAGGTTGTAAGGCCTCAGGGGCCTGGCGGGTGCCCAAAGCGGGTCTCGATGGCGGCTCAGGTGCTGCGCGGACCATGAACGAGCCAGGAAGGCATGGCCGCTAGGCCCGCAGGGCGGGCCAGGCTGCACCGTGGACACACACCGGCGTGGCCGGTGGAAGGTGCAGCTGGGATCTAGCCGACCAAGAGTAACTTAGACCGCGTAACGTTTTGTTAATCCTGGCTGGCTGCCGCCAGAGCCAGGCCCTGGACCACGCCCAGCGAGGGCTCGCCATGGACCATGCGGGCGCCGGGGAAGGCGGCCGCCACCGCCTCGCGCAGGTAGCCGGCGCGGGACATGCCGCCGGTCAGGAACACCGCATCCGGGTCACCGCCGATGTCGCTGCGGACCTGGGCCAGCAGTTCGCGGATCTGCTCCAGGTAGCCATGGGCGGCGGCGGCCAGGCCGTCGGCGCTGCTGTCGGCATGCAGGTCGCGGGCGATGTAGTCCAGCGTGCTCCGGTGTTCGCTGGCGGCGCTGAGCGCAATCTTGGCGCGCTCGACGTCGCGGTACAGGCGGGCGGTATTGCCGGTGTCCTGCAGGGCCTGCAGGCGCGCCCCCCACGGATCGTCGACATGGTCGTACTTGTGCTGGCGGAAGTCGCGCTGGCGGGTCATGTCCTGCACGGTGGCCGCTTCCACGTAGTGGTGGGCGGGCACGCGGGTGATGCCGCGGCCGAACAGCGGCATGTAGCTGGACAGGCTCAGCGCCAGGTCGATATCGGTACCGCCGCGGGCGATACCCCAGGCGCGGTGGATACGCGGGGCGTCGTCGCCACCGACTTCGGCATGCGCGATGTCGGTGGTACCGCCACCGATGTCGACGATCACCGCCTGGTGCCGCTCGCGGCTTTCGGCGTGGTAATGCATGGCCGCCGCAGCCGGTTCCTCGAGGAAATCGATCTGGTCGAAGCCGGCCTGGGTGGCCGCTTCGCGCAGGATATCCAGCGCCTGGTCGTTGCCGGCCGCGCCAATCGAACTGCGGAACTGCACCGGACGCCCGAGCAGGGCCGCTCGCAGCGGCTGGCCGAGCTGGGCGCTGGCGGTCAGGCGGATGTGTTCGAGGATGTGCGCGGCGATGCCGGTGATGGTCTGCTTCGCGCGCGGGTGCAGGTTGTAGCCGAGCATCGACTTCGGGCTCTGCACCAGGTTGCCTTCGTGTTCCTCGAAATAGGCTTCCAGCGCTTCGTCACCGTAGACCGCGTTCTGCAGCAGGTCGCTGGCGCTGCGTTCCTTGCCGGCGCGGGCCTCCATCCATTCACGGCGCAGGGCACGCAGGGCTTCACGGCGCAGCGCCTGCGGCGTGCGTTCCTGGCCGGCGGCACGCGCTGCGCGCGCAGCGCTGTCGATCATCTGCTGCAGCTGGTGTTCCTGGCCGTCGTCGAGCTGGAAGTCATCCGGGTCGGGCACCACGCCGGGGAAGTACACGCTGGTACGGAACTGCTCGGCGTCGCCGAAGCGGATCGGCAGCAGTGTCCCTTCATGCACGATTGCGGCGGCGGAGTTGCTGGTACCGAAGTCGATGCCGAGGCGCATGGGGGAGTTCCGGGGGCGATCAGGGGCCGCGCACTCTGCTGCAGTTCGCCGCCGACTGCAAGTTCCCGCGGTTTCCTGTTTTGGACCGGAGTTCCGGACCGGGTGAAGGGGCACCCGGGTACTGCCCGGAAAAGGCCAGGGGAGCCGGGCGGTTACAATGGCGGCTGTTGATTCACTTTGAGGTACTTGCTGATGTCTTCTGCCCCCGCCTGCCCGCAGTGCACCCTGGAAAACACCTATGCCGATGGCGCGCTGTGGATCTGCGCCGACTGCGGCTTCGAATGGACCGCCGAGGAAGGTGCCGGTTCGACCCTGGTCGTGCGTGACAGCAACGGCAATACCCTGCAGGCCGGCGACACCGTCACCGTGATCAAGGACCTGAAGGTGAAGGGCTCCTCGATCCCGCTCAAGCAGGGCACCGTGATCCGCAACATCCGTCTGGTCGAGGACGATGCCGAGCACATCGAAGGCAACTCGGACAAGATCAAGGGCCTGGTCCTGAAGACCTGCTTCCTCAAGAAGGCCTGACCGGCCTTCAGCGCCTGGCTTGTTGCTGCGCGCGCCAGCGGGCCAGGCTATCCAGCTTGGCCTGGTAGCGCGCCTGCTGCGGTGCGCCGCCCAGTTCCTGCGCACGCAGCAGTTCACGATCAGCGCGCTTGAGCTGGCCGGCAAGGAAATAGACCCGCGCCAGCCCGAAGTGGAACTGGTGCGCGGTGTCGTACAGGCGCACGGCCTGCCGGTAATAGCGGATCGCCTGGTCCAGTTGGCCGGCGCGTTCGGCCTCGGCGCCGAGCATGTACTGCGCGAACGGGTCTTCGCGCTGCACCGACTGCAATCGCTGCTCCAGTGCCTGCGCCTGCGCGTCCATGCCCAGCTTGCGGTAGAGGGCGCTGGCGTTGGTCAGTGCAGCGTCCTGGCGGCCGTCCAGCCGCAGTGCCGTTTCCAGCGCCCGGCGCGCGGCGGCGGTATCGCCCTTGCGGTTTTCCAGCACGCCCAGGTTGTTCCAGGTGGCGGCGAAGCTGTTGTCCTGTGCCAGCGCGGCAATGAAGAAGGCACGTGCGCTCACCAGATCGCCGCCGGCCATGCGTTCGGCGCCGCGATTGTTGTAGAAGTGCGCCAATGCCCGCGCCTGGCTGATCGGCAACGGCCCGCGGCGGTCGTACAGCACATTGCGATCCAGGTCGACGGTGGCGAAGCGGCCTGCGAAGCCGACCCCGGCATTGACGTGGCCCACGCTGTAGACCAGGCCCTGGGCCTGGTCCTGGTACCAAGACACCACCTGGCCGACTTCCTGCACGCGGGCCTGGATGCCGGCTTCGCGTGCCAGCGCGACGAACATCAGGGTGAAGGCCAGGCAGTTGGCCCGTCGCTGCTGCCATATTTCGCTGACGGTGAGGGTCGCGTCGGCGTCGTATTGCAGGTCCATGCCATGGCGGTCGAAGATCATCTCCACCAGCGCCTGCAGGCGCTGCTCACGCGAGTAGCTGCGACTGATCACCTGCGTGCGCAGCATGTCGAGCATCGCCGGCGGAATCGCGAACACCTGCTGCGGCGTTGGAATCGTCGGGGCGGCGGTGCTGGCAACGATCCCGGGCGCTTCGGTCCCGGCAGGGTTCAGCGCGATCGCAGACGGTGCCGCCAATGCGGCCAGTGCGAGCAGAACGGATCGGGCGGCAGGACGGTACATGACGGCTCCCGGCAGCGGCGGGCGCTCCCGCCTGAGGCGAGTGTAGACCTGTGTGCGCACCGCTGCAGTGACCGCTGGTCGGTCCGCGCGTTCATCCACAGCCGGTGTGGACCAGCGCTCGACAAAGCTGTGGACAACCGTGTTGCGGCCCCGTGCGATGGGCGTTGTGAGGGTGTGGTGAAAAAACCGCCAGCTTGCCCGCCACCGGCGCAGGCAGGATGATCCGGGCATGGACTTCTCCCCGCTGACGCTCGCTCCGGCGCAGTGGCAGGCGCTGCAGGACAGCTATGCGACGCCACCACGTGCCTATCATCACTTCGGCCACGTACGCGCGGTGCTGCAGCACTGCCAGGAGGTTGCCGACGGCCCCGGCTGGCAGCAATCGGCCGAGGTCTACCTGGCCGTGCTCTACCACGATGCGATCTACGTGGCGGGGCGAAAGGACAACGAGGCGCGTTCAGCGCAGCTGGCCCTGAAGGCGATCGCACAGGCACCGGAACTCGCCGCAGTCGATGCGGCCCGGGTCGAGCAGCTGATTCTGCTGACCGCCCGCCACGGCGAGCTCGGCCCGGACGATGTCGATGCCGAGGCGGCGCTGTTCCTGGACTGCGACATGGCGATCCTGGCCGCGCCGGAACCGGTGTTCACCGCCTATGACCGTGGCGTGGCTGAAGAGTACAAGGGCGTGGTGCCGGGCTTCCTGTATCGCGCCGGCCGCCGCCGTTTCCTGCAGGGCCTGCTGCGTGCACCGCGCATCTTCCTCAGCGGGTTCTTCCATCAGCGCCTCGACGCGGCCGCCCGCGACAACCTGCGCCGGCAGCTGGGCCGCTGAGCCATCCCGCTACACTGGGGCCCGTTTCCACCGATTGTCGCTTCCAACCGTGTCCGTCCCTGATCCCGATCCCCGTCCGCTGCCGCCGGAAGAGCCCGGTCCCAACGAATGCTGCGGCAGCGGTTGCCCGCTGTGCGTGCTGGACCTGTATGCCGACGAGCTGCAGCGCTATCGCAAGGCGTTGGCCGAATGGCAGGCGCGGCACCCGGAGGCATCGACATGAGCCGCACGCGCCCGGTGGCGCTGCTGGCGCTGGTGGCGCTGCTGCTGTTCGTGGCCACCGCGCTGTGGACCCAGTTCGCACGCACCGATCTGGACTGGGTGCGGGCCACGCTCAGCCTCTACCTGCACGGGCCGTGGGGGCTGGCGTTGCGCGCGGCCTACTGCCTGCTGGCGCTGGCGATCGCCCTGCTGGGTATCAGCCTCTACCGCGGCAGCATCGGCCCGCGGCGCAGCGCGGCGGCACCGTTGCTGTTCACTGTTTCGGCGCTGGGCCTGGCCACGGTCGCCATCGGTGACAGCTGGTTGCCTGAAGCCACGCCGCTGCTGGCGCCGTTCATCCATGGGCTGGCGGCCAACACCGCTTTCCTGTGCGCCAGCGTCGGCATGCTGCTGCAGGCCTGGTACCTGCGTCGCGAGCCGGGCTGGCAGTCCGCTGCGGGCCTGCTCTGGGGCTGGGCCTGGCTGGCCTTCGTCCTGTTGTGGCTGCATGTGCTGTGGCGTGGCGGTCCGCCGCGCGGGCTGGGTCAGAAGGCCGTGATCGTAGTGATCGTGGGCTGGTTGCTGTATCTGGCGCTGGCGCTGTATCGGCGCAGTCGTCGCGCTGCGGCCTGCTGAAAGCCCAACAGCCTGCGCCGGTACGTGCCGTGCACGCGGCGGCGGCGTATCGTGTGCGCATTCCATCGGGGACGCGATATGAAGCGTGCAGGGCTGGGCGGGGCAATGGGTGTGGTTCTGGCGCTGGCGGCGCTGCCGGCAATGGCGGCGGCCAACGTGCAGCAGTTCAGCCACGGGCGGTTCGAGCAGATTCCGGTGCACATGCCGGCTGGCACACCGCAGAGAGTGGTGATCTGGTTCCATGAGCCCACCCCGGGGGGCGACACCAGCCGCTTGCCGATCGAGGCCCTGCGTGCAGACGGCGCGATGGTCGCGGCCGTGGACATCGCGCACCTGCGCGGGGTGCTCAAGCGTGAGGGTGACCCGACCTGTTCGTTCGGTTCCGGCGACGTCGAGAACTTCTCGCGCTGGCTGCAGGCCTCCCTGCATCTTTCGGGCTACCACCTGCCGCTGGTCGGCGGCGATGGTGAGGGCGCCGAACTGGCCTATTCGCTGGCCGCGCAGGCCGATACCCAGGTGTTCGCTGGCCTGCTGACCACCGGCTTCTGCCCGGACCACAGCCACGAGCGCATGGTCTGCGGTGATGGCGTGAAGCACAACAAGCTGCAGCCCGCCGAACTGAACTTCCCATGGTTGAGTGCGGCCGGTGACCATGGCTGCAAGGTGGGCGAGGCCAGCCGGTTCGTGCAACAGGTGGCGATGGCGCGCGAGTTCAAGCGCACCGCGCGTGGCGATGCGTCACCGGGTCTGGTGGCCGCGGCGCGGGTTATCGGTGCGCAGGCCGGCGTCAGCCTGGCGCCGCCACCGGCCGCGCTGAAGGGGTTGCCGGTGGTGGAAGTGCCAGCGACCGGCAACGGTGACACGCTGGCTGTGTTCGTTTCCGGCGACGGTGGCTGGGCCGGCCTGGACAAGGACGTGGCGTCGTCGCTCAACGAGCATGGCGTGGCGGTGGTTGGCATCGACTCGCTGCGCTACTTCTGGAGCGAGCGCACACCGAAGGGCTTTGCCGGCGACCTGCAGAAGATCATCGACCACTACCGCCAGCAGTGGCACCGCGACAAGGTGATGCTGATCGGTTTCTCGCAGGGGGCCGACGTGCTGCCGGCCACTATCAACCAGCTCGACGCGGGTACCCGTGAGGCGCTGGACCGCATCGTGCTGCTGTCGGTGGGCAAGAAGGCCGACTTCGAATTCCATGTCAGCAACTGGTTGGGCGGCGGCGGCGATGGCCTGCCGATCGCTCCGGAAGTGGCCAGGCTGCCGGCCGGCAAGACGCTGTGCGTGTACGGCCAGGACGACGATGACGCGCTGTGCCCCGGCTTGCCGGCCAACGATGGCGTGCAGAAGGTGAAGCTGCCGGGCGACCATCACTTCAATGGCGATTACGACCGCCTGGCCGAAGTGATCCTCAAGGGTGGGGCGTAAAGCGGAGAGCGTGCGAACCAACGGTTC
>DQIG01000393.1:0-151 GCA_003525885.1 Stenotrophomonas sp.
TCGTCGGCGTAGGTGTCCATGTTGTTGCCATCCCAGGTCTGGCTGGAGCGACCGTGGCTGCGACGATCGTGGGCGATCACGCGGAAGCCGTTCTGGCCCATGAACAGCATCTGCGGGTCCCAGGCATCGGAAGACAGCGGCCAGCCGTGGG
>DQIG01000393.1:318-7148 GCA_003525885.1 Stenotrophomonas sp.
GGGCGAACACGATCGGCTGGCCGGTACCCCAATCCTTGTAGAAGATGCGGGCGCCATCGGCGACGGTGACGAAGTTGCTCATTGCAGGTTCCTTGGCGGAAGGGAGGGAAAGCATCGGCAAGCCGCCGGTGCCTCCGGCAGTACAGCGCAGGTGCCGGCGACGGACTTGCACCGCTGTGCTGGATTTCCACGGATGTGACGCGTATCGCTCTGGCGGGACCCGGGTTGCGCGCCGAGGATGTCCGCAGCCTGCCTGTGGAATGCCCGGATGCCCGCCACGCGATGGTTCCTGATGCTGTACCTGTTGTTGCCGATGGCGGTGGAGGCACAGACCCACGTCTACAAATGCGTGGATGGACCGCATCCGGTCTACCAGCAGACACCCTGCCAGGGGCGGGCGGCCTGGCGCTGGGACGTCCCGGCGGAGCAGTCATTGTCCCGCGGTGCGGTGGCTCCAGCGGTCACGCCACCGAAGCCGTCGCGTCGACAGCGGCGTTTCGCGCGGGCACAGGGCGCGTTGATCACGATCAGCACGGATGCAGCAGCCTGCGATCGTGCCCGGCGCCAACGCGAACAGGCGCTGCTCAAACGCCGGCGGCTGGATTTCGTGCAGCGCCGGCAACTGGATGACGCGGTCTACGCGGCGTGCCAGTGAGATGGGGGCGAAGAGTGCCGAAAACGACAACGGCGCCGTAAGGCGCCGTCGCGTGGAACGCCGTGCGCGCAGGTCTCAGCGGCCGTCGCTGGCGGCCGCCGGTGCGGGCACGCTGTCGGGCTTGGGCAGGCTCAACTCCGGGTTGCCCTGTTCGGCCTGCAGGATCTGGATGCGGCGCTGCAGGGCGTCCAGCTGGCTGTTGGTGCTCTGCACATCGGTGCTGAGGCTCACGGCCTGCTGCTGGGCCTGCTGCAGGGCGGCGCTGACCTGTGCCGACTGCGCCTGCTGCTGTTCCATTTCCTGCTGCAGGGTGCGCAGGCGTTCTTCGTTGTAGGCCACCAGGCGCTCGGTATAGCGCTTGCCTGCTTCAAGGCGGGTGGTGTCGATGTAGACCTGGGCCAGCTGTTCGGACTGCTGCGCGAAGGTGCGGTAGACCCGCTCGGCGTTGTCCACCGCATCGGTCTTGATCACCCGCCAGAAGTTCTTCTCCTGGAACAGGGCGACGTAGTAGGTCAGGGTGTTGGCGTTGAACAGCAGGCTGGCGCCGTAGTTGCCGTTGTAGGTGGTGCGCAGCTCGGTCAGCTGGCGCGAATCCATCAACTGCTTGAGCTCGTCCACGGTGTTGCGCACCACCGGCGCACTGCGCGCCGGTTCGGCTGCAGCCTCACGGTCGCCACGTGCGGCCATCGCCGCCGGTGCCACCAGCATCATGGCCACGGCCAGCACTGCCGCGCTGCGCGCGTGCCGGGCGAAGACCGCGCCCCCTGAAGTTTCTCGCATGTCTAGACCATCCACGGATGAGTGTGGGTTGAGATGAAGGTGGTTCCCCGCCGGGAGTCTAGCATGGGCGCGGGCGCCGCCAAGGGCGCCCGTCACGACCCGATTTCAGTAGACCAGCTGTGCCGCGCTGCACTGGATCGACTGCACGTTGACGTCGGTCCGGCCCAGTTCCAGCCCCAGCACGCTGGCCAGCAGGTTGGTCAGCAGGGCGCCGACACTGTTGAGCACCGGCCGCAGTGCGGCCAGGATCGGCTTCAGCAGCGTGCACAGCAGGCCGCTGCAGCTGACACTGCCGTCGGGGTTGGTGACGCCCGTTCCCCCGGCACCATCGAGGAAACCGGCCGGCGCGGTCTGGATGTACGACGCCAGGTTGTTGCGCACGCAGCCGTTGTAATCGATCAGGTTGCCGAGCAGGCTGTCGCAGCGGTTGATCAGCAGGCCACCGACCAGCGAGCCGAGCAGGCCATCGAGGACGCCCAGGCCCTGGCCGGTGACCGTGACTCTGAGGGCATCCCAGACCGGTCCATCCTTGTGGCAGGTGGTCAGGTTGAGCAGCCCGCACGCATAAGGCAGGCCACCTGGCACCGTCCAGCTGTTGAGCGGTGCCAGCTGACGGCTGGGATCGCCATCGCGCAGCAAGGGAATGAGCTTGTCGACGTCGTAGCGGGTGTTGGGCGGAAACGCCGCCTGCAGGTAGCGATCGGCCAGTGCCTTGGCGGTGTCGTTGGCGTTCATGCCCTGCTTGGGCGAGCTGAGCATGCCCGACAGCACGCGCAGCAGTTCGTTGACCAGGCTCGACACTGCATCGCCGATCGCGAGTGGATTGATCCGGGTCGAGCCAGTCTCGCCGGCGGCCAGGGTCAGGTTCTGCGTGCTGGTCAGGGCGGGCAGGGTGATCTTGTCGTTGATCAAAGGCTGGCCCAGCAGCTTCAGCAACTGTTCGTTCTGCAGCGTGGCGTCGCAGACATTGGCCTTGGAGAAGCGCTGTGCGGGGTCGACGTTGCCGACGCAGGCACGCAGCACTGATGAATCGACCTGGATGGTGGCCTTGGGAGGACTGCCGCCGCACTGGATGCCGGTGAGCGTGCCCATGCCGTTGGCGATATCGACGTGCAGCGGCAGGTGCAGGCGCGTGCCGAGCAGGTTCAGCAGCGGTCCCAGCGCGAACAGGTTGTTGCTGTCCACGTCCGCCATCAGGCGTACCTGCGCGTTATAGGCACGGCTGCCGACACCGCCGATGGCGATCGATGGCGGCTCGACCACGCCGGCCTGGATATTGATGCCCAGCAGGTCCAGTCCCTTGATCGCCACGCCGTTGCCATCGTTGGCGATGGAGATCGCGGTGCTGATCAGGTTGAGCACGTTGATCTGCGACTCCAGTGCGCTGCCGACGGTGCCGTCGGGCGAGACAACTTCCGCGAACAGGCCGCCGCCGCCGGACTGGCTGCCGAGCACGATGTTGAGCTTGTTGATGTCCAGCTGGGTGGCGACCAGATCGGACAGGGCGCGCAGCTGTACGCCCACCGTGGAGTCACGGCCGACCACCGTGGCGGTGGCATCGACCAGCTGCGCGAGCGAAATCTTGTTGACTGACAGCAGGCGGTTGAAGTCGGCCACGCTGAGGTTGGCGCTCACCGGAATGTTGAGCGCCTTCAGCAGGCCGGACGGGGTGACGTTGGCCTGTGCCAGTCCGTCATAGGACAGCACCGTGGCATTGGTGACGTCCAGGCCGACCAGGCGCAGGGTCGACAGCAGGACGGAATTGCCATTGGTCCGCAGCAGCTGCGAGCCGACCGCGAACACCGCGGTCGGTTCGGCGCGGCGCGCCACGGCCTGCACGCTGACGGTCGGCAGGCTGGCGTTCTGACCGAAGAAGGGCAGCACGCTGCGTTCGGCGATCACCTGCACCGCATTGCGCGGGTTGCTGGCATCGATGCTGGTGACGAAGCGGTTGCCGGTGCCGCGGCTGGCGCTCCAGTTGCCGCAGCGGATCTGCAGGGTACCCGCGAACTTGTTCTGGGCCAGCGCGTTCTGCCGGGCCGCGCTGTTGTCGCTGTTGTCCGAGCTGCACAGCTCCAGGCGCTGCGCGCCGGCCAGTGCTGCCAGGTCGGCCACCTTCTGCGCATCACGCTTGGCCCAGAACAGATAGCCGATTTCGATCAGGCCCAGCATGGCCAGCAGCGCCAGCATGACCAGCATCATCGTGACCGACATGCCGCCGCGCGCGCGGCTGAAGCTGAACTGGCGGGGGCGTTTCATGGCCGACCTCAGGGTCCGGAGGAAGAGGCGTTCTTGGACCGGGCAACATCGGTCTCAAAGAAGTCCGGGATCTCGTGTTCGAAGCTCTTCAGGTAACGCGCATAGCTCAGCGTGGCCTGGTCACCGAGGATCGGCAGGCGCTGGCCGGCCTGCTGTCCGGACGCCTGCATGCGGAACAGGTTGCGGGTCGCCTCGCCACTCTGCAGGCGTGTGCGCGGCGCTGCCGGCGGCGCAACGTCGGCTGCAAGGGGTGCCGGTTGCCTGGCAGCTGCTTCGGCGGATGCGCCGGGTGCGGCCGGTGCGGCCAGCTCCACGGTGGGAAGCGGCTCGGCCTGCATCGGTGCTGCAGCCGGTGCCGACGGCACGGAGCCACCGAGCATCTGTCCGGTCAATGGCTGTTGCTGTGCCTGCACGGCACCGGCAACAAGCAGGCAGGACAGCAGGGGCAACAGGCGTCGGGTCAGGCGCATCGCAGTCATGGTGTGCTTCCGGTCGGTTGATCGGTGGTGCTGAAGCGTTCCAGCATGGATGGCGGCAGGCGCTGCGGATCGCGGTCGTCACGCAGGTCGCGGCGTGGTTCGGCCGCCAGCCGTGCGCTGCCCGATGCACGAGTGCCGCTTTCGACGCTGGCCGCGTGCGCGGATGCGCTGGCGGCGGTCGCTGCAGTGGCCTGCCGCTGCTGCAGGCGCGTGCGGATCTGCTGGGCCTGCTGCTGGATGCTGCGGCGCGTTTCGTCGTTGAGGTTGGCCTGTGCCGCCAGGCGCTCCGCGGTAGCCTGGTCGCCGCGCAACACTGCCCAGAGTGCGAGATTGGCCGTGGCCTTGGCGTTGCCGGGTGAAAGTTCCAGAGCCTTGGCCAGCGGCTCGCGGGCCTGGTCGAACTGGCCCGCGCGCAGTCGTGCATAGCCCAGGTCGCCCAGATAGTCGGTGTTCAAGGGCTGCAACTGCGTGGCGCGCGCCAGGGCCTGTTCGCTGCCGGTATCGTCGTCGCGGCGTGCGGCGATCAGGCCGAGGCCATGGGCGGCTGCGGCGGCCTGTGGCCCGCTGGACAGCTCGCGGTACAACGCGACCGCCGCATCGGTCTGGCCGGTCTCGCGCAGCGCGTCGGCCTGCAGCAGGCGCAGGGCGGGAC
Organism: Stenotrophomonas sp.; assembly: GCA_003525885.1. Classification (GTDB taxonomy): domain Bacteria; phylum Pseudomonadota; class Gammaproteobacteria; order Xanthomonadales; family Xanthomonadaceae; genus Stenotrophomonas. Next base: position 5,144 of record DQIG01000393.1, read on the forward strand.
GATCGCCATAGCGCTGGCGGAAAGCTTCCACATGGGCCAGCGAGGCATACCACGCACCCTGCTGCTGCATGCGTTCGATCAGCTCCAGGTAGGCGTTGCGGCTGTCCTGCGGATCGGGTTCCGGCGGTGCAAGGCTGGGCGCCTGCACGTACTTTGGCGTGGTCGAGGCACAGCCACTGGCCAGGGCGGCGAGGGCGACGGCAAGCAACAGGCAAGGAGTGCGCAGGGCAGGCATCAGGGCGATCCCATCTTGGACATGGTGGTGGCCAGCGCGACCAGCGCTGGACCGGCAAGCACCAGCATCAGGGCCGGCAACAGGGTCAGCATCATCACCACGGTCATCTTCACCGAGAGCTTGCCGACCTTTTCCTTCAACGTGTTGCGGCGCTGCTCGCGCAGGCGGATGCTGAACTGGCGCAGCGGCTCCTGCACGGCGCCGCCGTGTGCATGCACCTGCAGGATCAGCTGCATCAGGCTGGTCAGGTCGTCATCAGCGTAGACCTCGCTCAACCGCCGCAGTGACTGCGCGCGCGTACGGCCGTGGGTGTAGGCCACATTGGCTTCCTGCAGCTCGCCGCCCAGTACCGGCAATGCATCGCGCAGCTTGTCGCCCAGTGTCTGCAGGCTCTGGTCCATGCTGAAGCCCACGCCCTGCAGCAGCCGCAGCAGGTCGATCAGCAGAGGCAGCTCGTTATCGACCGCGCGGCGGCGGCGCTTGACCCACGACGACAGCACGAACTTGGGCAGCAGCAGCCCGGCCGCCAGCGCACCGATCACCACCATCACCTTGGCCAGTCCATGCGCGCTGCTGAACGCCAGCGCCAGGGCCAGCACCAGCAGGGCAAGCAGCAGGCGCAGGCCGAGATAGATGGCGGTGCCGCGGCGCGTGTTCCAGCCGGCCAGGTCCAGCAGCAGTTTGTCCTCGTTGGCCAGCAGCGCGGCCTCCAGGCGGCCGCCACTGAGCGAGCGCCCGAAGCGCTCGAGCCAGCCCAGCGAGTCGCGGCGCGTGGCCTCGGTGTCGCGGGCTTCCTCGCGCGGCTGCAGGGCGGTTTTCAGCGTAGCCGAGGTGCGGTGCTCGCGATGGCTGCGCACCCAGCCGGCAATGCCGAGCAGGGCGACGCCAGCTGCCAGTACCAGCAGCGAGAGGGCGAACCAGGCGCTGGCGCTCATCGTGCACCTCCGGGGTGGCTGCGGGCGGTCATAGCGATTTGGCCAGGCGGTACAGCAGGAACGCCCCCAGCAGTTCCAGGCCCAGTGCGATCAGCAGGATCCTGTGGCCGAGCGGGTCGTGCAGCACCGGCTGGAAGAACGCCGGGCTGGAGATCGCCATCAGCACCGCGCTGGCCGGTGGCAGCAGCCCCAGTACCCAGGCCGACATGCGCGTTTCCGAAGTGGTGGCCGCCAGCTCCTGCTGGGCCTGCTCCAGGTCGCGCATGAAGTCGCCCATGCGCTGCAGGATCTGGTCGGCGCGGCCGCCAATGCGCACGCTCACCCCGATCACCACCGCCAGCACTTTCAGCACGTCCATCCGGTACGGCTGCGCGGCCAGGCTCAATGCACGATCCAGGTCCATGCCGCTGCGCGCATAGCGCACCGTGGTGTCGAGCAGGCCACGCAGTGGTGCGCTGGTCTGCATCGAAGACACCTGGAACGCAGCCTGCAGGCTGTTGCCCAGCGCGGTGAGGCGGACCAGGTTGTCGAGGAAGTCCGGCATCTGGTGCAGCAGCTGCGCACGCAGTTTCGTGATCCGGCGCATCACCCACAGCCAGCAGCCCAGCAGGTAAAGCAGCAGGGTCAGGGGGAACATCCAGGCCGTGCCCAGCCGCATCGCCGCCACGACCGCAAGCACCAGTCCCGGCACGAGCAGCATCAGCGGCAGCTTCCAGCCGGGCTGCAGGCCGGCACGCTGCAGCACGCCGTCCCAGGGCAGCACGCGGTTCGCACTGCTGGCGGGGCGGGCCGAATCGTTGGCCGCCGCAATGGCAGGCCCGGCCGGTACCGCACC
>DQIG01000395.1:0-2146 GCA_003525885.1 Stenotrophomonas sp.
AAGGGCCTCAAGTTCCTGCTGATGCTCGGCAGCGGCGGCATCTGCGTGGCCCTGCTGGCCGCCGCCACCCTGTTCTTCCAGGCCGAGCGCGGCCGTGCCGACGTGCAGCCGCACCTGCAGGCCGCAGTCAGCGGCGACAGCCTGCAGCTGGTGCTGGACGACGCACAGTGGCAGCGCCTGGGCGGTGGCATCGACCGCGAAGGCCGGCCGATGCAGCTGACCGTGTCGTACGCCTACGGTGACTTCACCAATGTGCGCGCTCTGCGCAGCGACAGCCTGACCGACCGTGAGCTGCGCATCGAGCGTGCCGGCACCGTGCAGCCGGACAGTGTGATCGGCGCGTTCTTCCGCAAGCTGCATCTGAACCCGTTTGCCGACCCCGCCAGTGCCGCGCAGGCGCCGCTGCGCATCGAACAGGCCCGCATCGGCCCGATCCCACCGCCCGCGCATGGCTGGGCGGTGGCCGCCTGCATCCTGGTGTTCGTCGCGTTCTTCGCAGTGGGCCCCGGCGTGTGCGTATGGCTGGCCCTTTCCGAGCTGATGCCCAATCGCATCCGTTCCAATGGCATGAGCATCGCGCTGCTGATCAACCAGTTCGTGTCGACCACCATCGCCGCGATCTTCCTGCCCACGGTGGGCCACTACGGCTACGCCAGCATGTTCGTGTTCTGGGCGGCGTGCACCTTCATATTCTTCCTGGTGGCCGCATTCTGGCTGCCGGAGACCAAGGGCAAATCACTGGAAGAGATCGAAGCGCGGTTCGCACGGTAGCGGTCGACCTCGGTCCACCTCCGCGCATGGCGCGGGGGTGTTGGCGCGCCCGTCATTTGCCGGTGATGTGCTTCGCCAGTTCCTGCGCCTCGTCCTTGCCCGGCAACCCGCTCAGCCTCATCGATTCGGAAAACGGTCCCTGCACTGTCGCCACCGTCACCACACGGCCATCCACACTGATCGCGATGCGCTGGCCGACCATCGCCGCCGTGCCATCGTGGATGCGCTGGTGTGCCTCGGGCCGATAGCGGATCTGCAGCGCCGTCATGCCGTAATCATCCAGTACAGAGCGCACATCAGCGATGTCCGCGCTGCCGGCAATCGGCGGCTCGCGCAGGGCCAGAGTTTCGCCCTGCCACTGCACCGGCGCGCCCTTGCCTGCCGCATCGACTGCACTCAGGCGCACATCCACGCCGGCAAGCGGCGGGCGGTCCGCTCCCGCCCGCGTACCGGGCGTGGCACCCGGCATGCATCCGGTCAGGCCCAGGGCCGCGCCCAACAGCAGTGGAAACGCAGCCCTCACTTCAGCTTCCGCAGCTTGAACGCCACCAGCACCTGCAGCAGCCCATACAGCAGGCTGCCGATGCCGATCCATAGCGTGGTCACCGCCACGCCCGCGTACGGGTTGGCCGCGAACAGCAGGCCCAGCACCACCGCCAGCACGCCACTGAGAATCAGCAGCCACTCGCCCTGGATCTGCTTGCGCACCCGGATCGCGAACACGATGCGATAGATGCCGGCCACCAGCAGCCACGCCGCCAGGAACAGCACCAGCACGCTGGCGGTGGCCAGCGGATTGATCACCGCCAGGATGCCGAAGCCCAGCGAAGCGATGGCATACAGCGCAAGCCAGCCGCGGGGCGCGCCACTACCGCCGGTCACCAGCGCGAACAGGCTGATCACCCCTTCGACAATGGCCACGACGCCCAGCGTCCACGCCAGTGCCATCGCCGCCGACAGCGGCCAGCCGACGGCAACGATGCCGAAGCCCAGCGCAACCAGCCCATACAGCAGCAGGATCCACCAGCTGCGTGCAACCGCTGACATCAAGGGAGACAGGGGGGAATTCATGGCCACTCCTTCAGTCCGGTACCGGCCTCATCCTAGCCCCCGGCGATGAAGAGAGCGATCACGGCACCCGTGCGCAGACCCACACACGTACTTCTTCCGCACCTGCGCAGCGCAGTGTTTCGGCGATTTCCACCACCGTGCTGCCGGTGGTCATCACGTCGTCGACCACGGTCAGGCGAGCAGGCACCGACCCATGGACGTCGAACGCATCGAACAGGTTTTCCCTGCGTTGCTCGGCCGTTCGTTCGGACTGAGGTGCGGTATGCCGCCGCCGGTACAGCCCATGCCAGACCGGCAACGGCAG
>DQIG01000395.1:2311-2959 GCA_003525885.1 Stenotrophomonas sp.
AGCCGGCACAGCTCGGCGGCCTGGTTGTAGCCGCGCTGGCGCAGGCGGCGGCTGTGCAACGGCACCGGCACCAGCGGCGGGCAGAGCCAGAGCGGTGGCGCCCGCTGCATCAACTGCGCCAGCAGGCGACCGGCCGCCAGGTCCTGATGGAACTTGTAGCGCACCAGCAGCTGGTCGACCGGCGGCAGGTACAACAGGCTGGCGTGGGTGGCCGTCTGCGGTGGCGGTTCCTCGCGGCAGCTGCCGCAGACGATCAGGGCCGTATCCGGCAACGGCAATGCACAACGCAGGCAGGCCCGGCCGGACCAGGGCAATCCGGCCAGGCAGGCACGACACAGGTCAAGGCCGTCATGGCCTGGGTCGCCACAGACCAGGCAACGAAGCGGCAGCAGCAGCCGAAGCATGGCCTGCAGGGTGTGGGCGGCGCGGGGAAAGGCAGGCATGCGGCGCAGCGTGAACACCTCGATGACGTGATGCCATCGGCGGTGTTCCCAGTGACCTGTAGGGACTTCCATCGCCCTGCCGGATCAGATCATCGCGTCGGTGCCGGCGCGGCATCCACCCGCGTGCGATACACCATGTACGGCGTCTGCCGCCGATCAACACCGCCATTGAATCCGGCCTGCCGGTGCAGCTGGTTGGCGGTGA
>DQIG01000108.1 GCA_003525885.1 Stenotrophomonas sp.
TGCCGGCCGCTGGCCGGCACCAGAGCCTCAGCCTTTCAGCTGCGCCAGAATCTCGCGGGTCATCGGATCGGCAATCGCCACATCCTCGCCCTGCAGCGCCGGCAGCAGGCCACTGGCCAGCTGCTTGCCCAGCTCGACGCCGAACTGGTCGAAGGCGTTGATGTTCCAGATCACCGACTGCACGTACACAGCGTGTTCGTACATGGCGATCAGCGCACCCAGCGCCTGCGGGGTCAGCGCGTCGAGCAGGATCAGCGTGCTCGGGCGTCCGCCCGGGTAATCACGGTGCGGATCCTCGCTGCTCTGGCCATTGGCCAGCGCTTCGGTCTGCGCCAGCAGGTTGGCCAACAGCGCCTGGTGATTGATCGTGTACGGATCATCGTTGTGGACGCAGCCGATGAAATCGGCCGGAATGATGCTGGTGCCCTGGTGCAAGGCCTGGAAGAAGCTGTGCTGCACGTCGGTGCCTGCCCCGCCCCACCACACCGGCACGGTGTCGGTGGTGACCGGCTGGCCGTCACGCTGCACTCGCTTGCCCAGGCTTTCCATCACCAGCTGCTGCAGGTAGGCCGGCAGCAGCGCCAGGCGCTGGTCATAGGTCATCACCGCGTGCGTGGCATGGCCCAGCAGGTTGCGGTTCCAGATGTCGGTCAGGCCGTGCAGCACCGGCAGGTTGCGCTCCAGCGGTGCATCCAGCGCATGCGCATCCATCTGCGCCGCGCCTTCCAGCAACTGTTCAAAGCGCTCGAAGCCGATCGCCAGCGCGATCGGGAAACCGACCGCCGACCACAGCGAATAGCGGCCACCGACCCAGTCCCACATCGGCAACACGCGATCGGCGGCGATCGCGAAAGCCTTGGCGGCGCGCTCGGGATTGGCGCTGACCGCGTACAGGCGCTCGCTGCCGCCCAGCCAGTCGTGCAGGATCTGGCCGTTGAGCAGGGTCTCCTGTGTGCCGAAGGTCTTGGAGATCAGGATACCTGCGGTCTTCGCCGGATCCAGCGTGGCCAGCGTGCGCTGCATGGCGGCGCCGTCCACGTTCGATACGAAATGCACGCGCAGGCGCGCACCGGTGACCGGGCGCAGCGCATCGGCGACCAGGCGCGGGCCGAGGTCGGAACCACCGATGCCGACACTGACCACATCAGTCACGCCGCTGTCTTCCAGCGCGCGCACCAGCACGCCCATGCGCTGGCGGATTTCGCGCGCGGTGGCATAGGCCTCGGCCGCCACCGGCGCATCGACCACGTCGCCGCGCAGTGCGGTGTGCAGTGCGGCGCGACCTTCGGTCAGATTGACCTGCTCACCACGGAACAGGCGGGTGATGGCACCGCCGACATCACGTTCGGCGGCCAAAGCCAGCAATGCCTGCAACGCCGCGGCATCGTATTTCTGCCTGGCGAAGTTGACGTACAACGGACCGACCCGCAGCGCCAGGTCCTGCACACGACCGGGTTCGGCGGCGAGGAGGCTGGGGATGCTTGCGCCCTTCAGGCGCTGGGCGTGGGAATGCAGCGAGTCGAATCCGTTGTTCGTTGTCATGCGGCCTGGGTCGGGATCGTGTCGTTGGTGTGAGTGATCTGGTTCTTGCCATCAACGTACACCAGCTTCGGCTTGAAGCTGTCCGCTTCCTGCTCGGTCATGCTGGCGAACGCGGCGATGATGATGATGTCACCGACCTGCACGTGGCGCGCGGCGCCACCGTTGAGCGAGACCACGCCGCTGCCGGCTTCGGCGCGGATGGCGTAGGTCGAGAAGCGCGCACCGTTGGTCACGTCCCAGATGTGCACCTGCTCGAACTCACGGATGCCAGTGGCAGCCAGCAGGTTGTCATCGATGGCGATCGAGCCTTCGTAGTTCAGCTCGGAATGGGTGACGGTGGCGCGGTGGATCTTGGTCTTGAGCAGGGACAGGTGCATGGGGGCGCTGCAACGGCAAAGGAAAGAGCGGATTCTAGCACCCGCTTGGCCGTCGTCAGGGGGCTGCGGCAGGACGCTGAAGGCCGTTCAGGCGCCCTCGTGCCGCTGCACCGGTGGAACCGGGCCGACGGCACCGGCCAGCGACAGGCGGAACACTGCATGGAACGCCCAGCCGGCAACCGCCCCGAAGCCTCCGGCAGCCAGCACCGACAGCCCGTAGCTGATCACATCGAAGGTATCGACATAGCGCAGGCGCTGCAGCAGCGGGCCGCTGTCGTCGCCCGGCCAGGCACAGGTGGCCATGGCCAGCGCGCCCAGGCCGAACCCCACAAGGACGAAACCGACCCGGCGCAGGCGCTGCTGAGACTGCAGGATCAGCGCCATCGGCAACAGCACGGCAATGGCATTGCAGACCGCCAGCACGAACATCAGACTGCCGCCAAACAGTGCCGGCACCGGCGTACGCCCAAGGTCCAATGCGAACAGCAGGCCGCCGAACAGCTGCGCCGGCAGCATTCCTGCGGCCAGCACTGCGAGGATCGACGCCTGGGCAAGGCGGCCGGCGTCAGTGGTGGGGGTCTTCATATCCCGTCTCCCGTCCGTGGGATGGTGAGAGGCGCCCGTTGCGGGCGCCCCGAAGCCACGTACGGCTCAGAACTCCAGGTTGTCGATCAACCGGGTGGTCCCCAGGCGCGCGGCAATCAGCGCCACGCGGCCGCCGCCGTCGAACGTCGGCTCGGCCAGTTCCGGCGTGCGCAGCACGGCGTAGTCCACCTGGAAACCTGCGGCCTGCAGTGCAGACGTCGCGTCGGCTTCGATGCGCTCGCGCGGCTGCCCGGCCACATAGCCTTCGCGCATGCCCAGCAGGGTGCGATGGATGGTGGTCGCGACCGGGCGCTGTTCGGCGCTCAGGTACTGGTTGCGCGAGCTCTTGGCCAGGCCATCCTCGTCACGCACGATGTCCGCACCCACGATCTGGATCGGGAACGACAGCTCGGCCACCATCTGCCTGATGACCGCCAGCTGCTGGTAATCCTTGCGGCCGAACACGGCCACATCCGGCTGCACCTGCAGGAACAGGCGCGCCACCACCGTGCAGACGCCATCGAAGTGGCCCGGGCGGCTGGCGCCTTCCAGCACTTCACTCACGCCGGGCGCGTGCATGCGCGTGGTTTTGTCCACGCCCAGCGGGTACATCGCTTCGACGCTGGGCAACCACACCGCATCGCAGCCAGCCTGCTCCAGCCCGGCCACGTCGGCCTCGGGCGTGCGCGGGTAGCGGCTGTAGTCTTCGTTCGGCCCGAACTGGGTCGGGTTGACGAAGATGCTCGCCACCACCCTGTCGGCGTACTGGCGGGCCAGGGTCACCAGCGAATGATGGCCGCCATGCAGGTTGCCCATGGTCGGCACCAGCGCCACGCGCAGGCCTTCGCCCTTCCATTGCGCAATCTGCGCGCGCAGTGCACCGAGTTCGTTGAAGGTCTGGATCATTGTGCGTACGCGTGCTGTTCGTCAGGGAAGCTGCCGTCGCGCACGGCGTCGGCGAAGGCGCGGGTGGCACCGGCCACCGAACCGCCTTCGGCAAGGAAATCCTTGACGAACTTGGGACGGCGATGGCCACTGTCCAGGCCGAGGAAATCGTGCAGCACCAGCACCTGGCCGTCGCACTGCGGGCCGGCACCGATGCCGATGGTCGGCACCGCCACTGCGGCAGTGACGTCAGCGGCGACCGGGGTCGGCACGCATTCGAGCACCATGATGCTGGCACCTGCGGCAGCCACGGCCTTGGCATCCTCCACCAGCTGGCGCGCAGCATCGCCGCGGCCCTGGATCTTGAAGCCGCCCAGGCGCAACACTGATTGCGGGGTCAGGCCCAGGTGCGCGCAGACCGGAATCTCGCGTTCGACCAGGTAGCGGATGATGTCGACCTTGAAGCCTGCACCTTCGATTTTGACCATCTCGGCACCGGCCTGCAGCAGCTGCAGCGATGCATCCAGCGCGCGTTCCGGAGTGGCATCGGCGCCGAACGGCAGGTCGGCCACCAGCAGCGCACGCTGCAGCACGCGGGCCACGGCACGGGTGTGGTAGACCATGTCGGCCACGGTCACCGGAAGGGTCGAGTCATGACCCTGCACGACCATGCCCAGCGAATCGCCGATAAGGATCAGATCAACGCCATTTGCGTCGAAAGTGCGGGCGAAGCCGGCGTCGTAGGCGGTCAACATGACCAGCTTCTGGCCATTGCGCTTGGCCTCGGCCAGGGCGGGAACGGTCCAGGGCTTGCTGTCTGCGTGGGTGCTCATGTGCTGATAACCGGGGGAGATAACCCGGGCATTATCACCCTATCGGCGCAATCCCGCAGGCATCCACCCGCATCACTGCATCCTGCACGCTGCCATGACCGGGAATGGCCAGATCCGGCGCGATTTCGGCCAGCGGCACCAACACGAAGGCACGCTCGTGCAGGTAAGGATGCGGTACCTGCAGGCCCGGCTGATCAAGCACCTGCGCGCCAAACAGCAGCAGGTCCAGGTCCAGCGCGCGTGGCCCCCAGTGCAACGCCGGATCGCGCACGCGGCCAAAACCCTGCTCCAGCGCCAGCATTGCCTGCAGCAGCTCATCGGCCGGCAATGTGGTTTCGACCGAAGCCACCGCATTGACAAACGGCGGCTGGTCTTCATTGCCCCAGGCCGGTGTGGCGTACAGGCGCGAGGCCTGGCGCAGGCGAGTCCCGGGCAGCCCGTCCAGCGCGGCAATCGCCGCGATGACGGTGGCGGCCGCGTCGCCAAGGTTGGCGCCGAGGCCGATCCAGGCAAGGGTCATCGTTTACTCGCCCGCCGCACCAGCCGTGGCGCCGGGACGGCGACGGCGACGGCGACGCTTGCGCGGTGCCCCGCTCTCGTCATCGCCTTCTTCACTGTGCATCGCATCCAGCGACGACTCCAGCTCACGACCGGACTGCGCCTGTGCTTCGCGCCAGAACTCGACGTCGGCGGCGTGCTCGGACGACGCCACCTGGCGCAGGCTGAGGAAATCGAACGCGGCGCGGAAGCGCGGATGGGTCAGGGTGCGGAACACGCGCTTGCGCTGGCGCGAGCTGAAGCGCGACTGCAGCAGCCAGATTTCCTGCATCGGCAACGAAAAGCGGCGCGGCAGCGCGATGGTGCTGAGCTGCTGCACGGTGACGCGGTCGGCGGCACGGCGCTGCGCCTCTTCCGGTGCCACGCCCTGCTTGAGCAGGGTCGCCTGTGCGCGGCAGAAGGCCGGCCACAGCAGCAGCGCGAACAGGAACGCCGGCGAGACCGGTTCGTCGTTGGCCACGCGTGCATCGGTGTTGGCCAGGCCCTCGACCAGCATGCGGCGCAGCGCGCCGGTGCGGTTGGATTTCAGCGCCTTGGCGCTCTCCGGGAACAGCACGTCGAGCAGGCCGTAACGCTCAAGGCCTTCGAAGCTGGCCACGCCGTGCCCGGACAGGAACAGCTTGAGCACTTCCTCGAACAGGCGCGCCGGCGCGGCTTCGTTGAGCAGGCCGGCCAGATGCGGGATCGGCGCGGCGGTGCCCTCTTCGATCTGGAAGCCGAGCTTGGCCGCCAGGCGCACCGCACGCAGCATGCGCACCGGGTCTTCCCGGTAACGCTGCTCGGGATCGCCGATGAGCTTCATCAGGCGCGCCTGCACGTCTTCAAAGCCGCCGGTGTAGTCGCGTACCGAGAAGTCCTCGATGGCGTAGTACAGGGCGTTGCAGGTGAAGTCGCGGCGGACGGCATCGTCTTCGATGGTGCCGTACACGTTGTCGCGCACGAGCATGCCGTTTTCCATCTCGCGGTCGCCGCTGCCGTCATCGCTGTTGGCACGGAAGGTGGCGACTTCGATGATTTCGCGGCCGAACACAACGTGGGCGAGGCGGAATCGACGTCCGATCAGGCGGCAGTTGCGGAACAGCTGCTTGACCTGTTCGGGCGTGGCATCGGTGGCCACGTCGAAATCCTTGGGTTGGCCATTGACCAGCAGGTCACGCACCGCGCCGCCGACAAGGTAGGCGCCGAAGCCGGCATCGCGCAGGCGATAAAGCACGCGCAGGGCGTTCGGGCTGATGTCCTTGCGGGAGATCGTGTGCTGGTCGCGCGGGATGACGCGCAGGCTGAACGGTGATGTAGCAGGGGAAATGATGTTGGCGCTTCCGGTTGAAGTTTCGGGATTGCCCAATGGCATCGAGGTGCATATACTAGCGCTCCTGCCTCGGCAGCGACACAGTTACGCTCCCTTCGTCTAGTGGTTAGGACGTGGCCCTCTCAAGGCTAAAACAGGGGTTCGAGTCCCCTAGGGAGCGCCAGTCGCCGCAGCAGGAACCGAAAAAGCCCGCCTTGTGCGGGCTTTTCTGTTTTCCGGGGTATGCAATGGCATCGATCAGCTGGGTCGCAGTAGCGCCTCCCTGTCCCTGCGCGGGAGGGGGCGGGTCACCCTTGCCTGGACACGCAAAAGCCCATCCATGGTGCTCGATGGCGCCATCCATGGCGCCAACGGTCCAGTCAAGGGTGACCCACCCCCTCCTGACAGTTTCCCGCGACGGCGGCACGAACAGCCTCGCTCCTCCGCAGCCAATTCAATCCCGACGCGCACACCTGCGTCCGCCACCCGCAATGTATCGAGAGGCGGCAGGGAGGCGCTGAAAAGGTGAGCAACGTCAGCCTTCCATCTGCTCCAGCTCCTTGCCCTTGGTCTCGCGCACGTAGCGGACCACGAAGACGATCGAGAGGATCGCCGCGACGGCGTAGATGCCATAGGCGCCGGCCAGGCCGATGCCGGCCAGCAGC
>DQIG01000109.1:0-5313 GCA_003525885.1 Stenotrophomonas sp.
CAGGTGCTGGAAGTCCAGCCGGGTATAGATCTGGGTGGTCGAGATGTTGGCGTGGCCCAGCATTTCCTGCACGGCGCGCAAGTCCTGCGCCGATTGCAGCACGTGGCTGGCGAAGCTGTGGCGCAGCACGTGCGGATGCACGTGGGTCGGCAGGCCGGCGGCCTGCGCGATCCGGGCCAGCTGCAATTGCACCACGCGCGGCGAGATACGCCGGCCACGGGCGCCAAGGAACAGGGCGGCGGCAACGCCGCCGCTGCCAACCCGGGCAACCGTGGTCCGCGCCGCCGTCGCCGTCGAGGCGGCGGTGGGGGGGGTGGTGGCTCCGGCGGTCCCAACAACAACGGCGCAGCGCCGCAGGCATGACGCGACGCGGCTGGGCACCATGGACGGTGCTGCTGCTGACGCTGGCCAGCGCCAGCGGCTGCCAGCCCGGTCCTTCCCGCGCCCCCGACGCTGCCGCCGACGCCGGTCACGCGTCGGCACCCCTACAGGCGCCTTCGCCGCCACTGGTAGCCGCAGCGCGCGCGCAGATCGGCGTCACCACCCGTTACGATCCCGCCTACCAGGTCCTGGCCTATCCCGGCGGCGACGTCCCGCTCGATCGCGGCGTGTGCACCGACGTGGTGGTGCGTGCGCTGCGCAGCCTGGGCCTGGACCTGCAGGCGCGCGTGCATGAAGACATGCGCGGGAATTTCAGCGCCTATCCGGCGATCTGGGGCCTGACACGGCCGGATCGCAACATCGATCATCGTCGCGTACCGAACCTGATGCGCTGGTTCGAACGGCAGGGCTGGCAGCAACCGATCACGGCCGCCGCCGCCGACTACGTGGCCGGCGACATCGTTGCCTGGAAGCTCAACGGCAACGGCCTGCTGCACGTGGGCATCGTCTCTGACCGGCACCTGGCCAATGGCACACCGCTGGTGCTGCACAACATCGCGCGCGGCACGCGCGAAGAGAACCTGCTGTTCCAGCACGCGATCATCGGCCATTACCGGATGCCGTAGCGACAGTCCCGGTAGAGTCGACTGTTAGTCGACTGCTCCTGACGCCCCCTGAAAACCCCGCGCTGCGCGCGATAGTCGACTAACAGTCGACTCTACCCCGTCGGTATTTTCGTTGGTATTTCCGCGATCAGCGGCGCGTGTAATGCACGAAGCGGAACGCGTAGGCGTGGCGCGCGTCGGCCGGGTGTGGTTCGCTGCTCACTTCCCGCCAGTCCTGCGCGTCCACTTCGGGGAAGTGGGTATCGGCGGGGACCTCGGCATCCACCCAGGTCAGGTACAGGTCACTGGCCTGGTCGAGCAGCTGCCGAAAGATCTCGCCGCCGCCGATGATGCACAGCTCGCTGGCCCTCTCGCCTTCAGCAATCGCCTTCGCCTCGTCCAGCGACGCCACCGCACGCATGCCCTCGAACGGCACCTGGCCGCTGCGGGTCAGCACCAGGTTGGTCCGCCCCGGCAGCACGCGGCCGATCGACTCGGCCGTCTTGCGCCCCATCAGGATCGGCTTGCCCAGTGTCAGCGCCTTGAAGTGCTTGAAATCATCCGGCAGGTGCCAGGGCATCGCATTGCGCTGGCCGATGCCACGGTTGCGATCCAGCGCTACGATCATCGAGAGCTTCATTGCTACCACCTCCTCAGCTGGCGTCGATCTGCAGGCGTTCGCAGGCGGCGTTCGCGGCACTGGCGGCCCGCAACGCCGCAGCCAACGCAGGGCTGGACGTGGACTGCTCGTCCAGGCCACCGAGGATCTTCTGCTTCTGCGCCTCTTCGATATCCTTCAGGCCGGGTCCTGACAGGATGTCTGCCGACAACGCCGCGGCGTCGGTGCTGGCACGACGTGCCAGAAACGCCTGCAACTGTTCGCTGGAATAGACGCTGGCAAGCTGCTGTTCGAGCGTGCGCTGATAGGCCGGATCCTCGATACCGGCCTTCAGGTGCTCGGTCATCGCCGTGTACATGCCGGTTGCCGCCTCACGCATCTGCGCCCGGCACCCTTCCGGCACATCCTGGGGCATCATCGTGCTGCCGTTGAATGCCCCGGCGAACGCCTGCACTTCCTCGCGCATGTGCTTGTGCACGATCTGCTCGTTGACCTGCCGGGCCAGCGACAGCGTATCTGCCGGTCCGGCCTGCACCATGGCCAGCGGCAACAGGCCGCACAGTGCCAGCAGGCCCCTGCGAAGCAGGTGGGTACTCATACCGCCACCGGCGCCTTGATCGCCGGGTGCGGGTCATAACCATCGATGCGGATGTCGTCGAACTGGAAGCCGAACAGGTCGGTCACCTCCGGGTTCAACCACAGCTTCGGCAGTGCGCGCGGCGCGCGGGACAGCTGCTCACGCGCCTGTTCGAAGTGGTTCGAGTACAGGTGCGCGTCACCCAGCGTATGCACGAAGTCGCCCACGCCCAGGCCGGTGGCCTGCGCCACCATGTGGGTCAGCAGCGCATAGCTGGCGATGTTGAACGGCACGCCGAGGAAGATGTCGCCGCTACGCTGGTACAACTGGCAGCTGAGCTTGCCGTCGACCACGTAGAACTGGAACAGGTTGTGGCACGGCATCAGCGCCATCTGCGAAAGCTCGCCCACGTTCCAGGCGCTGACCACCAGCCGGCGCGAATCGGGGTTGCGCTTGATTTCATCCACCAGCCACTGCATCTGGTCGATCTCGCCGCCATCGGCGGTGGCCCAGCTGCGCCACTGCTTGCCGTAGACCGGGCCGAGGTCGCCGTTCTCGTCGGCCCACTCGTCCCAGATCCGCACCTGGTTGTCCTTCAGGTAGCCGATGTTGGTGTCGCCCTTCAGGAACCACAGCAGCTCGTGGATGATCGAGCGCAGGTGCAGTTTCTTGGTGGTGACCAGCGGGAAGCCTTCGTTGAGGTCGAAGCGCATCTGCCAGCCGAACACGCTGCGGGTGCCGGTACCGGTACGGTCGCTCTTCTCGGCACCGTGTTCGAGCACGTGCGCCAGCAGGTCCAGGTAGGGCTTCATGCCTTGCCCTCGGTGGCCACCGGCAGCTGCGGCTGCAGTACCGGTGCGCGGCGTGACATCACCAGCAGCACCAGGCCGAAGGCGATCAGCGGCAGGCTGAGGATCTGGCCGCGGGTCAACCAGTCGAAGGCCACGTAGATGCCGTTGTCGGGCATGCGCACGAACTCGACTGCGAAGCGGAACAGGCCGTACAACAGCGCGAACAGGCCACCGACCAGATAGCGATGGCGCGGCTTGGCCGACACCGTCCACAGCACCACGAACATCACCAGGCCTTCCAGGAATGCTTCATACAGCTGCGAGGGATGGCGGGCGAACTGGTTCAGCGCGCCGGTTGCGAACTGCGCCTGCAGCGTCGCGTGGTCGAGCTGGTTCAGCGGTGCCGGCAGGCCGGACGGGAACACCACGCCCCAGGTACCGTCGGTGTACTTGCCCCACAGCTCGGCACCGATGAAGTTGCCGATACGGCCGAAGCCCAGGCCCAGCGGCACCAGCGGCGCCATGAAATCCATGGTGTCGAAAAAATGCAGCTTGTGCTTGCGCGACCACCACCAGCAGGCGGCGATTACGCCCAGCAGGCCACCGTGGAAGCTCATGCCACCGTCCCACACCTTGAACAGCAGCAGCGGGTTGTGCAGGAAATCGCCCAGCGCGTAGAACAGCATGTAGCCGATGCGCCCGCCCAGCACCACGCCGAGCATGGCGTAGAACAGCAGGTCGGAGAAGCCATTGGCATCGACCCCCGGCAGGCGCCCGTCGGCGATGCGCTTGCGGCCCAGCAGCCAGGCCGCAGTGAAGCCGAGCAGGTACATGATGCCGTACCAATGCACCTTGATCGGCCCCAGCGAGAGGGCGATGGGGTCGATGTCGTGGAAATAGATCATGGAAGACGCCTGGCAGGAGTACGGGTATTTTAGCGTCCCCGCCCGGTCCGGGGCCGCCACCGGCAACGGGTCGGTCAGCCCACCGCAGATCGGGGTTCAGTCCAGGATCTGCGGCGTGTCGGGCAACGCGTCATCCTCCGACCGCGTCGCGGCCGGAAAGTGCCCTTCGATCAGGCTCGACACCTCATCGATGGCCCCCTGCAGCGCCACTACCGGATTGGCTCCGCGCAGCCCCTCGCGCAGGTGGGTGCAGACCCGCTGCCACTGCGCCGGGCTGACCCGGCCCTGCAGGCCACGGTCGGCGACGATCTCGATCGCGTGGTCGGCCAGCAGCAGATAGATCAGTACGCCGTTGTTATGGGTGGTATCCCAGGTGCGCAGGCGGGCGAATGCATGCTCGGCGGCCTGGCGCGGGGTGACCTTGTGCCACAGCGCAACCAGCGGCAGGTCTGCTTCCACCGCGAACATCACCTGCCCGCCGTGGCGCTGCTCACTGGCCGCGATGGCCTCGGTGATCGCCTGCAATGTGGCGGGCGGGAACGCGCGCCGTACCGACGGCGAAAACACATGACGACATAGACGTTGGATCATCACCAGCCCCCCGAAGCGCCACCGCCGCCGGAACGGCCGCCGCCGCCGCCCCAGCCGCCGCCACCACCGAATCCACCGCCTCCTCCGAAGCCGCCACCCCCACCCCAGCTGCCGCCGCCCCAGCCACCACCGCCGGCAAAACGGCCCGGGTGGCCGGAGAGCATCGCCACGATCAGGCCCACGATGCCGGCCACACCGCTGGCCAGCACGGTGGAGGTGAACACAAAGGCCAGCAGCGCTGCGCCGGCACCGCCGAGCAGGCCACGCAGCGGACGTGGCACGCGCGAGAACACGCCGCGCAGGATGCTGCCGGCGAACACACCGATGAACAACGCTAGGAACCAGCTGTCACCGCCACCGCCAGGCTCCCGCCCGCGATGGCCGCTGACCGGTGCCGGCAGCGTTTCGCCGTCGATCAACTTGACCAGCACCGCCGTGGCATCGGTGATGCCACCGGCGTAGTCGCCGCTGCGGAAGCGTGGGACCAGGTATTCCTGGATGACCCGGTTGGCGATGGCATCGGGGATGGCGCCTTCCAGACCGTAGCCCGGTTCAATGCGCACGCGCCGGTCGTCCTTGGCCACTACCAGCAGCACGCCGTCATCCACGCCCTTGCGGCCGATCTGCCATTGGTCGAAGACCCGCGTGGTGTACTGCGCGATGTCCTCCGGCTGGGTGGTAGGCACCACCAGCACCTGCAGCTGGCTGCCCTTGCGCTGCTGCAGTTCAATCGCCTGCTGCACCAGCGCCTGCTTCTGCGTTGCGTCCAGCGTGCCGGTGGTATCGACCACCGGTGAATCCAGCGCAGGAATTGGCACCAGCTGCTGCGCCTGCGCTGCCAGCG
>DQIG01000109.1:5480-5758 GCA_003525885.1 Stenotrophomonas sp.
CGGCAGCCACAGCAGCAGTGCCAGCAGCGCAGTGGCTAGGCGCATCGGTCAGTGGCCCGGCTGCGGCGACGGCTGCTGCGGCGCGTTGCCGAAATCGACCGCCGGCGCGTTGGAGATCTGCGCTTCGTTGTCCACGGTGAAGTTCGGCTTGGTCTTGTAGCCGAAGATCTTGGCGGTGATCACCTGCGGGAACGAGCGGATGTAGGTGTTGTAGTCCTGCACCTGCTGGATGTAGCGGCCACGCGCGACGGTGACCCGGTTCTCGGTGCCTTCCAGCT
>DQIG01000109.1:5910-6448 GCA_003525885.1 Stenotrophomonas sp.
GGTTCTCGGTGCCTTCCAGCTGGGCCTGCAGGTCGCGGAAGTTCTGGTCGGACTTCAGCTGCGGATAGTTCTCGGTGACCACCAGCAGCCGCGACAGCGCACTGCCGAGTTCGCCCTGGGCCTGCTGGAACTGCTTGAGCGAGGCTTCGTCATCGGCGTTGACGTTGATCTGGCCGACACGCGAACGGGCGTTGGTCACTTCGGTCAGCACGCGCTCTTCCTGGCTGGCGAAGCCTTTCACGGTCTGCACCAGGTTGGGCACCAGGTCGGCACGGCGCTTGTACTGGTTGATGACTTCCGACCAGCTGGCCTTGACCGCTTCATCCTTCTGCTGGATGGCGTTGTAGCCGCAGCCGGACAGCAGGGAGGCCAGCAGCATCAGGGGCAGGACACGGGTGAACAGGCGCATGGCGGAGGTTCCGGGTGGACTGGGCACCGAGCATGCCATGGATGGGGTGAAAGATCGGCCATCGGGCGCTGCGCCCTCCGTGGTGGTTGGCCGGGCGGGTGGGCATGGCGGGGGACGCCGTGAATCCGT
>DQIG01000250.1 GCA_003525885.1 Stenotrophomonas sp.
GGCTGGCGAGCCGTAACGGACGTTCTCCAGCATTGGCAGGCCACTGATCGACGACAGCCCGAACAGCCAGTTCGAGCCACTGGTCGAACAGCCGACGGTTTCCATGTTGGGCACATAGGTCGGCATGAAGACGATGCCACTGACCAGGGTCGGGTTGCCAACTGCACGCTCACCGTTGCCGGCAGGCAGCTGGATCATCCAGCCCCGCGCATTTGCCGGGGCCGCACCCGCTGTGATCTTGCGCTCGTCGACCCCCGCACCGGCAGCCGCTGCCGTGTACGGAACCAGGTTGGCGGCGGTCACCGTCGAGGTCACCGTCTTCCCAGACAGATCGTTCACGGCGTACAGCGCCTGCTGCGCCTTGTCATCCTTGTCGCTGGTGAAGGAGAAGCTGCCGGTGCCGAAATAGAGCATCACGCCGCCCGAAGGACCGGTCGCAGCAGTCATGCCACCGGTGATCGGCTGGCGGTAGGTCTTGTTGGAGGAATCCTGGGCCGCCTGGCTGGTGAACATCGGCACAGTCAGCGTGGTATTCGCACTGCTGGTCAGGTCGAACTTCCACACGGCGCCACGCTGATCGGCTGCATAGACGGTGTCGGCCAGTCCATCACGGCCGCGCGCATCCTGGCTCGCGCCGGTCCAGCGATCGACCACGACCACATTGCCCAATCCATTGTCCCCGGAGATGCCGGCGCCTGAGGTGCCCTCGACCGCCTCGATCATCCGGATGTCGCCGCTGGCCATATCGACCACGAACAGCACCGCCTTGCCGTTGGCGCTGCCGTAGCCATTGCCGAAGATCGCCTTCCAGGCCACGCCAGTACCACTCTTCACCGGCACGATCACCGGCTTGCCCAGCACGAAGCCGATGTTGTTGCGCACCTCGTCCCTCAGCGACGCGTTGATGTCACTGATTTCCCACAGCACGTTGCCGGTGCCGAAACTATCCGGCGTGGTGACGTCCAGTGCGAATACCGAACGCCCACCCGCACCGGTGGTACCCACCAGGCTGGTCTGCCAGCTGCTGCCATTGAAGGTATCGGACACGGCAACCGGGCCATCGACGTAATAGCGATGACGGAACGTCTGATCGGCAGTGTCGGACTTGTAGGGGAACAGCAGGTTGGCCATATGGCCCAGCGCGGTGGCCGGGATGTAGGCGAAGCTCTCCTTGCCGCCCGTGCCATCCTGCTTGGCATCAGCCTTCATGCCGCCATCGAAGGCATGCAGCATGCCGTCGTTGGCACCGACATAGACCATGTACCGCTGCGCCTTGGCCTTGGTGGCCAGGTAGTCGGTGTAGCTCTTGGCGTAGGTGCCGCCGAGCTGGCGGTAACCGTAGTCGTCCAGCGGCGAACTCACCACCGGCGCCGAATTGACGATGTCACCCAGCGGCGTAGTCCGGTCGCGGTACTTGCCGCCGTTGCGGACTTCGGTCGAGCTGTCGGCACTGAGATAGTTGATGGCGCTGGCCAGGTCGGCCTTGATCGTCGTCAGCTTGTCGGTGGAACAGACCAGCATCGTCGCGTACTTGCCGCTGGGCTTGCTGCACAGATCCTGCAGGCTGATGCGGGCGCTGTTGAAGTCCACCGGCGAACCCAGCTTGTTGGCCACGATCCGGCGACCGGACGAGGTCAGGCGGCTGGAGGCTTCCCACACCTCGGTGAGCTCCGCTACCTGGTCGGCGTTGACCTTGACGCTGGATGCGGTCAGCTTGCTCGACCAGTCGGTGCCACTGTTGGTGATGTCATAGCGCGGAGTGACCGCCAGTGAGCCGGTACCAATGCGCGCACCACTGATGCCGATCGTTCCCGACGGCGATGCACCACCGGTGATCGAGGACAGCACCCGGCGCATGGCCTCGGTAACATCCGCCGGGGTCTGTGCATTGATGAATTCGCCACGGCTGTTGACGGCCGCGTGCCACAGCTCATCGATGACGGTCCCGTCGTCGACATTGATCGGATTGCCGTTACCCGCCCAGTTCGGCGGGTTCTTGTAGGGATCGTCGGTCGCGGCCTGGTTGACGCCATAGATCTTGCCCTGTGCGCCCAGGGTCACACCGTAGAAGTTCATGTGCAGGTCGGTCTGGCAGTCCAGGCGCTTCCAGTCCGGACTGCTCTTGTCCAGCGAATTGCACTTGTCACTGACCGGCACCTGCCCTGCCGGGAAGCTGGTCCCGGTGCGCAGGGGGGTGCGCGCGCCGGCGTAAGCCGCCGCCGCGATGTCGGCGATGGTATTGCTGTAGCCATCCGCGAACGGAATGGACGGCAGATGGGTCGAGTTCACCGAGTCGGCATCACCGAAACCGCTGTTCGCCGTGTTGCCGGAGTTGGTGTAGCCGTCGGTGAACAGCATGCCGCCGTTGCGCTGGCAGGCCAGCTGCACCGGCGCGCCGCTGTCGGTACGGCGGAACTGGTCCACCAGGTACTCCACGGCGCGACGATTGGGCGTGCCACCACTGGCGGTCAACCCGTAGATCTGCGAGTACAGGTCAGCACGGTTGGTGACCATGTCGTACATGGTCGCGTTGCTGAGCTTGTTGATGGTGAAGTAGCCCACGCGCATCGTGTCAACGCTCACCAGCGCCGCGGTCGACGAACCGACGATCGCCAGCACGCGGTTGCGGTGGTACTGGAACCAGTTGGCAAAATTCTGGATCGCGGTGTTGTAGGCCGCGGTACTTGAATAGTTGCCCGGCTTGATCTGGTAGCGACGCATGTCGCAGCTGGGACCACAGGCCCCTGCGATCAGCGGCCGGCTGGCATTGTCCGTCTTGTAGCCCGCCGGAGCCGGTGCCGCCGCAGGCAGGTAGAACGTGGCCGGGAAATAGGTCACCGCATAGGTGGTGCTGCTGGTGATGTTGGTCGCCGCAGTGCTCCAGCCACGACCGGTGTAGTAGGAGTTGCCGGTGCCGGACAGGTCGGGAATCCGCATGCCGCTGACAAACTGGAACTGTTCCGCCGTGGTGGAACGGTCGGTCGTCATGTTGTAGACAGCGTTGTAACCGCGCTGGGCCGAACGCGGATCGGCACGGGTCTGGGTGAGCACAGCATCGGCCCACAGCGTGCCGTCGGCATTGGTCCACGGCCGGTAGGTCACTGCCGGGTTGAAGTAACTGGCGTTGTAGACATGCGAACGCGCGAAGCCGTAGATGTCCAGCGGCGGAATGGCGCGACCCGGCGAATATTCCTTGTTGAAATCCGCGTGCGGGTACAGGTAGAGATAGCAGTCCACCGAGTTGTTGGCGCATGCCGTACCCACGCTGAAGAAGCTTCCATCGTTGTTGAAGAAGCTGCCGTTGCTGGTATTCCAGCGCATGCGGCCGTCACCGCCGGGGAACATGCGTTCGAAGTTCATCGAACCCGAATCGTCCACCGCCATGATGAAGGCCGGCGTCGCGCGCGTCTGCACGTTCATCGGTTCCTGCGCAAGCACGCCCTGTGCCTGTGCGGCAAACAGGGTATGCGCCAGATAGCCGCCAGCGGCCAAGACGGCAAGGCCAGCGCCTGCCAGGATCCTGCGGTTGCGAGTGTTCATGGGCTCCCCACCCTCACAGCTTGAATACGGTATCGATCGCCGCACGCGACGTCGCATCACCGGTCGTATCACCGGCATAGGTCGTGATCTGGTAGACCGGTGTTGGCTTCTCCACCGACTTGCCCATGTCCAGCGCACCCTCCCCCTGGATGCAGCCCTGGATCTCACGGACATAGATCGCCGGCTTGCTGCCCAGCTTGGTTTTCGCGACCCACCCCGAAGGATCGAAGCCGTCATCGCACTGCTGGCTGATGTCGGCGGACGCTACGGCCGGATTGGTACCGGCATCCTTGCGGTTGGCGATGTTCTCCACCGCGTTCTCGGCGCTGCGTGCCGCGCCTTCGGCGTTCTGGAACGCCATGTTGGTCGCCCGGTAGCCGGCCGCCATGCGCTCCTGCATGCCGGCCACCTGCATGCCGATCACGCCCAGCAGAGCCAGCAGCACCAGCATGATCAGCGCGACATAGAGGACGGCACCCTGCTGTCGTGCCTGTGCAACGAAGGGTCGGCGCCTGGAGGAAGGAGGAGTGCGCATGGTCGTCAGTTCCCGAACAAGCGGTTGCGCAGCGCAACGGACGCTTCATAGGCGCCACGATGGCGCTGGTCGTAAGGATCGGCCGGGGCAAAACCCACCCCCAGGATGGCCGGATAGGTGGCCGCACTGCCCGGCGCTTCGGCCGACGCGCGCTGCGGACTGCGCGCCAGCAGGCCGACCTGCACCATGCCCACGCGGCGCCACTGCCCTGCAGCGGCGGCATCGGTGCCGGTACTCACCGCACTGGCCACGCGCTGGTCGACGATGCGACCGGTCGGCGGCGTGGACAAGGTGATGTTGGTGGTGGCATCCAGGCCGTACAGGAACTGCATGTTCTCGATGCCTTCCACCAGCTCCTCGCCATCGGCGTAGCCGCCGGCGCCATTGGCCCGTGCCCGGTAAAGCGCTGGCTCGCCATTGGGATTGGTCGCGATGTAGTACGCCATGCCATCGGCGCGATACAGCATCGTCATCGCGTTGTTGATCGAATAGTTGCTCAGGTCGACCTTGTCCACCTTCACGGTCGAACCGCTGATGGTGGCGGGAAATACGTCGGCACGGGTGCAGTCGGCCACGCCGAAGACCGTCGGCGTGCCTGCGGCGTTGGCCTTCAGTCGTGCCATGCCATCGCTGGAGACGGTCAGGGTGGTCGCACCCGCGGCCACGGAAATGCCGGTGACGACGGCCCCTTCCGGACTCATCAGGCGCAGCACCAGGATGTCGCTGCCCGGCAATGGTGCCGGCTTGAGGTTGGCGATGCTCTTCGGAACAGACTGCGCCGCGCTCCACGCACGGCCCAGCGTCAGCGTGGTGCCCGGCGCCGTACCTGCAGCCTCGTATCCCTGTACCGGAACCGAGAAATCCTGCGGATCGCCACTGCCCGAGCTGATGCCGAGGTGGTAGCCGACATCGCCGGTGTTCTTGACCACGTGGGCCTGGTCGTTGACGCAGCCGAAGTGACCGGCCATGCGCAGGTCACGCTGCAGGAAATCCAGCGCGAAACGCGCGTTCTCCTGGGTACGGGCCGCGCCTTCGGACAGGCGCGACGCCGCACGCGAGGCGATGAAGATCTGGGTGACGCCCAGCATCAGGACCAGGCCGATGACCATGGCGATCATCAGTTCGATCAGCGACAGGCCTCGGGCTCGCGAAATTGGACTCATGGGCGCGCTCACAGGAAGGTCGTCAGGCCGAAGGTGGTAAGGCTGTCGGGATCCTTCGGATCCCAGCGCTGGTCTCCCCAGCTGATGGCCACGGTGACCTGACCGGTACTCTGCACGAAGGTCACCTGCGCGCTGGCCTTCTCGCCCAGCGTGCGCGCGACCTCGCACTGCCAGCGCGCCACGTTCGTCTTCGGCGTCACGGCGGCGCCGGTCGGCCACGCGCAGGCCCCGCTGGGCTTCACCGAGCCGGCCGAGAACGAGGCCGAGGAATAGGCGCCACCGGCCAGGGTATCGGTGCGCTGGGCGCGCATCAGTTCGATCAGGTCGTTGGCCAGGTTGGTCGCCTGGGTGCGGTAGTTCGCACTCTGCACGAAACGGACGTTGGTGGTCTGCAGCAGGGCAAAGCCCAGCAGGCCAAACGCGAGGATCAGCACCGCCACCATCACTTCGATCAGGCTGAAGCCGCCCTGCGACGAACGTGGGCGGGCCAGGTTGCGGCGGCTCATGAGCAGGTTCCCTTGGTCACCCGGACCTGGCCGGATTGGTTGATCGTCAGCGTGCTTTTCGATTCACCGGCCTTGCACGCATCCGGCGACAGCACCAGCGTCTGATCAGCGACAGCCCTGCGCCGGCCGCGCCCGTCAAAGGCGATGACCGCGCCCGGTGGGCCCACTACGCTCAGCTGCGGATTGCCCTGCGAAAAGCGCAGCGCGACATCATTGCCGCCCATCTGGCCGTCGCCATCCAGGTCCGACCAGGCCAGTACGCCCTTGGACCAGTCGCCATCGCAGGCTTTGCCATCGGCGCTGCCACAGACACCGCCACCGTTGCTGTTGCGGATGCCTTCGCTGCGGGCCAGGTTGGCCAGCGCGATCAGCTCATTGTTGGCGGTCGCCAGTCGGTTCGAGCGGATCATGCCGCGGAAGCTCGGATAGGCGATCGACGCCAGGATCACGAAGACGGCCAGCGTGACCATCAGTTCAACCAGCGTGAAGCCGTTTTGCCGGCGCAAAGACATTGGACGCTCCCCAGCGTGTTGGTGGCCACGATGGGCCATCGCCCTGCCCCCGGCAAGCGGCGGCAGGATGAACGGTCAATCCGGGGCGACGGGCGTCAAAGGCTTGACGACCCGCCCTCCCCTGCCAGTACCGGCGCGATCCCCATCGCGCCGGCCCGGGTTCAGGCCAGCACCTGGTAGCAGGGCTGGTATTCGCCGGAAATCTTCATCCGGCGCTGTTCGACGAAGGCGCGCAGCAACGCATCCAGCGCCTGCATCATGTCCGTGTCGCCATGGATCTGGAACGGCCCGAACTGCTCGATGCGGCGCATGCCGTCCTCCTTCACGTTGCCGGCGACGATGCCCGAGAACGCCCGGCGCAGGTCGGCCGCCAGTGCGTGCGGCGCGCGCCCGTGATGCAGGTCCAGCGCGGCCATCGCCTCGTGGGTCGGCACGAACGGCTGCTGGTACTCCCACGGAATCTCGATCGACCAGTTGAAGAAGAACGAGTCCTTCTGCGCCAGGCGGTGCTCGCGCACGCGCTTGATGCCGTTGGCCATCTTCTTGGCCACCGCGACCGGGTCACCGATGATGATCTCGTAGCGCTCGGCGGCCTCATCGCCCAGGGTCAGGCGGATGAAGCGGTCGATCTGCTCGAAGTACGGCGCCGCCACGGTCGGGCCGGTCAGGATCAGCGGGAACGGCAGGTCCTTGTTCTCCTCGCGCAGCAGGATGCCGAGCAGGTACAGGATCTCTTCGGCGGTGCCGACGCCACCGGCGAACACGATGATGCCGTGGCCGATGCGGACGAAGGCCTCCAGGCGCTTCTCGATGTCCGGCATGATCACCAGGTGGTTGACGATCGGGTTCGGCGACTCGGCAGCGATGATGCCCGGCTCGGTCAGGCCGATGTAGCGCGTCACGGTACGGCGCTGCTTGGCATGGGCGATGGTGGCGCCCTTCATCGGGCCCTTCATCGCACCCGGGCCGCAGCCGGTGCAGATGTCCAGGCCGCGCAGGCCCAGCTCGTAACCGACCTGCTTGGTGTACAGGTATTCGTCGCGCGAGATCGAGTGCCCGCCCCAGCACACCACCAGGTTCGGGTCACCCGGATTGAGGATGCGCGCGTTGCGCAGCAGGCCGAACACCGCGTTAGTGATGCCCTCGGACGACTCCAGCTCGGCCGCGTAGGCCGGGCCCATCTCGATGGCCATGTAGGCCAGGTCGCGCACGACGGCGAACAGCAGTTCGGCGACACCGCGGATGATCTCACCGTCGACGAAGGCCATTGCCGGTGCGTTGACCAGGTCGATGCGCACACCGCGATCCTGCTGCGCCACCTGGATGTCGAAATCAGGGTAGAGATCGCGCGCCGCGCGCGGATCGTCCGAGGCGCTGCCGCTGGTCAGCACGGCCAGCGCGCAACGGCGCAACAGCTCATGCATGCCGCCTGCGGAGGCATCGCGCAGGCGCGCCACCTCGGCCCGCGACAGCACATCCAGCCCACCGCGCGGGTAGATCCGCGCATCCTGCACCGGCAGTGCACGGGCCGATTTTTCGTTCGTGGTCATATCCAATTTTTCGCTTCCTTCAAGGTTTCCGACTGTACTGCCGCCCCCTTAAAAAGCAAAACGGCCGGGAAGCCCGACCGTTGGATGTGTGCTGCCCGCGATCGCCTTTGCGGGACCGCCTGGGCGGCATTGGCGCCGCACACATTTCTGGATGCTACGCCGTTGCCCGGCACCCTGCAAGCACTTTCGCCTGAACGGAAAACGGCCGGGTTTTCCCGGCCGTTTCCGTTTACAGCAGAGCTACGTCAGCGCATCAGAACTGGTAGCGGAAGCCCAGCTGCATCGACCACTGCGAGACACCGACGTCGAAGCCGTCAGCATCGGAGTTGGCGACGCTCGGCAGGTCCGCGCCACGGTAGTTGTAGACGTACTTGCCGTTGTACAGGCCCTGCAGGCTGGCAACACGAGCATTGGCGTAGAAGCCGTAGTCGTAGATGTTGCCCCACTTCTTGTTGAGCATGTTGCCGACGTTCTGGATGTCCAGCCAGATCTCCGACTTGTGACCCTTCATGAAGCCCGGCAGCTGCTGGCTGATGCGGATGTCGAAGGTGTTGATCCAGCCGGTACGGAACTGGTTGGCCGGAGCCACCTGGCCTTCGTACTTGGCCAGCTGCGGGTTGGCCGCCAGCCAGTCGAAGAACGACTTCTCCATCGCCGCGTCGGCGGTGAACTTGCCCGCATTGGACAGGGTGCCGAACAGGACCTCGCCGCGACGCGGCACGTAGAACAGGTCGTTGCCCGAACGGCCGTCGCCGTTGGCGTCGTTCACATAGATGTAGCTGTACGGACGGCCGCTGCGGCCTTCGTACACCAGGCCCACCTTGGTTTCGTAGTCGCCGAAGAACTTGTGCTTCCAGTTCAGCGAGCCCGACAGGCGGTCGCGGATCTGGTAGCGCGAGGTGTTCAGCATTTCCTCGTTGGCATTGAAGGCGTACTGGTAGCCCCAGCCCGAGCTGGCGGTGGAGCTGGTCAGGCTGCCCACTTCCTTGGCATCGGTGTAGGTGTAGCCCAGGTTCCAGGACCAGTCACTGCTCGCGCTCCACGGCTTGCTCAGCGAGACAGTGAACTGCGAGGTGCGGCCCTGATCGGTGTTGTCGATCAGGTAGACGTTGTTGAAGCCCTGTGCGGCATAACCATTGCGCGCATCGTTGGTGCCCCACGCCCTGCCGTCAGCCGAAGGCACGTAGTAGTTCACGCGACCATCGGCACCGACCTGACGGCCCTTGCCCAGGTTCAGGTGCTGGTAGTACAGGCCATCCTTGACCTTGGTGACCAGCAGTTCGGCCGAAGCCACCATGCCATACCACGGCAGCTCGTGATCGAAGGCCAGGTTGGCCTTGTACAGCGACGGCAGCTTGAAGTCGCGACCGACGAAGTTGACGTTCTGCAGCGCGCTGCCCGGGGTGGTCGGGACCGGCTGGTTGTCCTTGTCCGGATTGAACTTCTGGCCGTTGTAGCGGCTGATGTTGTACGAGTCGTAGTTGAAGCCGGTGGTGGAGTAGCTGTTGCTGATCCACACCTGCGGTGCATCACCCTGGAACAGGCCGATGCCGCCGCGCAGCTGGGTCGGGCGCTCGGTGTCGAAGGTGTAGTTGAAGCCGAAGCGCGGCTGGATCAGGAACTTGCTCGGGAACACCGCACTGTTGTCATAACCGAAGACAGTCTGCGCCTTCTGGTTGTAGGTCGGTGCCGGGCTGGCCTTCGGACGGTCGCCACGCAGACCCATGGTCAGGGTCAGGTTGCTGTTGACGTACCAGGTGTCCTGCACGAACAGGGCGAGGTTGCTGTACTTATAGTCAGCCGCGATCGAATTCGCGCTCGTTTCCTTGTTCAGCTGGTAGGTCTGCCACTGGCCCTTGGCGAAATTGTCCAGGCCGTAGAAGGTGTAAGCACCCCACGAGCCAGCGCCATAGTAGTTGTAGACATCGTTGGTGTCGTACGAACCACCGAACTTCAGGTCGTGGTTACCCAGGGTCAGCGTACCGGCGGCGTAGTAGTTCCACGCCTTGGTTTCCAGCACGTTGTTCTGCGAGTTGGTCTCGGTACCCAGGAACAGCGAGTCGCCTTCCGGCGTGGTCACATCACCGCCGCGCGGGAAGTAGATGCGGATGCTCGGCGCATTGGTCGGCACCTGGCGGATGGCCGAGTACTCGCGGTACGAAGCCTTCAACTCGGTCGAGAAGGTGTCGGTCCAGTCGCTGAAGACCTGGGCGACGTAGCTCTCGTTGGTCTTGACGTGCTGGTACCAGTACGAGCTCAGCGACGCCTGCGAGGTCGAGCCCATGCCGTTGATGCGCAGCTTGCTCTGCTCGAGCTTGCTGTAACGGATGTTGGCGCGGTGGTTCTCGTTGATGTTCCAGTCGAGCTTCAGCGCGTACTCTTCCAGATCGGTGTTGCCGTTGCTTTCGATACCGCCGGCATCGAAGCCATAGCCCTTGGCGATTTCCTGGGCACGGGTCACGTCAGCCATGCTGTAGTCGGCGTTGGCCTTGCCCAGCGCGGTGCTGGACAGGTCGGCGCCCGGCGCGGACTGCTTGAACTTCTCGTAGTTGGCGAAGAAGAACAGCTTGTCCTTGACGATCGGGCCGCCCAGGGTCATGCCGTAGGTCTTTTCGTCGTTGAAGCCGTTGAACTTCTTGCCTTCCGGGTTCTTGCCGAACCAGTCACCGTCACGGTAGGTGCCGTAGACAGAACCGTGGAATTCATTGGTACCGGACTTGGTCACCGCATTGACGGTGGCACCGGCGGCGCCAGCGATGCTGACGTCGTAGTTGGACAGGTTGATGTCCAGCGCTTCGATCGCTTCCATGGCGACCGGCTGGCGGCGGGTCGGCATGTTGTTGCCTTCCAGGCCGAAGGTGTCGCTGGCCGAGACGCCGTCGATGTTGATCGAGTTGTAGCGCGGGTTCTGGCCGCCGGCCGAGATCGAGCCCGAGGCGCGGTCGATGAAGGTCACGCGCGGATCCAGGCGCATCAGATCCTGGATGTTGCCGCCGATGGACGGCGCAATCTCGATCTGCTCCTGGCTGATGTTGGTGCCCGAGCCCATCTTGGTGGCGCTGAACACTTCCGAGCCGCCGCCGACAGCGGTGACCTGCACGGTATCCAGGTTGGTGGCCTTGGCCACGTCACCGGTCAGGATGGCATTGATGGTGCCGGTCTGGTTCACGCCCAGGTAGACGCCATCTTCGGTCTTGGTACCTTCACCCGGCTTGGTGATGGTGATGGTGTACGGACCACCCACGCGCAGGCCGCGCGCGTTGTAGCGACCCGCCGCGTCGGTCGTAGCGCGCGAAACCGTGCCCGACTCGGTGTGGGTGATGGTGACTTCAGCGCCGGCGACGGGCTGGCCGCCGTTGGTCACGACCTGGCCGCCGACACCGGCAGTGGTGGTCTGGGCGAAGGCGGGAGCGGCAGCAAGTGCAGCCACGAGACCAAGGGTAAGCTTGGACATCCGGAGTGGGTGGGACATTTTTCGGTAGCCTCGATGCGAGTTGGCGATGGCGGAAAAAAAGCGCATCCAAACAGCCCTGCGGGTGGCTGGTCGGAGAGTTATCTGGGGTTCCCTACCGCTTGGCTGAAGGCAGCCATAACGGTTAACACTAGATTAACACGCTACGCCATCAATGTGACGGTTGTGCGACAAACGGCACCGGATCGCAACGCAATCGTGACGGATTCTTCATTCCGCTTTACGGTGGCCTTCACGCGTCGCCGGACGGCTCGCTGGCGTCAAGGATGCGGCCCCGCCAGGCGCTGCCAGCACCGGACAGCAGGGTCACCGCGGCCGCCGCCGCGGCTTCCGGCGTGCGGGCGGCCGGGTCCTGATCGACGGAATAGGCACGAGCCCGCAGTGCCGTGCGCAGGGGCCCCGGGTACAGACCGCTGACCCGGACCGGGCTGCGGCCCAGCTCATCGTGGAGGCTGCCGATCAGGCCACGCAGGCCATGCTGGGCCACGCCGTACCCGCCCCAGTAGGCCTGCCCCACCCGTTCGGGGGCATCGACCGCGAACACCAGGGCCGCGTCCTCGCGCTGCCGCAGCAGCGGCAGGCAGGCCTGGGCCAACCAGGCCGGGGCGGTCAGGGTGACGTGGACCGCGCGGGCGAAGCTGGCCGGGTCGGCCAGCTCGAACGGGGTCAGGCCGGGGAAATGCGCGGCGCAGACCAGAAGGCCGTCCAGCCGCCCCAGCTCGCGCTGCAGGGCCTGGGCCAGTTCGGCATAGTCATCGGGACCGGCGCCTTCCAGGTCCAGCGGGTACAGCAGGGGTTCCGGGCCGACCGCCTGGACCTGGGCATAGACCCGGTCCAGCCGGCGCGGCTTGCGCCCCAGCAGGACCACGGTGGCCCCGGCCGCTGCGGCGGCGACCGCCGCGGCGCTGCCCAGTCCTCCCCCGGCGCCGGCGACCAGCACAACGCGGTCCTGCAACGGGCGGCCATCGAGCGCCCCGTCAGTCGGTGACGTCGACGGCCAGGCACTCATCCCTGGGTCGCCTCTTCGACGATGCGCTTGAGCTCGCCGGATTCAAACAGTTCCATGACGATGTCGCAGCCGCCGATCAACTCACCGTTGATGAACAGCTGCGGGAAGGTCGGCAGGTTGGAGAAGCGCGGCAGGTTGGCGCGGATCTCCGGCTCTTCGAGCACGTTGACGGTGCGCAGGGCGACGGCGCCGGCGGCCATCAACGCCTGCACGGCGCGGCTGGAAAAGCCGCACATCGGGTATTGCGGGGTGCCCTTCATGAACAGCACGA
>DQIG01000249.1:0-7280 GCA_003525885.1 Stenotrophomonas sp.
CGTATCCACGCATGGCGTGGATCTACTGTAGAGCCGAGCCCACGCTCGGCTGCCTTCATTGATCCTCGTCGATGAACGCGTAGCCGCCGTCGATCAGCTGCTGCAGGTACGCATCGAAGCTAGGCGCGATGACCGCATAGCTGTCCGGATCGTGCAGATAACGCACCACCTGGCCCACGCTGCCGCCCGGTGCGGGATCGAAATCCAGATACAGCATTGATGTGCCACCGTTGTTCATGCAGTGCGAGAAGCACAGGCGGCGGTTCATCGGTAGATCGGCGTCGATGCCATCGCCGAGGATCTCCGGCTCGTCATCCAGCCATTCCTCGTAGATGGAACGAATGCTGTCGTCCCACTGCTGCTGGTCCTCGAAGATCTGCGCCACCGAGCGCAGGTAGTACGGGTAGCCGCCGTCCTCCACGTCCGATCCCAGCATCAGCACGCAGACCTCGCCGCCGGGGTATTCGCGGAAATGGGTGCCATCCACCTGGGACAGCAGCGTGAGCAGGCTGTCAGGGACCTGTGGCCACTGCGCGCGCAGACGCTGCAGGTCTTCGGCGCTGGCGCCCTGGACGTGAGCCCACCGCGGGGCATCGTCGGCGGGCAGGCGGGGGATCAGGCCAGATAGAAAGCGATCAACAAGATTCATGCGGCAAAAAGGGGACGGAGGGGATTAAGTCGTATCCAACCACACCTGCGTCACGTCGCCAATGCAGAATGCGACGCGGGAGGGGCGAATACGGCTTAATCCCCTCCGTCCCCTTTTTTCTTGCGGAGCAGGCGCATGAATCGTTGGCGATGCGGTGTGGCGGTGATGCTGGGGCTGGCGACGATGCCGGCGTGGGCGGCGATGAAGACGCAGCCGGTGGAGTGGAAACACCAGGGCACGACCTTCAGTGGCGTGCTGGTCTATGACGATGGCGGGCATGACAAGCGCCCGGGCCTGGTGATGGTGCCGAACTGGAAGGGTGTAAACGAATCGGCGGTCGAGAAGGCCAAGCAGTTGGCCGGTGATGACTACGTGGTGCTGGTGGCCGATGTCTATGGCAAGGGCGTGCGGCCGAAGACCGATGCGGAGGCGGGGCCGGTGGCGACCAAGCTGCGCAACGATCGGCCGTTGCTGCGTGCGCGTGCGTTGGAGGCAGTGAACGTGCTCAAGGCGCAGGCCGGCAAGGTGCCGCTGGATGCCAGCCGGATCGGCGCGGTGGGCTTCTGCTTCGGTGGTACCACCGTGCTTGAACTGGCCCGCGCCGGTGCGCCGCTCGCCGGGGTGGTCAGCCTGCACGGTGGGCTGGGTTCGCCATTGCCGGCGCAGGCCGGTGGCAGCCATCCCTCGGTGCTGGTGCTCAACGGTGCCGACGACAAGAGCGTGACTGCCGAGGACATCGGCAGCTTCCAGAAGGAAATGAACGCGGCCAAGGTCGACTGGGAGTTCACCAACTACAGCGGCGCGGTGCACTGCTTTGCCGAGCGCGATGCCAACAGCCCGCCGGGCTGCCAGTACAACGAGCGGGCAGCCAAGCGCGCGTGGAAGGCGCTGGATGAGTTCTTCGAGGAGCGTTTCCGGTAAACAAAGGCGTGCCGACCAAGGTTGGCACCCACCGATGTTCCAGTGCCGACCAACGGTCGGCACCCACCAAACCGGCATTCCCGTGGGTGCCGACCGTTGGTCGGCACGCATCCATCAATGCGAGCGCTGCACCGCGTAACGGGCCAGGCCACGCAGGGCGGCCACGGCGTCGTTGTCAGCCAGGCCATCGAGCGCGCGCTCGGCGGCGTCGGCGTATTCCTCGGCGCGGCGACGGCTGTATTCCAGACCGCCGGTAGCACGGATCGCGGCCAGCACTTCCGGCATCGCCGAGGCATCGCCGTCCTGCACGATGGTGCGCAGGCGCTCGCGGGTGGCGTCGTCGGAGTGGGCCATCGCGTGGATCAGCGGCAGCGTCGCCTTGCCTTCGGCGAGGTCGTCGCCCAGGTTCTTGCCCAGCTCCTCGGCGTTGGCCGAGTAGTCCAGCACGTCGTCGGCGATCTGGAACGCGTAGCCCAGGTGCATGCCGTAGTCGAACAGGGCCTGCTGGGTCGCTTCATCCACGCCACTGGCCAGTGCGCCCAGGCGGGTACCGGCGGCGAACAGCACCGCGGTCTTGCGCTCGATCACGCGCAGGTAGGCGGCTTCGTCGGTGTCCGGGTTGTGCACGTGCAGCAGCTGCAGCACTTCACCCTCGGCGATGCGGTTGGTGGCATCGGCGAGGATCTGCATCACCGACATGCGCTCCAGCTCGACCATCAGCTGGAAGCTGCGCGAGTACAGGAAGTCGCCGACCAGCACGCTGGGCGCGTTGCCCCACAGTGCGTTGGCGGTGCTGCGGCCACGGCGCAGGCTGGATTCGTCCACCACGTCGTCGTGCAGCAGGGTGGAGGTGTGGATGAACTCGATGATCGCCGCCAGCTGGTGGTGCTCCGGGCCGGCCTGGCCGACGGCATGGCCGGCCAGCATCACCAGCATCGGGCGCAGGCGCTTGCCGCCGGCGGAAATGATGTGGTCGGCGATCTGGTTGATCAGCACGACGTCCGAGGACAGCCGGCGCCGGATCAGGGCGTCGACGGCGGCCATGTCGGCCGCGGCAAGCGACTGGATCTGGGGCAGGCCCAGGGCGGGACGGGTGTCTTCGGTGATGGTCATGCGATCAGGCTTTCAGGCTCACCGCCGATTATAGGCGCTGGCCGTGAATTCGGGCGCAAACCGGGCTGGCCGGCGTCCGCGGCCCAGCCAAGGCTGCCGCCTGCGTGAATACGTATGCAGGTTGCGCCATGCCCGCGGGGCCGCCGCTAAGCTTGCCGGATCAGGTTTTCAGCCCGCTGCCGGCGGGTCCCGCATGCCCGGAGGGGGGCTGTCGATGTCGCACTATCCATGGTGGCGCGGAGCCGTCATCTACCAGATCTACCCGCGCAGCTACCTCGATGCCAACGGCGATGGAGTAGGCGACCTGCCGGGCATCATCCAGCGCCTGGACCACATCGCTGCCCTGGGCGTGGATGCGATCTGGATCTCGCCGTTCTTCAAGTCGCCGATGGCCGACTTCGGCTACGACATCGCCGACTACCGCGACGTCGACCCGCTGTTCGGCAGCCTGGACGACTTCGACCGCCTGCTGGCCAAGGCCCACGGCCTGGGCCTGAAGGTGATGATCGACCAGGTGCTGAGCCATACCTCGATCGAGCATGCCTGGTTCCGCGAGAGCCGCCAGGACCGCAGCAATCCGAAGGCGGACTGGTATGTCTGGGCCGACCCGCGCGAGGACGGCACCCCGCCCAACAACTGGCTGTCGCTGTTCGGCGGCTGCGCCTGGCAGTGGGAGCCGCGCCGTGAGCAGTACTACCTGCACAACTTCCTGGTCGACCAGCCGGACCTGAACTTCCATCACCCGGATGTGCAGCAGGCCACCCTGGACAACGTGCGCTTCTGGCTGGACCGCGGCGTGGATGGCTTCCGCCTGGATGCGATCAACTTCTGCTTCCACGACGCACAACTGCGCGACAACCCGGCCAAGCCTGCCGACAAGCGGGTGGGGCGCGGCTTCAGCCCGGACAACCCGTACGCCTACCAGTACCACTACTTCAACAACACCCAGCCGGAAAACCTGCCGTTCCTGGAGCGCCTGCGCGCGCTGCTGGATCAGTACCCGGGGGCGGTCAGCCTGGGCGAGATCTCCTCGGAGGACTCGCTGGCGACCACCGCCGAGTACACCCGCGACGGCCGCCTGCACATGGGGTACAGCTTCGAGCTGCTGGTGAACGACTACAGCGCGGCCTACATCCGCGATACGGTCTCGCGTCTGGAAGCCGTGATGACCGAAGGCTGGCCGTGCTGGGCGGTTTCGAATCACGACGTGGAGCGGGCGGTCAGCCGCTGGGGCGGCCACCCGGCCGACCCGCGTCTGGCGCGGATGCTGGTGGCGATGCTGTGCTCGCTGCGTGGCTCGGTCTGCCTGTACCAGGGCGAGGAACTGGGCCTGGCCGAGGCCGAGGTGCCGTTCGAGGCCCTGCAGGACCCCTACGGCATCACCTTCTGGCCGAACTTCAAGGGGCGCGACGGGTGCCGTACCCCGCTGCCGTGGACCGATGCGCCGCTGGCCGGTTTCACTTCCGGCCAGCCGTGGCTGCCGATTCCGGCCGAGCACCGGGCGGCGGCCGTGGCCGTGCAGGAGCGCGATCCGCTCTCGGTCCTGGCGGCTTTCCGGGCCTTCCTGGCGTGGCGCCACACCCTGCCGACCCTATTGCATGGCAGCATCAGATTCATCGAAAGCGCCGAGCCAGTGCTGCTGTTCGAGCGTATGCTTGCAGATGAAACCCTCCTGCTGGCCTTCAACCTGTCGGCCGAGGCGGTGACCCATCCGCTGCCGCCGGGCAACTGGCAGCAGGTGGTGGTGCCGGGCCCGGATGCGGGCACGGTGCAGGGTGATGAACTCCAGCTGCCGCCGCGTGCGATGTATTGCGCCCGACGCAGCTGACCGTTTTCTCCGGTGGCGGTACTTGCGGGGACGGGGCCGAAGCGCCCCGTCCCTTTTTTGTGGGTGGGCTTCCGGCGAAAGGCATCCACGCATGGCGTGGATCTACCGGCGCGCAAAAGAAAACCCGCTGCCTGCGCAGCGGGTTTCCGGTCCTGCTCCCTGTTTTCTGTTGCCGGCCAGCGGCCGGCACTACCGAGTCCGGGTCGCCGGGCAGGGCCCGGCGCGACCTCAGAACTTGTAGTTCACGCCCAGCATGTAGGTGCGGCCCCACTCGATGTATTCCAGCGGGCGGTCCTTGCTGCCGGCGTAGGTGCGGTACGGCTCGTTGGTCAGGTTGCTGCCCTGCAGCAGCAGGGTCAGGCCACGCAGGGCGCTGCTGTCGCTGAAGGTGTAGCTGACCTGCGCATCGGTCACGTTTTCGCCCACCACGTAGCGCAGGCTGCGGTTGCCGTTGAAGTTGCCGATTTCACCGATGAAGTCCGAACGACGGCGCTGGCTCACCCGTGCCTCGAATCCGCTGCGCTCGTAGTACGCGGTGAAGTTGTATACGCGTTTGGACAGGCCGGGCAGGCTGATCGGATCGGTGCCCACGCTGGACGCGCTTTCCGGATCCAGGATGGTGATGTCGCTCTTGTTGAAGGTCGCGCTGGCCTGCACACCGAAGCCACGCAGGCTGTCGGTCAGCATGTCCAGCGGGAACGATGCGGTCAGTTCCAGGCCCTTCAACGTGCCGCCCTTGCCGTTCTGCGGGGCGGAGAAGGTGCCGGTGGTCAGCACCGGCGCCGTCATGCCCGGCGGCGGCACGTAGCTGCCCAGCAGCGAGGTGAAGTCGTAGTTGTCGACCGACTGGGTGTAGACGTAGCTCTTCAGGTCCTTGTAGAAGATCGCGGCAGCCACGTAGGCCTTCTCGCCGAAGTACTTCTCATAGGACAGGTCCAGCGCGGTGGCACGCCACGGGTCCAGCAGCGGATTGCCGCCGCTGCCGCCAGGGCGGCCGGTGCCGGTGTCCACGCCGAACTCCAGGCCGGCGCGCATCTGGTCCACGCGCGGGCGCGCGACCTGCTTGGCGGCGGCGAAGCGCAGCGTCTGCTGGTGCGGGAACATGAAGGCCAGGTTCAAGCTCGGCAGCCAGTCGTTGTACTTGCGGCCTGCGGAGTAGGGCTGGATGTTGCTGCCGGCCGGTTGCGAGCTGTCCCAGTAGCGCGAATCCGAGCTCTGGTCGGTGTGCTGCATCTGCACGCCGATGTTGCCGCGCACGCCGACCACGCCGATGTCGGTGTTGATGTTCAGGCGCGCCCATGCGGTGGTGATCTTTTCCTGCACCGTCCACGACTTGGGAATCAGGTAGTCGAGGTTGTCGACCGGGTTGAAGGTCATGTAGCGACCGACCGCGGCCGGTACGTTCCAGGCCGGGATGGTGCCGAGACCGGCGAAGCTCAGATCGACCGGACGGTACTGCAGGTCCGAGGCGATGTTGGCGTCGCCCTGCGCGCCGAGCAGGATGTTGCCTTCGGACTGGGTCTTCACCTTGCGGCGGTCGGCGTAGTTCACGCCGATGTCGATGTCCGGCGCCCACGAGGCGATGGCCTCGGGCAGGGCGATGGTGGCGGCCAGCTTGCCACCCTTCAGGCGGTCTTCCACCTGCGGCACCTTGCCGTAGCCGGAACCGTAGATGGTGTTGGTCAGGAACAGGGCGTCGGGGTTGGAATAGTTCAGCCCCGGGCTGATCTGCGAGAAGCCGTTCTGGCGGATCGACACGCCGACCGTATCCAGCTGCGGCATCGGGGTCAGCTGCAGGTTGTTTTCCAGGTTCAGCTCATCGCGGGTGGCCTTGGAGTAGTTCAGGTCGGCGACCAGCTTGACCCCACCGAAGTTGAACTCGTTGTTCCAGCCGAACGCATCGATCTTGTCCTTGCGCTTGTTGTACATGCCGCGCACCAGCGGATACACGCCGCTGGCGGTGCCGCCGGTGAACGAGCCGTTGGCGTTGACCTGCGGGTTGCTGACCAGCAGGCCCGGGGTGTAGTTGCCGTTGTAGTTGCTGAGATTCAGCTCGAACTGGTTGGCGGTGTCGATCTGCTCGGCTTCGGTGTGGAACGCATCGAAGGTGCTGGTCCAGCTGTTGTTCGGCCGGAACTGGATCGTGGCCATCACGCCGTCGCGCTTGTTGTTGCCGGTGCGGCGCAGCGCCTTGATGCCATCGGAGAAGTAGGTGCCGGCGCCCACGCCCGGGCGGTCGCCCTTGTCGGTGTGCTCGGTGGTCCACGGTTCGTACAGCCCAACCTGGTTTTCCTGGATCGGCATGTCGCTGTGCGCGTAGCCGATGGCGATGCCCAGGGTCTTGTCCAGGAACTGGTCGATATAGCTGGCGCTGAAGCGGTTGCCGTACGGGTCGACATTGGCCGCGCGGCCGAGCGAGCTCTTCTGGTAGCGGCCGCTGACCGCGATCACGCGCTCGCCGAAGCTGAGCGGGCGTGCGGTCTGCATGTCGATGGTGCCCGACAGGCCCTGGCCGACCAGCGCCGCATCCGGGGTCTTGTACACGGTCACGCCGTTGACCAGCTCGGACGGGTACTGGTCGAACTCGACGCCGCGGTTGTCGCCGGTGCTGACCACTTCCCGGCCGTTGAGCAGGGTGGTGGCGAAGTCCGGCGATAGGCCGCGCACGCTGATCACCTGCGCACGGCCGGCCACGCGCTGGGCTGCCAGGCCGGGCAGGCGCGAGATGGATTCGGCGATGCTGACGTCGGGCAGCTTGCCGATGTCTTC
>DQIG01000249.1:7499-7858 GCA_003525885.1 Stenotrophomonas sp.
TCGATGCCGCGGCGGATGCCGGTGACCTGCACCGTGTCCAGGTTGGTGGCGGCGGTGCCGGCCGGCGTGGTGGTGCTCTGCGTGGACTGTGCCGACGCCAGCGTCGGCGCCAGCACAACGGCCAGCGCGAGACTCAGCGCACTGCGCTTGTGGTTCAACATTTTCCCCTCCCAGGCAATGTTGCAGATCGATTCGTGAGCGTCCCGGTGTATCCGTGGACGTGCGACGCGGTGGCCGCTGTCGTCGCCGCTATGGTAGGCAGCGCGTTCTTCGCGGGAATCACCCTGCATACGTATTCAATGGCGTTTGCAGGGGTGTAATCGCTTTCAGGTCCTGCTTGCGGTAGTGCCGGCCGCTGG
>DQIG01000034.1 GCA_003525885.1 Stenotrophomonas sp.
GACTGGCTGTCACTGACCGCCGGCGGCCGCTTCATCGACTACCGCACCCGCGACCGCAACCGCGTGGCCTTCGTCAGCGAATCGCGTGACCTGCGCTACACCTTCGCGCGCCTGAGCAAGGGCGGCCAGCTGCTGCCGGGCTGGTACAAGGAGTGGTACCCGGATGCACAGGGCAACTACACCTACGACTCGCTGCGCGCCACGCCCTATGGCGACAGCACGCTGGGCCAGAGCTACGACTTCGATGGCTTCATTCCCGACCCGCGCGGCGCCAACGGTTTCTACACCAAGCAGATTCCCACCGCATGGGGCTACAAGCCGGCGATCCGCCGTTCCGGCCACGGCTTCGCACCCTATGCCGAGGCCCGCTTCAACCTCGACCAGGACATGTTCTTCTATGTGAAGTACGCGCAGGGCTGGAAGATGCCCAGCCTGTTCGAGTCGACGCTGGGCAACAGCACCTCGGCGCCGGTGGCCGACCTGAAGCCGGAGAAGAACCGCTCCTGGGACATCGGCTTCAGCCTGCTGAAGCAGGATCTGTGGCGCGACGGCGACCGCCTGGCATTCAAGGTCGCCTGGTTCAAGAACGATATCGACAACGCCATCACCCGCCGCTTCGATTCCAGCAACTGGGCCTTCTACGTCG
This sequence comes from Stenotrophomonas sp., assembly GCA_003525885.1. Classification (GTDB taxonomy): domain Bacteria; phylum Pseudomonadota; class Gammaproteobacteria; order Xanthomonadales; family Xanthomonadaceae; genus Stenotrophomonas. The sequence goes on from DQIG01000034.1 coordinate 647, forward strand.
ACAACGTCGACAACTACACGGTGTCGGGCTACGAGCTGCAGTCCGGCTATGACGCCGGCATCGCCTACCTGGACCTGTCGGCCAGCTACTACCAGCGAGCCCGCACCTGCGACGCGGCCACCGCCAAGCGCCTGCGCGAAGACCCGTATGCGAAGTGGAGCAAGCTGGACACTACGCCGGACTGCGTGGACGGCGGCTTTGGCACCTCGTTTGTCAACGCGCAGAACCCGCCGAAGTACTCGATCCACAGCACGCTGGGCTTCCGCCTGTTCGATCGCCGCCTGGATACTGGTATCCGGCGTACCTACAACAGCGGCCCTACCCATGAACTGGACAAGCCCTGGAACACCACCGGCTCCACTGGCCTGCAGAACATCTACCTGCCGACCGCGATCTATGACTTCTACGCGCGCTGGCAGTTCACTCCGAAAGCCGAGGTGGAACTGGTGGTCAGCAACCTGCGCAACACCTATTACATGGATACGCTGGCGATGAGCCTGATGCCCGGCCCGGGGCGCACCACGCGGTTGAACGTCACCGCACGCTTCTGACCGTTGCAGAAACGGCAACGCCCCGGGGAGATCATCCCCGGGGTGCTTGCACGTGGCGGCTCACGCTCTGGCGGCGCCCACCTGGGTTGGCACACCGACTCAGCACTGGTAGGTGCCCACCTTGGTTGGCACAGCGACTCAGCGCTGGTAGGTGCCCACCTTGGTTGGCACAGCGAAGCGCTACTTCGCAGTACTCAGCAGCAGCACCGCCACGGTGACCAGCGCGATGCCGATCCAGCCGATCGGGCGCAGACGGTTGCCGAACAGCAAGCGACCGCAGGTGGCGGTACCGATCACGCCGATCGCACCCCACATCGCATAGGCGGTGGCCAGGTCCATGTAGCGCACCGCCTGGCCGAGCAGGGCGAAGGCGATCCAGACCATGACGATCGCGCCGACACCCCAGCGCCAGCGGCGGAAGCCTTCCGACTTGGCCACCATCATGTTGGCGGCCACGTCGATCAGCGCAGAGCAGATCACGAAAAACAGGGCCAGGGTATTCATCAGTGCGCCTCCCCGAGGGTGACACAGACGATGCCGACCACCGCCAGCACCAGGCCGGCCAGCTGCTGCAGCGACAGGCTCTCGCCGAACACGGTCAGGCCAACCACGGTCAGCAGGGTCAAGCCCAGGCCTTCCCACACCGCGTAGGCGACACCGACCGCGATGCGGCGCACCGACAGGGCGAGGAAGTAGTAGGACAGCGCCAAGGCGCCGGCCATGATGAGGTAACCGGTCCAGCCGCCATCGCGGGCGGCATGGGCCATGAACGAGGTGCCGACCACTTCGGCGACGATCGCCACGGTCAGGCAGGCCCAGGCGACCAGCGCGCCACGGGCGGGAACAGTACGGGACATGTGAAACTCCTTGCAGGACGGGGACCACGCCCCGCCATCAGTAGATCCACGCGATGCGTGGATGATCCGGAACGCCCCGCTGACAGGGGCGACGGCGGCCAGTATCATCGCCTTTTACGGTCGATTCAAAATGGATTCCATCGACAGGAGCGATGGATCAATGCCCTACTCCCCTGAATCCCTGCAGGCCTTCGTGGAAGCGGCCGCGCTCGGCTCGTTTTCGGCGGCGGCGCGCCGGCTGCGCAAGACCCAGTCGACGGTCAGCACCGCCATCGCCCACCTGGAAGCCGACCTGGGCGTCAGCCTGTTCGACCGTAGCGGGCGCTACCCGCAGCTGACCGAAGCCGGGCGCCAGGTGCTCGGCCATGCCCAGGAAATTCTCGCCGCCGATGCGCGGCTGCAGCAGTTGAGCGTGCGACTGGCCGCGCCGGTCGAGTCGCGCCTGACCGTTGTGTTTTCCGATGTCTACCAGCTCGATCCTGAGCAACGGATCCTGCAGCGCTTCGCCGAGGCATTCCCGGAAATCGAACTGGAATGGCTGGATGCCGAGGGCGAGGACGTGCTGGAGCTGGTCGGCAGTGGTCGTGCCGGTCTGGGCCTGCTGCCCAGGCAGGAACGCTATCCCGATGGACTGGTGGCGCGGCCGCTGGCGCATCACAGCGAGTTGTCGGTGTACGTGGCGCGCGAACACCCGCTGGCCAGCGCCGGGCGTCGCGCTGCCGCACAGCTTGCGCGGCACCGGCAGGTGCGCCTGAGCGCGGAAGTCGATCAATCGCGCGTGGTCACCGGCCTGGCGTGGACCGCCACTGACTATCTGATGGTGATGGAGATGGCCGAGGACGGCATCGGCTGGGCCGAACTGCCGCGGGCACTGGTGCAGCGCTACGACCGTGGCCGGCTGGTGGAACTGACCCTGCCCGGCTGGCCGCGGCGCATCCACAGCGACCTGCTGTGGCGCCGCGACACGCCGCCGGGACCGGCCGCACTGTGGTGGGCCGACGCGCTTGGATGAGGTAGTGCCGGCCGCTGGC
>DQIG01000378.1:0-412 GCA_003525885.1 Stenotrophomonas sp.
GTGCAGGGCGCAGCCCTGCCGGAAACCCCAAACGCTTACTGGAGCAGGGAGCGCAGCATCCACGCGTACTTCTCGTGGGTCTGCAGCCGCTGGGTCATCAGATCCTCGGTCGGGGCATCGTCACCCTTGGCCGCCACATCCAGCACTTCACGCGCCGTACGGCAGACCGCTTCGTTGGCGACCACCAACTGGCGTACCATTTCCCGCCAGTCCGCACTGTCGGTCAGGCCCGGTTCCTCGGCGATCGAGGTCAGCGCAGCGAATTCCCGGTAGGAGCCCGGGGCATTGAAGCCCAGCGCGCGGATGCGCTCGGCCACGTCGTCCAGTGCCGCCCACTGCTCGGTGTACTGCGTCTCGAACATGGTGTGCAGCGAGTTGAACATCGACCCGGTCACGTTCCAGTGGAAGTTGT
>DQIG01000378.1:622-8914 GCA_003525885.1 Stenotrophomonas sp.
CCGTCGGCGATCTTCTTGCGGTCGCCCTGGGTGATCCCGATATCGATGTTCGGCGCCGACGGTGCCGCCGCCGCAAGCTTCTGCTTGCCGGTCTTGGCCTTGGTCGTGCTCTTGGTCTTCGCCATGGGGTTCCTCCTTGTGGAATCGTTGGCCTTCACAATAAACCGGTCGTGATGACTGGTCGCTTTCAAAGTTTTGAACGAACCGATTGATGAACTCTATCGATAAAAATCCATCGCCCCGCCTGCGCCAACAGCGCGCCGCCATCGACGGCGCCATGAGCCGCGACCGGGGCCGTTTGCTGGGGATGCTCTCGCGTTGCCAGGCCAAGCCACAGGATGCGGCACTGGCCGCCACCTTCGAGCAGGCCTTGCAGGCGTCGGTGCAGCGCCGGATGACACGGGCGCAGCAGCAGCCGTCCATCACTTTGGACCCGCAGCTGCCGATTGCGCGTGAAGCCGACGCCATCATCGGGCTGATCCGCGACCACCAGGTCGTGGTGATCGCTGGTGAAACCGGCTCGGGCAAGACCACCCAGCTGCCGAAACTGTGCCTGGCCGCAGGCCGTGGCCAGGCTGGCATGATCGGCTGCACCCAGCCGCGACGGATTGCCGCACGTGCGGTGGCCAGCCGCGTGGCGCAGGAACTGCAGAGCGAACTGGGCCAGCTGGTGGGCTACCAGGTGCGCTTCAACGACAAGGTCAGCGAAGACAGCCGCATCAAGTTCATGACCGACGGCATCCTGCTGGCGGAGATCGCCAGTGACCGCTGGCTGTCGAACTACGACACGATCATCGTCGACGAGGCGCACGAACGCAGCCTCAACATCGACTTCCTGCTGGGCTACCTGAAGCAGCTGCTGCGCAAGCGCCCGGACCTGAAGCTGATCGTCACCTCGGCTACCATCGACACCGAACGCTTCGCCCAGCATTTCGACAATGCGCCGGTGATCAGCGTCGAAGGCCGTACCTACCCGGTGGAAGTGCGCTACCGCGCGCTGGAAGGCGAGGGCGAAGACCAGGGCGAACGCACCGTCAACGACGCCATCGTGTCGGCCATCGACGAGATCACCCGCCTGGATTCGCGTGGCGACGTGCTGATCTTCCTGCCGGGCGAGCGCGAGATCCGCGATGCGCACCAGTCGCTGGAACGGCGCAAGTACCGCAATACCGAGGTACTGCCGCTGTACGCGCGCCTGTCCAACCAGGACCAGGACCGGGTATTCAATCCTGGGCCGAACCGCCGCATCGTGCTGGCCACCAACGTGGCGGAAACCTCACTGACGGTGCCGCGCATCCGTTACGTGGTCGATCCGGGCTTTGCCCGCGTCAAGCGCTACAGCCCGCGCAACAAGCTGGACCGCCTGCACATCGAGCCGATCTCGCAGGCCAGCGCCAACCAGCGCAAGGGCCGCTGTGGTCGTATCGCCGAGGGCATCTGTTACCGCCTGTACGCCGAGGCCGATTTCCAGGCGCGGCCGGAGTTCACCGATCCGGAAATCCGCCGCTCCAGCCTGGCCGGGGTGATCCTGCGCATGCTGCAGCTGGGCCTGGGCCGCATCGAAGAGTTTCCGTTCCTGGAAGCGCCGGACGAGCGCGCGGTGGCCGATGGCTGGCAGCAGTTGACCGAACTGGGCGCGATCGACGCCGAGCGGCGCATGACCACCATCGGCAAGCAGATGGCACGCCTGCCGGTGGACGTGAAGCTGGCGCGCATGCTGGTGGCCGCGCAGGCCGCCGGCTGCCTGCGGCCGATGCTGGTGATCGCCTCGTTCCTGGGTATCCAGGACCCGCGCGAACGCCCGCCCGAAGCCCGCGGTGCAGCCGACAGCGCGCATGCGCAGTTCGCCGATGGGCGCTCCGAGTTCGTCGGTGTGCTGCGCCTGTGGGATGCCTATCGGCAGGCCCATGAAGACCTGACCCAGTCCAAGCTGCGTGACTGGTGCGGCCGTCATTTCCTCGGTTTCCTGCGCATGCGCGAGTGGCGTGAGCTGCATCGCCAGCTGCGCCTGCTGTGCGAGGAACTGGGCTGGAAGGAAGAGGCCAACGAAGCGTCGATGGCGCCGCTGCTGGCCGGCAGCAGCGCGCCGGCGCCGGCGCGTGATGATGCCGCCGCAGTGAAGGCCACCCGGGGCCAGTTGCACCGCGCTGCACGCCTGGCCCGCGAAGGCAAGGCCGAGGCCGCACCGGCCCCGGTGGCCGTGCGTGCGCAGAAGGAGCAGGCGCCGGTTGGCGGCGGTTTCAGCGAGCGCGTGCGTGCCGCCGCCTACCAGACCCTGCACCGCGCGCTGGTGGCGGGTCTGCCGACGCAGATTGGCCATCGCACTGAGAAGGGCGATTTCCAGGCGCCACGCCAGCGCCGTTTCCTGCCGTTCCCGGGCTCGGCGCTGTCCAAGCGGCCGCCGCCGTGGCTGCTGGTGGCCAACCTGCTGGATACGCAGAAGGTGTGGGGCATGACCCTGGCCGCGATCGAGCCGGACTGGGTGATCGCCGAACTACCGCACCTGCTGCTGCGCAAGCACTTCGACCCGCACTGGTCGCGTGCGCAGGGCCAGGTGCTGGCATCGGAGCAGATCAGCCTGTTCGGCCTGGTGCTGGCGCCGAAGAAGCCGGTGCACTACGGCCGCACCGCACCGGGCGAGGCGCACGACATCTTCGTGCGCCAGGCGCTGGTGACCGGTGAGATCAACACCCGCGCCAGTTTCGTGGCCGACAACCAGAAAGTGCTGGAGATCGCCCGCGAGGAAGAAGCGAAGCTGCGCCGCGCCGGCATTGTTGCCGACGAGGACTGGCAGGCCCGCTGGTACCTGGACCGGGTGCCGCCGCAGATCCATTCGGCGGCGGGCCTGGATACCTGGTGGAAGGGGCTGGCGCCGGAACAGCGAAAGACCCTGCACTGGTCGCTGCTCGATCTGTTACCGGGTGAGGGCAGCGAACAGGAGCGCTATCCGAAGTACCTGGCGCTGGGCCAGGCGCGGTTGCCGCTGCACTACCGTTTCGAGCCGGGTGCCGACGATGACGGCGTGACCCTGGACGTGCCGCTGCACCTGCTCAACGCGCTGGACCCGGTGCAACTGGGCTGGCTGGCGCCGGGCTTCGTTGCCGACAAGGCCTCGGCACTGATCCGCAGCCTGCCCAAGGCGATGCGCCGCAACTACGTGCCGGCGCCGGACTTCGGTCGCGCGTTCTACGAGGCGTTCCCGCAGCCCAGCGCCGATGCCATCACCGGCGAGTTGGCGCGTTTCCTGTCACGCGCAACCGGCGCAACGGTGACTGCGCTGGATTTCGAGCCCGGTTCGATCGAGCCGCACCTGCACATGAACCTGCGGCTGCGCGACGAGCACGGCAAGGTGCTGGCGACGTCGCGCGATCTGGACGCACTGCGCGCGAAGTTCGGCGGTCGTGCCGGTGATGCCTTCGCTGCACGCGCCGGCCGCGAGATGGCGGCCGATGGGTTGCGTACGTTCCCGGCAACACCGGTTCCGCTGCAGGTGCCCGGCGAAGCCGGTGTACCGGCCTATCCGGCGCTGCTGGACGAGGGCGACAGCGTGGCGCTGCGCATCTTCGCCGATCGGCAGCAGGCGCAGGAGGCCCATCCGCTGGGCGTGCGCCGCCTGCTGGAGATCGCCCTGGCCGAGAAGGTGAAGCAGGCGCGGAAGCAGCTGCCGGTCGGTGCCAAGACCGGCCTGCTGTATGCCGCGATCGAATCGCAGGAGCGGCTGCGCGGCGACCTGGTCGATGCGGCGATGAACGCCGTGCTGGCCGAGGGCCTGGAAGACATCCGCGATGCGGCGGCCTTCGAGCAGCGCCGTGAGCATGCGGCCAAGGCCCTGTTCGGTGAGGCCATGTCGCGGTTGAAGCTGGCCGAAACCATCCTGGCCCTGGTGGCGGAACTGAAGCCGATGCTGGAAGCACCGTTGATGGGCTGGGCGCGCGGCAACCTGGACGACATGGAAGCGCAGCTGGTCGGCCTGATCCATCCCGGCTTCCTGCGCGATACGCCGGCCGACGCGCTCGCGCAGTACCCGCGCTACCTGAAGGCGATGATCCTGCGCACCGAGCGTGCCAAGCGCGATCCGCCGCGCGACCAGGCGCGCATGCTGGAACTGCATCCGTTCCTGGAGGCGCTGGAGGCGGGCGAGCAGCAGGGACTGCGCGAGCGGCCACAGTGGCAGGCCCTGCGCTGGGATCTGGAAGAACTGCGGGTATCGCTGTTCGCGCAGGAGCTGGGTGCACGCACCGGCATCTCGGCGAAGAAGCTGGCGCAGCGGGTGACCGCACTGCGCCAGGCGTGACCGCGGGCCATGGTCGCCCCATCGGGCGACCATGGCCGCCAGGCTTGGATCCGGCGCGGCCGGAATGCCCGGGCGCTACGGCGTTACTTGGTGCGGCGAACCTTCGGCTGCACGTTCACCCCGTCCACCTTCATGTACCAGGCCCCCATCACGCCCGGGCGCATGCTGACGCTCGGGGCTTCCTTGCGGCCACCGGAATAATGCGTGGCATCTATCTGCTCCCACTCCTGGCCGTTCTGCAGCACGTAGCGGCGGCCCTGGCTGAAGCCACGGAATTCGCCTTGAAGGTTGCTTTCGATCGGTTCGCTGCTGCCGAAGTCCAGGAAGCCTCGGTTCTTCTTGATCACTTCCTGGCGGCCTTCTTCGCGCGCTGCGGCGACGGCCTGGGTGGTGGCTGCCTCGACCTTGCCCTGCAGCCAGCGGTTGAGCGTGGCCAGTTCACCGGCGCTGAGCTTGTCCAGGCCGGCGGCCTTGAACTCGGTGGGCGACATCTGCTGCTGCAGGTCGCCCTCCACCACGCGCTGGGCCAGCGCAGGCGCGGACAGGGACAGCAGCACGGCGGCACAGGCCAGCAGCCGTGGACGGACGCGCAGGGCAATCGAAGGCATGGCGGGTCTCTCCTGAGTGTGTTGGCGAGTGTAGCGGTATGTCTTCATGCCGGGTGATGGTGGCCGCGGTGATTGTCCCTGAACGGCGCCGGCGCTAGTGTAGGGGCCTCTGTCTTGCCTGCTCGATGCTGTGAACCGCGCTTCCGTCCCTGGCCTGGATGCCTTGTTGAACCGTCCCTCGGCAGCGGTGCTGCCTGCTCCGCTGCGCCAGGCCCTGCGCGAGCATTGGGAAGCGCAGGACTGCGACCACCAGATGCGTGCCACCTGGTCGGTGCTGGGCGATACCCTCGATGCGCTGGCGATGCTCTCGGCAGACGAGGGGGCGGTGGTGGCAGCATTGCTGTTCGACCTGCCGGGCCTGCGCGCCAGCCTGGACCAGCTGCCGTTGGGCAGCCACAAGGCGGCGGTGATCGGTCTGCTCGATGGCCAGGATGCGGCCGACCCGGTGTGGGCGCTGCATGCTGGCCGTGAGGCTGGGCGCAACAGTGAGGGCCTGCGCCGGCTGCTGTTGGCGATCATCCGCGACCTGCGCGTGGTGCCGATCCTGCTGGCACGCCAGCTGGCGAGGATGCGTGCGGCCGACAAGCTGGACGAGGAGCAGCGCCGCGCGCTGGCCCAGCTGACCCGCGACATCCATGCGCCCCTGGCCAACCGCCTGGGCATCTGGCAGCTGAAGTGGGAGCTGGAGGACCTGGCGTTCCGTCACCTGGAACCGGAAACCTACCGCCGCATCGCCCGGGAGGTGGACGAAACCCGCATCGCCCGCGAGCGCTACGTCGAGAACGTCAAGAAGGTGTTGTCGCGCGAGCTGGTCGCCCAGGGCATCAAGGCCGAGGTCAGCGGCCGCCCGAAGCACATCTACAGCATCTGGCGGAAGATGCAGAAGAAGCGGCTGGCCTTCGACCAGCTGTATGACATCCGTGCGGTGCGCGTGATGGTCGACGACGTCGCCGCCTGCTATGCGGCGCTGGGCGTGGTGCATGCGTTGTGGGCACCGGTGCCGAGCGAGTTCGACGATTACATCGCCCGGCCCAAGGCCAACGACTATCGCTCGCTGCATACCGCAGTGGTCGGCCCGGAAGGGCGCACCATCGAAGTGCAGATCCGTACCCATGAAATGCACTCGCAGGCCGAGCTGGGCGTGGCCGCGCACTGGAAGTACAAGGAAGGCGGCAAGGGTGCGGAGAAGTCCTTCGATCGCAAGATCACCTGGATGCGCCAGCTGCTGGAGCAGGCGCAGGACGGCCAGGGCAATGAACTGGCCGGGGCGCTCGATGCCGAGCTGACCGAGGACCGGGTCTACGCACTGAGCCCGAAGGACGAGGTGCTGGACCTGCCGCAGGGCGCTACGCCGCTCGATTTCGCTTACCAGGTGCACACCATGGTCGGGCACCGCTGCCGCGGCGCCAAGGTCAACGGCCGTATCGTGCCGCTGACCTATCGCCTGCGCAGCGGCGACCGCGTCGAGATCCTGACCGGCAAGGAGGCCGACCCGCGCCGCGACTGGCTGATGCCGGCCAACGGCTTCCTGGCCAGCAACCGATCGCGCGAGAAGGTACGCAGTTGGTTCCATAAGCTGGACCGCGCGCGCAACGTGCAGGCCGGTCGCGAGCTGCTCGAGCGCGAGCTGAAGCGGCTGGGCCTGCAGCACTCGGACCTGGCCGTCGCGGCGAAGAAGTTCCATGCCGACAGCGTCGATGACCTGTACATCCAGGTGGCGCTGGGCGATACCGGCCCGAACCAGGTCAGCCGTACGCTGCTGGAAGCGGAGCGTGCCGCCAGCCAGCCCGCACCCGCACCGACCCTGCCGCGGCCGACCGCGCGCCGCGAGAACCTGGGCAAGTCCAAGTTCACTGTGCAGGGCGTGGGCAACCTGCTGGTGCAGCTGGCACGCTGCTGCCAGCCGGTGGCCGGCGAGCCGATCGTCGGCTACCTGACCCGTAGCCGTGGTGTCACCGTGCATCGTGCAGACTGTGCTGCGCTGGCCCGGCTGGCAGCCACCAGCCCGCAGCGCATCCTGCCGGTGGAATGGGGCCAGGCCGGCGGTGGCTACGAAGTGGACGTGGTGGTGACTGCCGTCGACCGCCGCTGGCTGCTGAAGGACATCACCAACCTGATCGCCCAGGAAGACGCCTACGTGCTCGACATCCACAGTGACAACGTGCGCAACAGTGGCCGTGCCCATCTACGGCTGCGGCTGAAGGTGAGTGACTACGGGCAGCTGTCGACCCTGCTGGGCAAGCTTGATGCGCTGCCGGGCGTGAGCGAGGCGCGTCGCCTCGGCTGAGCTTCACGCTGCCCCGGCTACCCTGCACGCATGGAACGCGAGCCCCCGCATCGCCCGCATGGCGCTGAACATCCTGCGCTGGACCGCGTCCGTCGAGAGGGGCGTTGGTGGTGGCTGCAGGCGCGCCATGCGCGCCGGATCTGGCGCTGGGCACTGCTCGCAGCGCTGGCCGTGTTCGTGCTGCTGGTCCTGCTGCGCAAGCCGTTGGCCGATTGGTTCTGGGATGAGCCGCAGATCGAACAGCTGCTGGCCGAAGGGGATCGTGCATTGGCCGCCGGTCGCCTGAGCGATGCCGATGGCAGTGGTGCGCGTGAGCGCTATCAGGCAGTGCTGGCGCTGGACGGTGATCGCCCGCAGGCACGCCAGGGCTTGGCCAGTACCGGCGCGGCAGCGCTGCAACAGGCGCGTGATCGATTGCAGGCTGGTGACCTGGACGGCAGCGCGCAGGCCCTGGCATTGGCCCGCGAGCTGCAGGTGCCCCAGGGTGAAGCGGATGCGGTCGCCCGCCAGTTGCAGGCGCGCCGCAGTGCCGGAGCGGGTATTGGTGCGCTGTTGGCACAGGCGCGCAACGCGTTCGCCGCCGGACGCCTGGATGATGGCGACAGCAGTGCATTGCCCTTGTTCCAGCGCATCCTGGCCCTGCAGCCGGACAACCTGCCGGCGCTGGAAGGGCGCGAGGATGCGCTGAGCGACCTGCTGCTGCAGGCGCGCACGCTGGCGGGACGCGGGGAGCTGTTCGAGGCGGCCGCGATCCTGCGTCGTGCCCGTCAGTTGGATGCTGGCCATGCCGATCTGCCGGCCAGCGAGGAAGCCCTGGCGCGGGCGGTGGACCAGCGCTTGCGGCAGGCGCAGCGCGCGTTGCAGCGGCAACAGCTGGAAGCAGCGGCCAAGGGCTTCCTGGCGGTGCTGGCGGTGGCCGCCGATGATCCCAATGCGCAGCGCGGGCGTGAGCAGGCACTGCAGGCGGTGGTCGCACGCAGCCAGAAATCCGCCGACGACTTCCAGTTCGATGCGGCGCAACGCGATGCGGCCCTGGCGGCGGAACTGGGGGCTTCGCTGGGTATCCGGCAGCAATTGACGCAGCGCCTGCAGCGCGCGCAGCA
>DQIG01000378.1:9063-9271 GCA_003525885.1 Stenotrophomonas sp.
AGCGCCTGCAGCGCGCGCAGCAGGCACAACAGGCATTGCAGCTGCCCGCGATCAGCACGGCGCAGCGCGAACGCCAGCTGCGCGACCATCTGCGGAAGATCGAGCGTGCCGAGCGTGCAGGGCAGTGGATCAGCCCACCAGGGCACAGCGCGTTCGACGCATTGCGCGAAGCACAGTCCCTGGCCCCCCGCGACGCGCGGGTGAGGGC
>DQIG01000172.1 GCA_003525885.1 Stenotrophomonas sp.
TCGACCAACGGTCGACTCTACCAATAGCCAACCCGACCGGCATTTCTAAGGCTTTCCCCGGTCCAACTGCCGATAGCCAATCGCCTCAGCCAGATGCGCGGTCTGGATCGTTTCACAACCCGCCAGATCCGCAATCGTGCGCGCCACCCGCAGAATCCGGTGCATCGCCCGTGCCGAAAGCTGCAGACGCTCGATGGCCTGTTCAAGCATGTCCTGATCGCCCTCGCTCAGTCGGGTACACGCCCGAAGCGCCGCTGGCGGCAGATGCGCATTGAGCCCGCCACGCGCCTGCTGCCGGGCATGGGCGGCTTCCACCCGCGCACGTACTGCAGCACTGGGCTCACCCAGCGGCGTGCTCTCCCGCAACTCCACCGCATCCATGCGCGTAACGCTGATATGCAGGTCAATACGGTCCAGCAGCGGGCCAGAGACGCGCGCACGATAGCGGTTGATGCGCTCGTCGCTGCACAGGCAGCGGTTGCTGCGGTCGCCCGCCCAGCCACAGGGGCAGGGGTTCATCGCCGCCACCAGCTGGAATCGCGCCGGATACTGCACGCTGCGTGCCGCGCGCGCGATGCGGATGTGGCCGGATTCCAGCGGCTCTCGCAGAGTCTCCAACGCACTGCGGTTCCACTCTGGAAGCTCATCGAGGAAAAGGACACCGTGATGGGCCAGCGAGATCTCACCGGGGCAGGGCGGATTGCCGCCGCCCACCAGCGCCGCCGCGCTCGCACTGTGGTGCGGTGCCCGGAAGGGACGTTGCCGCCAACGCCGTGGGTCCAGCCCCTCACCGCTTACCGAGGCAATCGCGGCCAGCTGCAACGCCTCGGCTTCCTCGGTGTCTGGCAACAGACTGGGCAGGCGCGAGGCCAACAGCGTCTTGCCGCAGCCAGGGCTACCGATCAGCAGAAGATGGTGACCACCCGCTGCGGCAACCTCCAACGCACGCCGCGCATGTGCCTGCCCGCGCACGTCGGCCAGATCGGGCAGGGGCAACGGCGTCGTGTCCACGCGCTCCACGGGTGGCAGCAGGCGCGGATTGCCCAGCCCGGCACAGCACTCCAGCAACGTACGCGCCACGCGCACATCCGCATGCTCGGCCAGTGCGGCCTCCGCAGCATTCCCGGGCGGTACCACCAGGATGCGCCCGGCGTCAGCCGCTGCAATGGCGGCCGGCAGCGCACCCGCCACCGGCCGCAGTTCACCGGTCAGGCCAAGTTCGCCCAGGAATTCGTACTGCAGCAGCGACTGCGGATCGACCTGGCCGCTGGCCGCAAGAATGCCTAAGGCAATCGCCAGGTCGTAGCGACCACCTTCCTTGGGCAGGTCGGCGGGCGCCAAATTCAACGTGATGCGCCGCTGTGGGAAGTCGAAGCGTGCGCAGAGCAGGGCGGCTCGCACGCGCTCGCGGGATTCGCGCACGCTGGTTTCGGCCAGTCCCACGATCTGGGTGGCGGGTAGGCCGCCAGAGAGGTGCACTTCCACCCGGACCAGCGGGGCATCGACCCCGGCGCGGGCACGGCTGTGGACCAGCGCCAGGCTCATGTTTGGATTCCTGCAGAAAGACGCTTGATGGTGCGGCAGGTAATCTGCGTGGGACTATCGGGAATTGCCGGCAATGCGTCTCAGGGTATTTCCGCCCGCAAAGGGGGCAGCATGCACATCCAAGGCAGATGATCTGTGCAGCGCGGCTCTGCGATGGTGGTCTCGGAGGTCTTGCGTCAGACAAGGCGTACAACAGGGCAGTAAAGAAAAGGAGCGAGCTGAAATGCAGTGCATTCGAGTACTGATGGCCCTCTCGCTCGTCATGGGCCTGCCGGGGTGCCGGGATGAGGTGGAGAGTTCAACGTATCCCATTGGCCAGACGGGAGAGACGTGCACAGCCTACAAGGGCTTCGACCGCCAGCCTCCTGAAGTAGTTGTGGCCGAGCTTGCCAAGCGAGGGTTGGATAGTCGCCGATTGGTGCACAGGACAGTCTGCGGCCCGATCACCAGTTGGGACATTCTCCCCCCAGGGGCATCGATCGATCGGATACCTCCGCCAGATGCATATGTAAACGTCCATATGCGGGATGACGGCTCGGTTTCCGTCAGTACGGACCGCCCATGACGTCGGCGCCGCCCTTGATGATCGAGCATCGGGCGAACAGACAAAATACGGACGGGCTCGCAGGCGGGGCGAGCGGTGCCCCGTCAACGCCATGGACTCGCCCCAATACCGTGGCAGAATCGGCGCTGGCCTGCCCCGTGCCCTTCTACGGCGCCAGGCAGACCCGCAACGCGACGCAGTGTCCTCCGCCGTCAGTGCCCAGGAGATCCCGTGCGATATTCGATACGACTCGTTGCTGCGTGCGTCATGTCCGTGGTGGCCTCCGGCTACGCAGGCATTTCCGATGCAGCGGCGGAGGAACCCTACTGGCCGACGCAGGAATGGCGCCATTCCTCCCCGGAAGCGCAAGGGATGGATTCGGAGGTGCTGGCCAACGCCTTCGACTACGTGCGCGAGCACCAGACGCCCATCCACAGCCTGACCATCATCCGCAACGGCTATGTGGTGGTGGATGCCTATTTCTGGCCGTTCCAGAAAGGGCAGTACCACGATGTTGCGTCGGTGACGAAGAGTGTTACCACCACGCTGGCGGGCATCGCGATCGGCAAGCACGCGCTGGAACTGCACCAGCCGCTGACGTCGGTCTTCGGCGCCCAGGGCATCGCGAATCTGGACGAGCGGAAGACGCGCGTGACCCTCGAGCATCTGATGACGATGTCCTCCGGGTTGGACTGCGATGCCAGCCAGGGCGAAATCACGTTGTCGCGGATGAGGCAGAGCAGTGACTGGAGCCAGTACATGCTGAACCTGCCGATGCGCGACGAGCCCGGCAGCCATTTCGAATACTGCTCTGGCGGCATGCATCTGCTCTCTGCGGCGATCACGAAGGCGACCGGTCAGAGTGCGTTCGACTTCGCCCGTCGCGAGTTGTTTGGCCCACTCGGCATCAGCCATGCGGCCTGGCCAGCCGATGGGCACGGGGTTTCGTATGGGTGGGGCGATCTGCACCTTGAGCCCCTGGATATGGCCAAGCTGGGCTACCTCTGGTTGAACGATGGCCGTTGGGAAGGCCGGCAACTCGTCCCGGCAGCATGGATGCGTGCTGCGGTCCGGCCGCAGGCGCAGCTGGAAGGTAGCGACGAGCAGTACGGGTACGGTCTTTGGCTGCAGCCGGACAGGAAGCCGTCGCTGTTCGAGGCCAATGGTCGCGGCGGCCAACGTATCAGCGTAAGTCCAGAGAAGAATATCGTCGTCGTGTTCACCGGCGGGACGTTCGAACCCGGCGATATCGGCGCCTTCATTCTTGCTGCCCTCAAGTCTGATCAGCCCTTGCCTGAGAATCCATCGGCGACGGCGCGGTTGGCGGCGGCTGTGAGCGGCGCGGCAGCACCACCCCCGCCGGTATCGTTCATGCCGCCACTGGCACGCACGGTGTCAGGCAAGCGGTACGTGCTGGCGGAGAACCCGCTTGGCGTGAAATCGCTCATGCTCACATTCTCGGGTGCAGAGGTGGCGCAGCTTCAACTTGAATTGAACAGCCGCCACGAACCGTCCCGGCCGGTTGGGTTGGATGGCACTCCGCGCGTGTCGGGCAACGGCAATTCTGGTTTGCCCGTAGCGGTAGGTGGCAGGTGGGAGAGCAGCAACACCTTTGTCTTCGACTACAACGAGATCGGAAACATCAACGCGTTCCGGTTCCGCCTGACGTTCTCGGGTGACGACATCGTCGTGGACTTGAGCGAGCGATCGCAGGTGATTCAACCTGCGCGATTCCGCGGCACGTCAGGTAACCGGGCGGCGCCTGCGCAGGTTCACTGATGGCGGGCTGGCATGGAGAAATGGAGATAAGAGGAGTGGTAATGGTGCCTGCATCTTTCTCGAGTGCTACCCGGTACGGGGCCGATTCTCAGATGCGAAGCGGTTCCATACGCGTCGCTGCATGCGTTGCCCTCGCTGTTTGGCTTGGCCTGGTAGGCCCGGTCAGTGCGAGCAGCGACGACGGTGATGGTCACAGGATCGAGGCTGGTTCTGCTTCGGCCTCGGCCATCCGCCAAATGAGGGGATGCGATCTTGATGTTGGCCACGTGGATGTGGACCGGCATGTCGTCCAGCGGGTTCGCGAGCTGAAAGCACAGCCGAACGCGGATCGAAGGGCCCTGGGCATGAGCGCCTTGCTTGAATGTCTGTCGAGTCTCGGGGAACGACAGCTTGATGAAGCCAGTTCTTCCAGCGCGCAAGAGATCGCTTCTCTGCTGAGGGTGGATGGGGATGTGGGCCGGTTCTACGCGTCCAGAATGTTGGCGATCCTGGGGTGTCGATCTCGTCCAGTGCTGCCTCTTCTGCATGATGCGCTGGACAAGACGGCGCCCATTGAATCCAACCTCGGCCCAATGGTCCTTTCGCCAGCAGTGAGTCCTCACGATGAAGTCGCAAGGGCGATCAAAGCGATTGAAGCTACGGACCCGTGTAGAACGTAGTGGGAGTGATGTGTTGGCGTCATCTGCTGCGCCGCTGCTTCCTTTGAAAGATCAACTCATGAGCGAACGCATCACCGCCTCGCAGCTGATGGACACGCTGATGTCCGATCCGGAGTTCGTACGGAGTGAGCAGGAAAGAGAAGCACACCGAATGAAAGCCGCTGGGATCCTCGCGGAAGAGGAGGCCGGACTGGTCCGGGAGCTTCGTGGGGCCGGAATGAATGTCGATTCCGTATGGGACCTTGTGGGCTGGAAGGGTGACAACGATGCGGCCCTGCGTGCTGTGACCGGCACCAGGACAGCGGCGGAGTAGACATTGAGTTTCCCACATGTCAGGAGTGCCCGGGGAATGTACAGATTCAAGGCCGAAGTCGTTTCCATAGAGGAAGATGACTACTGCATCGTAGTTGGCTTGGCCGACAGCTCAACGAATCCGTCTCGTTACGTGATATTGCAGAACGCGAAGGCGTATGACGATCAGGACAAAGAGCTGGGCATGGCGCACGCCCATATCGAGGTCGGTGGGGGTCTTGAGCCTTGCTATGGTGGTCTGGTGCATATCTCTCTGCGGCGCATGGAGCTTGAGCTGTCTCTCTCCGAAAGTGCGCAGAGGAAGCTTGGGATCACTGGTGGGATTGCAGTGACACTGAAAACCTTTGACAACGGCAGCGAGCTGGAGGCGGCGTTGCGGAAAATCTGTGTTGCGGGGAGCGTTCCGCTTGATCTGAACTCGTCTGGACGGGATTGGGTTCATGCTGTGCCGCACTGCCTGCGAGAGCCGGGCTGAGCGGGGACAAGAGGCAGCAGGTCCGGACAGGCGAATGTGTTCTGGCTCATCTTCAACGCCGAGGGAGTGGCATGAAAGCTGACGAATTTGTATCCGCTATCCAGCGCTATGTGCTTGAGTCATCCGTGGACAGTACGATCTCGAACCTGGCGTATCCCCCAGGCCGTCGGGTGGCCCCAGACCTGTTGGCGCGGTCCGAATGGTTCAACAGCTTGTCCGCTATGGAAGTCGACATGTTGCGCGCCGTTGCCGGTGAAGCTGCCCGTTCGGCGGTCTTCGGGTTTCTGGCGGTGCTTGATGGCGCCCGTGTCATCGATTCAGAGAAAGGCACCTTCGAGCTTTACCATGTGGGTCGCGAGAAGCGCCTGGTGAATCCGTCTGGCATCGATCTACACGACCTGCTCGAATAGGTGCGGGATGCGCGCGCAGCACTGACATGGAGCGGGGACTGATGAAACTGAGCTTCGCGGCGGACTGCGACTGGGAGTCGCATGTTGGCAGGATCAAAAGTCACTACGTAGAGCGCTCCGCCACATTCGAGTCCAGGAGCTACGGGAACGAAGTGGCTTGTGTGGCCTTGCTTTTTGTGTGTTGAGATCCCGAGCTGGACTTCAAGCGAAGAGTGCAGTTTCGACGAAAGAAGGCGGAATTCTATACGGATGTGATGCTTGACCTGCCGGCCATCGTTCCGCTCTCGATGAAGGGGAGGATGCGGTATGTCTCACGCGAATTGCTTGAGCAGTTGGCGGAGCAACTGGGCAGGGTGAAGTTCAAGGACTTCGACCACGCAAGGTTTCTGCTGGATCTGAAGGTGTGGCTGGAGGACATCGATAGCCGTTACGACGGCCAATCGTCGGGCGCATGGCACTATGCCTCGGGCGAGCCGTCCTAGTCGCTCCGGAAGTCACCGATGCTCACTTGCTGGTCAATTGTCCTGTGATCATTCCTTTAGATGGATGGACGAAGTTGTCATGAAGACACACAGACTCATCTTGATTGCGCTGGGTATGTTGCCTGCAGCTGCAGGCTTTCCCGCAGGGAATCCACGCGTGGACTTTGTATCGAAAGCCTTCCGCGATGGAAGCTTCATCCCGCATGTCTACAGCGAGCGGGATGTCCTGCGCCGCTACGGTGATGGCGAGATGGTCGTGGACGCGGCAGGACTGATACGGCGTAGATACCTGGATCCAACTACCCGATTGGAAGTGCTGATTACCTCCAACCCTGACATCGCTCCGGAGTTCCGAACCATCGATGAGATCCGCGTTTCATCGATCAGCACGGGGCAACCCGCTGCAGGTAGAACCGAGAGCTTGCGGGGCGTGAAACTGAAAGGCGTTGCCATGGGTGACCCGGCGTCCAAGGCCACCAGCGCAGCACGTAGGTATGGCCAGGGGGACACAGAGCAGGCAACGCTGGGCGGCATCAATGTCGAGCGCACCTGTGGGTTCTCGGAGGGCGGATCGAACATATGCTTCTACATCCGGGATGGAAAAGTGGTTGCAATGGCACTGGGGTTTGGCCCCTGAGCGGTTGTCGTGCCCCTTGCGGTGCAAGCGCAGCGCAACTGTGAGCGTCAGCCTACGATGGCACTTCAGCGCTGAAGTAATTGGTTGGATCGGGCTGGCGGCGGCCTGGGGCCCCAAACAGACACCGCTGCTCATCAAGCACCAGCCCATTGAAGCGCCCAAACCGCGCCTCAACCCACGAAGGCCCCGCGCTTTCCACCAGCAATCGCCCTTGGCTCTGGTGCAGATCCAGCCACCGCTCGAAGCTGATACGCAGACGCTCGATGTCCGGTGCCCTCCAGCGTGCATCGGAGGGCATGCGGATCAGCACGCGCGACGGCGCGTTCTCCACCTCCATCACCACAACGCCCTTGCATCGGATCTCGAAGGATGTCGCCCCGGCATGGCGCGCATGCAGTTCAAAACCCTCGTGGGCCTTCGCGGTCACGAAGCCGCGCGCATCACTGTGCAGCAGACGGTAATCGGCCGGCTGCAGCTTCTGGTAGGCCCACACCTGATCGCCCGCAGGCTCGGGCCACTCCATCCACATCGCGCCGATCACTGCGATGCACACCACGGCAGCGGCCAGGCCGCGCATCTTCATTCGTCACCCCGCATACAGGCAAAAAACTTCGCGCCATAAGCGCGCTCAGTCCTTGGGGCGCATCCGCTCGTGGATGTAGGCGGTCAGCGCCAGATCGGCCATCACCAGCCCCTCCATCACCCGGTCGCCGACGTACTGTTCGGGCTCACCGTTCTGGCGCGTGCGCTCGGCCGCCAGCAGGATCTCCTGCACGATGCGCTGGCCGGTGAGCGCGCAGTCGGCGTCGGACAACGCCATCTGCCGACTGCGTAGATGGTGCCGCTCGGGCCAGGGCTGTCCGTCGGCCGCAGCGCCCGCGCCGATGGCGTGCAGGATGGCGACGAGGCTGTTGGGGTCCAAGGCCGGCGCGGTCGAGGGCGCTTCCTGGATGGGGCGTGGGGGCGGGGAGTGTGGCGTGGTCATGGCGTGCTCCGTGCATGCAGGCAGAAGCCGCCACCGGCAAAGGTGGCGGGCAGAGCGTGGCTCGAAAACCGGATGTTGGGAACCGGCGGGTACAAGACCCCCACGCCCCGCCCGCCATAGCCGGCAGAC
>DQIG01000170.1 GCA_003525885.1 Stenotrophomonas sp.
TGGCTGCCGAGCCGATGGACGAGCCCGCCGCGCCGGTGGCCGCCAGCGTACCGATGAGCGCCGAGCCGGTTGCATCTGCACCCGCTGCAGCGAACGCCGCGCGCGGCACCAGCCGCCTGCAGTCGCGCATCGAACCCACCTTCGGGAGGCTGTCATGAGTGCAGCCATCGAGAGTGGGCGCCCGGTGATGATCCTGGCCGGTGGCACCGGCGGCCATATCTTCCCCGGCCTGGCCGTGGCCCGCGTGCTGCGCGAGCGTGGCGTGCCGGTGACCTGGATGGGCGCCGATGGCGCGATGGAAACCCGCCTGGTGCCGCAGCACGACATCGCCATCGACACGCTGGCCATCACCGGCCTGCGTGGCAAGGGCAAGCTGGCCCTGCTGGCCGCACCGTGGCGGCTGATGCGTGCGCTGCGCGCGGCCGGGCTGATCATCCGCAAGCGCCAGCCACGCGCGGTGGTCGCCTTCGGCGGCTTCGCCTCCGGCCCTGGCGGCATGGCCACGCGCCTGCATGGCCTGCCGCTGATCGTGCATGAGCAGAACCGTGCGCCGGGCCTGACCAACCGCATCCTGTCGCGCTATGCGCGCCGCCTGCTGACTGGTTTCCCGGGCACCTTCGCCAAGCGCGAGGAGTTCGTCGGCAACCCGGTGCGTGCGGAGATCGCCGCCATTGCAGCGCCGGAACAGCGTTTCGCCGACCGTCACGGCCCGCTGCGCGTGCTGGTGGTCGGTGGCAGCCAGGGCGCGCGTGCACTCAATACCGGCGTACCGCAGGCGATTGCTGCGCTGGGCACGAGTGTGCCGGTGCAGGTACGTCACCAGAGCGGCGAGAAGATGCATGCCGAAGCGGTCGAGGCGTATGCCAAGGCCGGCGTGCAGGCTGAAATCACCCCGTTCATCGCCGACATGGCCGAGGCCTTCGCCTGGGCCGATCTGGTCGTGTGCCGATCCGGCGCTTCCACGCTGGCCGAGCTGTGCGCGGTCGGTGTCGGCAGCGTGCTGGTGCCATTCCCTGCTGCCGTCGACGATCACCAGACCCGCAATGCGGAGTACCTGGTCGAGCGCGGCGCAGCGGTTTTGCTGAAGCAGGACGGAACGCTGGCCGACGGCATTGCCGCACTGCTGCGCGATCTGTCCGAAAATCCCGCCCGCCGCATGCAGATGGCGCAAGCCGCGCGTGCCCTGGCCAAGGTCGATGCCGCCGAGCGCATCGCCGATATCATTCTTGAGGAAGCTGTATGAAGAAGGCATGCCACCGCGCCTGCCCTGCGCGAGGCCGCGCATGATCCGTCGCCTGCACGACACCAACGACCTGGTGCGCGCGTTCCCGCGCGTGCATTTCGTCGGCATCGGCGGCACCGGCATGAGCGGTATCGCCGAAGTGATGTTGACGCTGGGCTATGAAGTGTCCGGTTCGGACAACGCCGACAACGTCGCAACCCGCCGCCTGGCCAGCCTGGGTGCACGCATCATGCGCGGCCACTCTGCAGCCAACGTGCTGGGCACCGACTGCGTGGTGGTGTCCAGCGCGATCCGTGAAGACAACCCGGAACTGATGGAAGCGCGCAGCCAGCGCATTCCGATCATGCCGCGCGCGGCGATGCTGGCCGAGCTGATGCGCTTCCGTCGCGGCATCGCCGTGGCCGGTACCCATGGCAAGACCACCACCACCAGCCTGACCGCTGCGGTGCTGAGCGAAGGTGGCCTGGACCCGACGTTCGTGATTGGTGGCCAGCTGCTGGCCGCCGGCGCCAACGCCAAGCTGGGCGGTGGGCAGTGGCTGGTGGCCGAGGCCGACGAAAGCGATGGCAGCTTCCTGCGCCTGAACCCGCTGATGTCGATCATCACGAACATTGACGCCGACCACCTGGAAAACTACGGCAACGACTTTGCCCGCGTGCAGGCGGCGTTCGCCGAGTTCCTGCAGCGCCTGCCGTTCTACGGCCTGGCGGTGCTGTGCATCGATGACCCGGAAGTGGCGGCGTTGGCTGCCAAGACCCCGCGCCACGTGATGAGCTACGGCATGAGCCCGCAGGCTGACGTGCGCGCCGAGAACGTGGTCCAGGAAGGTTCGCGCATGCGCTTCACCCTGCGCCTGCCGCAGGGCACCAGCCAGGAAGTGGTGCTGGCGCTGCCGGGCAGGCACAACGTGCTCAACGCGCTGGCCGCCGCTGCGGTGGGCTGGCAGTTGGGCGTGGCACCGGATGCGATCGCACGCGCGCTGGAGGGCTTCGCCGGTGTCGGCCGTCGATTCAACGATCTGGGCGAAGTGACCACCACCAGCGGTGCAAAGGTCCGCATCATCGACGACTACGGCCATCACCCGAGCGAGCTGGAGGCGGTGTTCGCCGCCGCCCGCGGTGGCTGGGCCGACAAGCGCCTGGTGGTGGCCTTCCAGCCGCACCGCTACAGTCGTACCCGCGACCAGTTCGACAAGTTCGCCGCGGTGCTGTCCAGCGTCGACGCACTGGTGCTGAGCGAGGTCTATCCGGCCGGTGAAGAACCGATCGCCGGTGCAGATTCGCATGCGCTGGCCCGCGCCATCCGCGCGCGCGGCCGCAGCGAGCCGGTGGTGGTGGGCAAGGCCGCCGAGCTGGCCAGCGTGCTGCCGGACGTACTGCAGGACGGTGACCTGTTGTTGATGATGGGCGCCGGTGACATTGGCGCGGTGGCAAGCCATATCGCCGTGGAAGGTTTCAAGGCGGAGGGCGAGGCGTGAGCACGCTGACCTTCCCGCCGCTGCGCGTGACCGACCCGGCCGTGTTCGGCCGCGTCGCCGTGCTGCTCGGCGGCAGCTCCAGCGAACGCGAGGTATCGCTGGATTCGGGCCGCAACGTGCTCGAAGCCCTGCAGTCGCGCGGCGTCGATGCGTTCGCCGTGGACGGCATTCCAGCGCTGGCCAGGGCGCTCGCTGCCGGTGGCATCGACCGCGTGTTCAACATCCTGCACGGCCACAACGGTGGCGGCGAGGATGGCATCGTGCAAGGCCTGATGGACGCTTTCGGCGTGCCGTATACAGGCTCGGACGTGCTGGGCTCGGCGCTGAGCATGGACAAGATCCGCACCAAGCAGGTGTGGCTGTCGCTGGGCCTGCCGACCCCGCAGTACAGGAAGGTCGATGCGTCCAACGTGCATGCGCTGGCCACCGAACTGGGCCTGCCGGTGGTGGTCAAGCCGGCCAACGAAGGTTCCAGCGTGGGCATCAGCCGGGTCACCGACGAGGCTGGCCTGGACGAGGCCGTGGCCCTGGCCGCGCGCTACGACGGCCAGCTGCTGATGGAGCAGATGGTGGTTGGCGATGAACTGACCGTGGCCATCCTCGGTGATGTCGCGCTGCCGTCGATCCGCATCGTGCCCAAGGGCCAGTGGTACGACTACAACGCCAAGTACATCGCCGAGGACACCCAGTACCTGTGCCCGGGCCTGGAAGGCGCCGACGAAGACGAGATCCGCCGCATCGCGCTGGCCGCGTTCCGTGCCGCCGGCTGCCGTGGCTGGGGCCGCGTGGACGTGATGCGTGACCGTGCCAGCGGCCGTTTCTTCCTGCTGGAAGTGAACACTGCGCCGGGCATGACCAGCCATTCGCTGGTGCCCAAGGCGGCCCGCCAGGCCGGCATCGGCTTTGAAGAGCTGGTGTGGCGCGTGCTGGAACAGACCCTGGAGGCCCCGCACGCATGAACGCGGTGCTGCGCATCTTCGTCTGGCTGTTGGCGCTGTCGGTGGTTGCACTGCCGGTGGTGGCCGTGGTCAATGGCTGGGTCGGCGCCGAGCGCTGGCCGCTGGCGAAGCTGCGCGTGCATGGTGAGTTCAAGCGCGTGCCGGCCGAACAGCTGCAGCAGGTGCTGCTGCCTTACGCGCGAGCCGGCTTCTTCGCGGTCAAGCTGCAGGATGCGCAGGACGCACTGGAAAAGCTGCCGTGGGTGGAGAGCGCGCAGGTACGCAAGCAGTGGCCGGATGTGCTGGAAGTGACCCTGGTCGAGCACAAGCCGTTTGCACGCTGGGGCAATGATCGACTGGTGTCCGAGCAGGGCAAACTGTTCCCCACGCCGAAGAAGCTGGCTGATCTGGCGCTGCCCGAACTGGACGGTCCGGACAGCCAGACCGAAGAAGTGATGAAGCTGTACAGCGACTCGCGTGCATTGTTCGCACCGGCCGGCGTCGACGTGCGCCGGGTGACGATGGATGCACGCGGCAGCTGGTCGCTGGTGCTGAGCAATGGCACCGAAGTGGTGGTCGGCCGTGACGACGCGCGCTCGCGCATGCAGCGCTTCGTCAAGGTGCTGCCGCAGCTCAACCGTCAGGACGCGCCGATCGAGCGCGCCGACCTCCGTTACACCAATGGTTTCACGCTGAGCTGGGGTACCCCGGCCACGCCGGCGAAAACGCCGGCGACCCCGGCCAGCAGGACGCAGGAAAGGACATGAATCGCAAGGGTGACAAATCGCTGATCGTTGGCCTGGACATCGGCACCTCGAAGGTGGTGGCGCTGGTGGGCGAGTATTCGCCGGGCAACCCGATCGAAGTGATCGGCATCGGCTCGCACGAATCGCGCGGGCTGAAGCGCGGCGTGGTGGTGGACATCGAATCGACCGTGCAGTCGATCCAGCGTGCGGTGGAGGAAGCCGAGCTGATGGCCGGCTGCGAGATCCGCTCGGTGTACGCCTCGATCTCCGGCAACCACGTCCAGTGCAAGAACTCGCCGGGCATCGTGCCGATCCGCGACGGGGAAGTGACCTGGGGCGACCTGGATCGCGTGCTTGACGCGGCCAAGGCGGTGGCGATCCCGGCCGACCAGAAGATCCTGCACGCGATCCCGCGTGAGTACGTACTGGACGATTCGCAGGAAGGCATCCGCAACCCGGTCGGCATGACCGGCGTGCGCCTGGAAGTGCATGCCCACCTGGTGGTGTGCGCGCAGTCGGCCGCAGCCAACATCAGCAAATGCGTGCAGCGCTGTGGCCTGCAGGTGGACGACCTGGTGCTGTCCTCGCTGGCCTCCAGCGTGGCGGTGCTGACCGCCGACGAGCGCGAGCTGGGCGTGGTGCTGGTCGACATGGGCGCCGGTACCACCGACATCGCCGTGTTCGTGCAGGGCGCGATCTGCCACACCGCCTCGCTGCCGATCGCCGGCGACCACGTGACCAACGACATCGCGCACATGCTGCGCACGCCGACCCCGGAAGCCGAGCAGATCAAGGTGCGCTATGCCTGCGCCCTGGCCCAGCTGGCCACGGCCGAGGAGAGCATCCAGGTGCCGTCGGTGGGCGACCGCCCGCCGCGCCGCATGCCGCGCCACTCGCTGGCGCAGGCCGTGCAGGGCCGCTACGAGGAAATCTTCGAGATGGTGCAGGCCGAACTGCGCCGCTCCGGCTTCGAGGAACTGGTGCGCGCCGGCATGGTGCTGACCGGCGGCGCTTCGAAGATGGAAGGCGTGGTCGAACTGGCCGAGGAAATGCTGCAGATGCCGGTGCGCGTGGGCATCCCGCAGCACGTCACCGGCCTGGGCGAAGTGGTCGGCAACCCGGTGCACGCCACTGGCGTGGGCCTGCTGCTGATGGGCAGCCAGATCGAGCACCCGCGGCGTCCGTCGCTGCCGACCGGGCGCGCCGGAAGCATGTTCAAGAAGCTCAAGACCTGGTTCCGCGGCGAGTTCTGACGCGGAATCCGCAAACCTGGGCAACGCCCAGGCGCAACACCCGCAGTACCCGCATCACAACGCAACACCGGCAACACACAACCCACACAGCCGCAACGTCGGCATGCAGCAGGACGGCAGGACGCCCGAATGCCCATGCCAGCCAAAGCGGATACAACGAGGACACGGACATGGCGCATTTTGAACTGATCGAGAAGATGGCACCCAATGCGGTGATCAAGGTGGTTGGCGTGGGCGGCGGCGGCGGCAATGCCGTGGCGCACATGGTCAACTCGGCGGTGGACGGCGTGGAATTCATCACCGCCAACACCGACTCGCAGGCCATCAAGAACTGTGGTGCCAAGCTGCAGCTGCAGCTGGGTACCAACGTGACCAAGGGCCTGGGCGCAGGCGCGAACCCGGAAGTCGGCCGCCAGGCCGCGCTGGAAGACCGTGAGCGCATCATGGACGCGCTGCAGGGCGCGGACATGGTGTTCATCACCGCCGGCATGGGCGGCGGCACCGGCACCGGCGCTGCGCCGGTGGTGGCACAGCTGGCCAAGGAAATGGGCATCCTGACCGTGGCCGTGGTCACCAAGCCGTTCCCGTTCGAAGGCCGTCGCCGCATGCAGGTGGCGCTGAAGGGCATCGAGGAACTGAGCCAGCACTGCGACTCGCTGATCACCATCCCGAACGAGAAGCTGATCACCGTGCTGGGTCGCAACGCGACCATGATCCAGGCCTTCCGCGCTGCCAACGACGTGCTGCAGGGTGCCG
This sequence comes from Stenotrophomonas sp., assembly GCA_003525885.1. Lineage (GTDB taxonomy): Bacteria > Pseudomonadota > Gammaproteobacteria > Xanthomonadales > Xanthomonadaceae > Stenotrophomonas. The sequence goes on from DQIG01000170.1 coordinate 6,414, forward strand.
TGCAGGGCATCGCCGACCTGATCGTGCGCCCGGGCCTGATCAACGTCGACTTCGCCGACGTGCGCACCGTCATGTCCGAAATGGGCCTGGCGATGATGGGTACCGGCACCGCCCGTGGCGATGACCGCGCCCAGGCCGCTGCCGAATCGGCCATCCAGAACCCGCTGCTGGACGATGTGAACCTGGCCGGTGCCAATGGCATCCTGGTCAACATCACCGCTGGCGCCGACTTCACCATGGCCGAGTTCGACGAGATCGGCCGCACCATCGATGGCTTCGCTTCCGAAGACGCCACCGTGGTGGTCGGCACCGTGCTGGACCCGGACATGCAGGACGAAGTGCGCGTGACCGTGGTGGCCACCGGCCTGAACCGCGTCTCGGCCAGCAAGACCCAGCGTCCGGGCGAGCGTGCGCCGATCAAGCTGGTCCGCAATGCCACCACCGGCCAGCCGGAGTTCGGCGAGTTCGACAACGGCGGCGATGCCGTGTCCAAGGCCGTGGGCGGCATGGGCCTGGGCCTGCGTCGTGCCAGCAGCGATACCGCGGCGGCCTCCGCACCGTCGGCCCCGGCCGCTTCGGCCCCGGCTGCGGCGGAACTGCCGAACGATTACCTGGACATCCCGGCCTTCCTGCGCCGCCAGGCGGACTAAGCGGGGCGGCCCGGGGTTGTCCTCCCCGGGTTGCGCCACCATGTCCTGAAAACGCGGGCGCCGGGCCAGGATGGGCCCGGCCGCCCTGCTTCACGCGCTTCCCAGCGGCGTGCCGGTGCGTCCTGCCGGTGGCTGTCACTGGCGTTTCAGCCAGGGTAGGGGAGTGCGCGTGTTAATCTAATATGTCACTTCCGGTCCATCCCCCATGATCCAGCAACGCACCCTCAAGAACACGATCCGCGCCACCGGCGTTGGCCTGCACAGCGGTGACAAGGTCTACATGACCCTGCGCCCGGCACCGGTCAACCATGGCATCGTGTTCCGCCGCGTGGACCTGGACCCGGTCGTGGAAGTGCCGGCCAAGGCCGAACTGGTCACCGAAGTGACCCTGTGCACCGGCCTGACCTGCAACGACGCCAAGATCCAGACCGTCGAACACCTGATGTCGGCGCTGGCCGGCCTGGGTGTGGACAACATCATCGTCGAACTGTCTTCGGCCGAGCTGCCGATCATGGACGGTTCGGCCGGCCCGTTCGTGTTCCTGCTGCAGTCGGCAGGCATCGTGGAACAGGATGCGCCCAAGCGCTTCATCCGCGTGCTGAAGTCCGTGGAAGTGACCGAGGGCGACAAGGTGGCCCGCTTCACCCCGTACGAGGGCTACAAGCTGGGCTTCACCATCCAGTTCGACCACCCGATGATCCCGGCCAAGCAGTCGCGCCAGGAAATCGAGTTCTCGACGCTGGCCTACACCAAGGAAATTTCCCGCGCGCGCACCTTCGGTTTCATGCGCGACCTGGAATACATGCGCGAGCGCAACCTGGGCCTGGGCGGTTCGATGGACAACGCCATCGTGCTGGACGAGTTCCGCGTGCTCAACGAAGACGGCCTGCGCTACGCCGACGAATTCGTGCGCCACAAGATCCTTGACGCCATCGGCGACCTCTACCTGGCCGGTGGCCAGGTGCTGGGCGCCTATGAGGGCTTCAAGTCCGGCCATGCGCTCAACAACAAGCTGGTGCGGGCCCTGATGGCCGACGCCAGCGCCTGGGAATGGGTCAGTTTCGACTCCCCGGCCACCCCGGATCCGGTGGAATATGCCACCCCGGCCTACGCCTGATTCCGTAGGTTGTTGAATTTAAAGACAAAAACGCCGCCTGCCAGGGCGGCGTTGTTGTTTCCGGCGCCAGCGTCGCATTCAGCGTGCTTGGAAGGCGTCAAGGCCGGTTCAAGGTCACGGTTTTGTGAACCTGTTGGATCGGAAGCCTGAATTTAACGAAGTTTTAACTCCAATCTAACGACAGGCCCCCGGATGGCAGCTAGGATGCGACCCGGCCCCCGAAATGTTTCACGCCGTGGTGACACGCGCGACGGGGAGCGGAGCCGGATGCTCCGTTGCCATCAGGACCGTTTCTTCGGCTTCGAGGGAATGTCCTGCAGGCAAGCCAAGGCGTCGCGTAGCCCTTTGTGCGTGGCGGCTGAAACTGCGTGGGGGCCATTCCGGTTGTCGATCGCTGGGGAGCGTGAGGGAGTGGTGGACGCAGTCTTGATGGTCACCCTGGTGGCCTTCAGCCCGATGGAACGGGCCGCGTCGAGCAACTGGGCTTCGGCAAGCCGCAACTTGGCATGCCAGACCGGGGACTCGACGAGAAAAACGAGGTGTTCCCCGTCCACATTGGCCAGCCGGCAACGGCTGCGCAGAGGTGGCGGCAACTGGGGGCGCAACTGACGGTCCAGCGCGTCGAGCCACAAGGCACGCCGCAGCGGGTTCCCGCTTTTGTCCGCCATCACCGCATCCAGCGCCGGTTTCGGCACTGACGCGGGGCGAACGCTGGATTTCGGCTCAGACATGAAAACTCACTGATGGCATTCAAAAAGATCGTAATCAAAACGCGTGAAGGACAGGCCAAGGCGTCGCCGATCGCGCGTTTGCGGTTCTATTTCGAGGACCGCCCCCGTGCCCTGCTGGGCAGCGTGCTCGGGGTAGGCTGCATTATCGGCCTTGCCGGCGGCATTGGCGCCAGCGCGCTGAATGATTCGCGCCTGCAGGCCAAGGTCGACCGCCAGGACGCGGAGCTGGCCAAGGTCAAGCGCGATGCGCAGACCCAGGTCAACGCGCTGGCCGCCCGCCTCGGCGAGCTGCAGGCCCAGGCCACCCGCCTCAACGCCCTCGGCGAGCGGCTGACCCAGATGGGCAAGCTGGAAGATGGCGAGTTCGACTTCAACGAGACCCCCGGCCTCGGTGACGGCGATGCCGGCGGCCCGACCAGCGACATCCCGGTCAAGGACGTCAACGCCGACTTACAGGTGCTGGAGCAGCGCTTCGCTGCTTCAGGTCGCCAGTTGTCGGTGATGGAATCGCTGATGTTCGACCACCAGCTGCAGCAGAACGCCGTGCCCTCGCGCATGCCGATCCGCAACAGCTACGTGACGTCCGGCTTCGGCACCCGTGCCGACCCGTTCGGCCGCGGTGCCGCCACCCACAAGGGCATGGACTTCCACGCCAAGGTCGGTGACCCGGTGATGGCCGTGGCCGAAGGCGTGGTCAGCTTCTCCGGCGTGAAGGGCGGCTACGGCAACGTGGTGGACGTCGACCACGGCAATGGCTATGTCACCCGCTACGCGCACAATTCGCGCCTGGTGGTGAAGGTCGGTGACCTGGTCCGTGCTGGCCAGGAAGTGGCCAAGGCCGGTTCCACCGGCCGTTCGACCGGTGCCCACGTGCACTTCGAGGTGTGGGAGAACGGCAACGTGGTCAACCCGCGCAAGTTCCTCGGCGACGGCGGCAACACGCCGGTCGGCCGGGTCAGCCGCGGCTGATGCGGTAGACCCACGCTCCCGCGCCCATTGCGCTGCCTCTGTACTCCGGGGGCGGTAGTGCCGGCCGCTGGC
>DQIG01000070.1:0-334 GCA_003525885.1 Stenotrophomonas sp.
CGATTCCGGCCTGTCGAGCTTCGTCGGCCGCGAAGTCGCCAAGAGCGACCGCCCGGAACTGGCCGGCGCCTCCTGGCGCGCCACCGGCGTGTCGCTGGTATTCCACCCGCTCAATCCCTACGTGCCGACCACCCATGCCAACGTGCGCTTCTTCCAGGCGCAGCGCGACGGCGAAGTGGTGGCCAGCTGGTTCGGCGGCGGCTTCGACCTGACCCCGTTCTATCCGTTCGACGAGGACGTGCAGCATTGGCACCAGGTCGCACGCGACCTGTGCACGCCGTTCGGCGACGAACGCTATGCCGCACACAAGCGCTGGTGCGACGAGTACTTCTTC
>DQIG01000070.1:482-631 GCA_003525885.1 Stenotrophomonas sp.
TGCGACGAGTACTTCTTCCTGCGCCACCGCAATGAAACGCGCGGTGTCGGCGGTCTGTTCTTCGATGACCTGCACGGCGATTTCGAACGCGACTTCGACTACCTGCGCGCCGTGGGCGACGGCTTCCTCGACGCCTACCTGCCGATCGT
>DQIG01000070.1:783-10514 GCA_003525885.1 Stenotrophomonas sp.
GCCTACCTGCCGATCGTGCAGCAGCGCAAGGACGCCGTATACGGCGAGCGCGAACGCGAGTTCCAGCTGTACCGTCGCGGCCGCTATGTGGAGTTCAACCTGGTGTATGACCGCGGTACGCTGTTCGGTCTGCAGAGCGGTGGCCGCAGCGAAAGCATCCTGATGAGCCTGCCGCCCCGGGTGCGCTGGGAGTACGGCTTTACCCCGGAAGCGGGCAGCGCCGAGGCGCGCCTGGCCGACTATCTGGTGCCGCGCGACTGGCTCTGAGCCTCCGGCGCCACGCCTGACGCGGGGCGCCTTCTCCTGCCTGTGGTGCGCCCTGCACCGGACAGGTCCTGCTTTGCCTCCTTCAAGGATGACCCCCATGCCTGCTGCTGTTTCCCTCCGCCCCCGCGCCGCGGGTTGGCGCGCCCTGCTTTTGCTCGTACTGGCCTCGGCCAGCCTGCCGGCCGCCGCGCAGTCGATGGCCTGCGGCACCTACAAGGACAGCAGCGGCAACACCACGCTGACCCTCGAGAGCGAAGGCCACGGCTTCCTGTCCGGCCCCTACCAGGCCACCGAGGACCTGCGCATCGCCCGCCAGGAAGACGTGCTCGGCACCGGCAACCTGTCCACCGGCCGCCTGGAGAACTGGTACTTCTCGAACGACGACCGCACGGTCAGCACGCCCTATCGCGAGTTCACGCGTGAGCACGCCGCCACCTGCAAGGCGATGCCCGAGCCCATCGACAATGGCTGCGTGATGAACACTTCCGACTGCCTGGAGGCCCTGCCGGAAGCCGCGCCGCCGAGGCTGCACGCCTGGTGTGCCGAGGGCGTGGGTGCGGCCTGCATGCGCTTGCTGGAGACTTACCAGGAACAGGCCAATGCAGCAGCACCGAAGGTCACGGACCCGCCGATGCCTGAAATCTGCAAGGAGGAATCACCGTCCTTCGATGCCGAAGGCTGCATGGCGACGGCCAGGAAGGTCGCCTCGCAGATGATGGGAGAGTCACTGCTGGGCCTGCGGCATGCGGTTGATGCCGCCTTGCCAGCGGCGCAGCTGGATGAGCTGGCCAGCCTTTGCCGCCAGCAGCACGGCGAGACCTTCTGTGAGGAGGCGGCCAAGTCGCTGTGGAGCGGTGGGCGCCTGCAGCAGGCCCGCGAGGCATTACAGCTGGCCTGCGCACAGCGCGCGGATGCGCCGTCCTGCGGACCGGCCAAGGACCTCGCTGTTGTTGCCGGTGCGACCGCAGCGGCACTCGCACCGATCGCCGCCACCGCCCTGCCCTGCGGCAGCTTTGTCGCCGAACGCAGCGTGCTGTCGCAGCTGCGCTTCCTTGATGGCGGCATCGTGGAAACCGGTGGCGAGGACGTGCGCCTGCGCGCGAGCCTGCGCGACGGCCAGATCGTCCTGCATCGCGATGTTGGCAGTGACTTCGTTCTGCAGCTGCTGCAGAACGGCAATCTGGTGGGCGTCGACAACGGCAACCGCTTCGCCTACTACGAGAGCAAGGCGACTGCGGGCAACGCCCACTGCGCTCCCTGACCGGGGGTGTAGCGCCGAGCATGGGCTCGGCGCTACACCGTCAGGTGTTCTTCCGGGGGATGATCGTGATGTGCCCGTTGATCTCCAGCAGGGCCAGCTCGACATCCTCCACGCCCAGGCAGCCCTGCTGGCGCATCGCGGCCTCGAAATCCGAGCGGGTGACCTGTTCGCGACGCAGAACGGCGTCGAACAGGCGCCCATCGCGCGCGATCACTACCGGTTCTCCTTCCACCAGACGTTCAACCCGCCGGCTGCGGGTGCTCACCCAGCCCACGCCGTAGTTGAGCAGGATCAGGGTCGCCGCCAGCAGCAGGCCGCCGCCCAGCGAGGTGTCGGTACCCAGCAGTGCGTTCTGCACCGCATTGCCCAGCAGCACCACCAGCAGCACGTCGAACGGGGTGATCTGCCCCAGCGGGCGCTTGCCGCTGAGCCGGACCATGCCCAGCACCACGACATACACCACCACCGCTCGCAGGATGAATTCCCACCAGGGCATCGCCAGTGCGAACAGATCGGGCATTGCGGGTTCCCCTGCTGGACGGTGGCCCAGCCTAGCACCTGGGGTCAGATCCCTTTGCCCATCAGGCAAAGGGATCTGACCCCATCCGAGGTTCCGGCGACACAAATAAAAAGCCCCGCTGACCAGGGGGAGGTCAACGGGGCCGGGGAACGGGCACTTGGGGAGGAGTCCCCGTTCCGAGATCTGCTCCAGGGGATGGGAGAGATCCACAACAGGCATTGCGCCTGTCGAGGGTTATAGAAGCACTCCGAACACTAACGGTTCGTGAAGGGGCCCCATTTAATGAATTTCAATCGGGGCAACATTCATGGTCGAGTCAGAAACCCCCGACTCATGAACAAATTCACGTCGTTTTCGGCCTGAAATGCCGTCAGTGCGCTTCGTCCCAGTTGTTGCCGATGCCCGTATCGACCACCAGCGGCACCCGCAGTTTGGCCGCTTGCGACATGCGCTCCACCACCTGCAAACGCAAGTCTTCAACGAAACTACTTTCGGTTTCGAAGACCAGTTCATCGTGCACCTGCAGGATCATCCGTGCCGGTGCCCCGCTGTCGCGCAGCCACTGGTCCACATCCACCATCGCGCGCTTGATGATGTCGGCGGCAGTGCCCTGCATCGGCGCGTTGATCGCCGCGCGCTCGGCACCGGCTCGCAGGCCCTGGTTGCGGGCGTGGATGTCGTTCAGGTACAGGCGGCGGCCGAACAGGGTTTCCACGTAGCCCTGGTCACGGGCCTGCTGGCGCATCCGCTCCATGAAGTCGCGCACGCCCGGATAGCGGCTGAAGTACAGCGCCACATAGTCCTGTGCCTGGCCACGGTCGATGCCCAGGTTGCGCGCCAGGCCGAAGGCGCTCATGCCGTACATCAGGCCGAAGTTGATCGCCTTGGCGGCGCGGCGCTCGTTCGGGGTCACTTCCTCCAGCGTGCGCCCGAACACCTCGGCGGCGGTGGCACGGTGCACATCGGCACCCTGCTCGAAGGCACGCACCAGGCCCGGGTCCTCGGACAGGTGAGCCATGATCCGCAGCTCGATCTGCGAATAGTCGGCCGCCAGCAGCTGGAAGCCCTCCGGCGCCACGAAGGCGCGGCGGATGCGGCGGCCGTCCTCGGTGCGGATCGGGATGTTCTGCAGGTTCGGGTCCGACGAGGACAGGCGGCCGGTGGCGGCACCGGACTGGTGGTAGCTGGTATGCACCCGGCCGGTGTCCGGGTTGACCATCTCCGGCAGCTTGTCGGTGTAGGTGCTGCGCAGCTTGGCCAGGCCCCGGTACTCGAGGATCACCCGCGGTAGCTCGTGCTGGTCGGCGATCGCCTCCAGCGCCTCTTCATTGGTGCTGGGCTGGCCCTTCGGGGTCTTCACCACCGCCGGCAGCTTCAGCTCGTCGAACAACACCGCCTGCAGCTGCTTGGGCGAATCCAGGTTGAAGCTGCGGCCGGCCAGCTCGGTGGCCTTCTGCTGCGCGGCCAGCATGCGCGAGGACAGGTCCTGGCTCTGCCGGCGCAGTTCATCGGTATCGATCCGCACGCCGTTGGCTTCGATCGTGGTCAGCACCGGCACCAGCGGCATCTCGATGTCGCGGTACACGCTGTCCAACGCCGGCACGGCCAGCAGCTGCGGCTGCAGCGCGCGGTGCAGGCGCAGGGTGATGTCGGCGTCCTCGGCCGCATAGCGGCTGGCTTCGTCGATGCCCACCTGCGAGAACGGAATCTGCTTGGCGCCCTTGCCGGCCACGTCCTCGAACTTGATGGTGCTGTAGCCCAGGTAGCGCAGGGCCAGCGAATCCATGTCGTGGCGGGTGGCGGTGGAGTTGAGCACGAAGCTCTCGAGCATGGTGTCGTCGTGGTAGCCCTGCACCTCCACGCCGTGGCGGCGCAGTACATGCAGGTCGTACTTGCCGTGCTGCCCCAGCTTCTTCTTCGCCGGGTCCTGCAGCACCGGGCGCAGGGCATCGAGCACCTGCTGCATCGGCAGCTGCGCCGGCGCACCCGGGTAATCGTGGCCGACCGGAATGTAGGCCGCCTTGCCCGGCTCGACCGCCAGGCTGACGCCGACCAGGCGCGCGCGCATCGCGTCCAGCGCATCGGTTTCGGTATCGAAGCTGATCAGCTCGGCCTGCTGCAGGCGCTCGACCCAGGCCTGCAGCTGCTCGCCGGTGAGCACGGTCTCGTACTCACCCGGGGCGGCCAGCGCCGGATCCAGCGTGCCAGCGGCTGGCGCCTCGGCGCTGCCACGGGCGAAGCCGGCGGCGGTGCCGCGCAGGCTCGGCGTGGCTTCGCTGGCAACGGCCGGTGCGGGCAGCGGTGCACCCAGTTCCTTCAGCGCCTGGGTGAAGCCATAACGCGTATACAGCTCGGTCAGCTCCGGCACGTCCTGATCGCGCAGGGCCAGCGTGGTCGGGCTGGCGTCCAGCTCCACGTCGGTGCGGATGGTCACCAGCTCGCGGTTCAGTGGCAGGCGCTCCAGCGCCGCGCGCAGGTTCTCGCCGATCTTGCCCTTCATGGTCGGCGCGGCCGCCATCACCCCGTCCAGGTGCTGGTACTCGGCCAGCCACTTGGCAGCGGTCTTCGGCCCGCACTTCTCCACGCCCGGCACGTTGTCGACGGTGTCGCCCATCAGCGCCAGCAGGTCGATGATCTGGTCGGCGCGCACGCCGAACTTCTCCATCACCGCCGCGTCCGAATCCATGCGGCTGCCGGTCATGGTGTTGACCAGCTCGATGCCCGGGCGCACCAGCTGGGCGAAGTCCTTGTCGCCGGTGGAAATGGTCACCTTCAGGTCCTGCGCCAGGCCCTGCAGGGCCAGCGTGCCGATCACATCGTCGGCCTCCACGCCGGGAATGCGCAGGATGCTGATGCCCAGCGCCTCGACGATGCGGCACATCGGCTCGACCTGGCTGCGCAGCTCATCGGGCATCGGCGGGCGGTTGGCCTTGTACTGGTCGTACAGGTCATCGCGGAAGGTCTTGCCGGGCGCATCAACCACGAACGCCACGTAGGCCGGGCGTTCCTTCAGCGTCGAACGCAGCATGTTGACCACGCCGAACAGCGCGCCGGTGGGTTCACCCTGTGCATTGGACAGGGGCGGCAGCGCGTGGAACGCGCGGTACAGGTAACTGGACCCGTCGATCAGGACTAATCTGCTCATGGGGCGATTCTACGCGCCCGTGCCTGCACCGCGACGACACGGCACGCGCCCGGCGATGGGGCATAATCAGGGCTCTATCCAGGCAAAGGCCCCCGCCGATGAAGACCCTGATGCTGGCTTCCCTGCTCCTGCTCGCTGGCTGCGCCAGCATGGGTGGCGCAGGTGCTCCCCCGGTGGACGTCAAGGGCGCCGATGTTTCCAAGCGCACCATGGACAACGGTGACACCATCGAGGAGTACCGCGTGTCCGGCCAGCTGCGCATGGTCAAGGTGACCCCGTCGCGCGGCGCCCCGTACTACATGTACGACAAGAACGGTGATGGCCGCTTCGACAACGACAAGGACGGCGTGTCGCCGGTGTACTGGAAGCTGTACAGCTGGTGAGGTGACCGGGGTCGGATCCCCTCGATTCAGTAGATCCACGCCATGCGTGGATGGGCCCCTGCCGGCCCCCACAAAAAACAACGCCGGCGCGCATCCTGCGGCCGGCGTCGGGTCCCCTCCCCGGGAACGCTTGAATCAGTGGGTGTGGATCAGCGGATGACCAGCACCGGCAGCGTGCTGCGTGCCAGCACTTCGGCGGTCTGGCTGCCCAGGAGCACGCGGGTCACACCACGGCGGCCGTGCGAGGTCATCACGATCAGGTCGCTGTTGCGCTCGCCCGCCGTCTCGATGATGCCGTCGGCCGCATAGCGGTCCAGCACATGCACCGGATTGGCGGTAATGCCCTGCTCGGCGGCCTTGGCCAGCGCCGGCTGCAGCACCTTCTGCGCGCCCTCCTCGCGGTCAGCCTTGTACTCGGGGCTGTTCATGTAGCCCACGCTCCAGCCCATGGCGTCGTACATGCCGACGGCCCACGGCTCGGAGACAGTCACGATATCGACCTCGGCATTGAGGTCCTTGGCCAGCTCCAGGCCCTTGGCCAGGCCCTTGTCGGCCAGCTCGGACCCGTCGGTGGCAATCAGGATGCGCTTGTACATGGTGGGGCTCCGCGGCGGTCTGCCAGATGGGAACGACACCATTACACAGCCGGTGTGCAGGCCGCGCCTTGAGCAGGATCAATCCGGCGCAGAGCAGCGGCCTGTGCGCATCGCCGGCTTGCGCGCCCGCTTACCCCCAAGCATGCTGGCCAGGCGGCATCGGGCCGCGCCAGGAGAACATGCATGCAGGACAGCAAGCCGACATCACGAGGCCCCCTCAGGATCATTCTTTGGAGCCTCATCGCCGCCTTCGTGCTGTTCTGCGGCGGTTATTACCTGGGCAAAGATCTTGCCCAGCGCGACAACGCCCGGCAGTCAGCCGGCCGATAGCCTGCTTCTGTAGAGCCGAGCCCATGCTCGGCTGCTACTGGCGGAAAAGCAGCCGAGCATGGGCTCGGCTCTACATCAGGCCTGCACTCAGGCGATCTGCACCACGCGTGCGTTCTGGCACAGCGGATAGCTGGCCACGAATCCGGCGATCGCATCACGCATCGCCTCGAACGATTCGCCATACATGTACAGCGCGGTCTCGGTCGGGCCCTGCCACCAGCTGCAGATTTCGCCCAGGCCATCGATGTTCTCCGACAGCTGCTCGAATACGTGGTTGGAGTCGCACTGCTCGTAGACTTCGTCCGGCAGGTTCAGGCCATCCAGGTAGATGCCCAGGCCCTCGGTCACGCCGAAGCTGCGGTTGGCCTCGCCCGCGCCCTGCAGCTGCGAACCCTTCGGCGCACCCAGCTGTTCCAGCAGATCGATCAGCTTCGGTACGCCATCAGCATCGACCAGCGCCACTTCGATATCGCCGTACTCGACTTCGCCCAGGTCGGACATCGCGGTGCCGCCGCCGGTGAGCTCGCCCACCTGCGCCGCCTGCAGCAGCGCGTCGAGCGGATCCTCGAACAGCTCGTGGCGATGCTCGGGCTGCAGCCGGGCGTTCAACTTCACGGTGACGTGCAGCGTGGGTTCGGTCATGGAGGCGTTCCTGGAAGATGTCGCCGCCTATTGTAGAGCTGAGCCATGCTCAGCTGCTTCTGGTGGGAAAGAGCAGCCGAACAACAGCCCGTCAACGCAGGAATGGCGTGACCTTGCGCTTCAGCAGCTCCACCAGCACCGGGTCCATGTAGTCGTAGTCGTCGGGGATATCCAGGCAGATCACCCGTTTGCCGTTCAACCAGGCCTTGTAGCGGCTGGACAGGCGGTTGCGGTGGGCTCTTTCCATCACGAACACCAGGTCGGCCCACTGCAGCAGCTCGGGGCTGAGCACCTCTTCGGCATCGGCCAGCAGCCCGGCCGAGGCGGTCTCGATGCCCGGCCAATCGGCGAACACCCGCTCGGCCGTGGGGCTGCGCAGGCGGTTCTGGCTGCAGAGGAAGAGCACGTTGCGGGTCATGAGCGCAGCCTATTCGGGGTCGGATCCCTTTTCCAACGGAAAAGGGATCCGACCCCTGAACGGTGATCAGATCACCGTCAGGTTGGCGTAGGCCATCACCAGCCACTTGCTGCCGGCGTCGGCGAACTCGACCTGCACGCGGGCGTGCGCACCGTTGCCTTCGTAGTCGGTCACCATGCCTTCGCCGAACTTGGGATGGGTGACCAGCGCGCCGAGCTTGATCGGCGGTGCCTCGATCGAGGCATGGCCCATCACCCGGCTGGCGCCCATCGAGGCCGGCCGCGAGACCTGCACCTTCGGGCGCACTTCGTGCAGCAGCTCGCGCGGAATCTCGCGCAGGAAGCGCGACGGCAGGCTGTAGTTGTCCTGGCCATGGATGCGGCGCGACTCGGCATAGCTCAGCACCAACTTCTGGCGCGCGCGGGTGATGCCGACGTAGGCCAGGCGGCGCTCTTCCTCCAGCCGTCCGCTTTCCTCCAGCGAGCGTGCGCTGGGGAACAGCCCCTCTTCCAGGCCGGCCAGGAACACCAGCGGGAATTCCAGGCCCTTGGCCGAGTGCAGGGTCATCAGCTGCACGCCGTCCTCGCCCGCCTGCGCCTGACCCTCGCCGGCCTCCAGCGCGGCATAGGCCAGGAACGCGACCAGCTCGTCCATGTCCTCGCCCACTTCCTCGATGTCGTCGGCGCGGCGCACAAAGCGCGAGGCCACCGAGACCAGTTCGTCGAGGTTATCAGTACGTGATTCGGAGTCCAGCGCGTTGCGGCTTTCCTTGCTCCAGTGCTCGCGCAGCTGCGAGCGGGCCAGTACGTGATCCACGCGCTCGGCCAGGGTCATGTGCAGGGTCTGCGCCTGCAGTTCGTTGACCAGCACCAGGAAGCCGGCCAGCGCATTGCGCGCACGTGCGGCCAGCGCGCTGCCCTGAGTGACCAGCATGGTCGCTTCCCACAGCGAGATGCCCTGCGCGCGCGCTTCGCGGCGCACTTCGTCCAGCGTACGGTCGCCGATGCCACGGGTGGGTGTGTTGACCGCGCGCTCGAACGCCGCGTCATCGTTGCGGTTGGACAGCAGGCGCAGGTAGGCCAGCGCATCCTTGATTTCGGCACGCTCGAAGAAGCGCATGCCGCCGTACACGCGGTACGGCACCTGTTCGCTCAGCAGCGCCTCTTCCAGCGCGCGCGACTGCGCGTTGCTGCGGTAGAGCACGGCCACTTCGGTGTAGCTGCCACCATCGCGCACCCACTGGCGGGCACGCTCGACGATGTAGCGCGCCTCGTCCATCTCGTTGTACGCGGCGTACAGGTCGATCGGCTCGCCGTCGCCGCTGTCGGTCCACAGCTGCTTGCCGATGCGATCCGGGTTGTGCGCGATCACCGCATTGGCGGCACCGAGGATGTTGGCGGTGGAGCGGTAGTTCTGTTCCAGGCGGATGGTCTGCGCGCCCGGGAAGTCGCGCAGGAAGCCCTGCACGTTCTCGACCTTGGCACCGCGCCAGCCGTAGATGGCCTGGTCATCGTCGCCGACCACGAACACGTGGCCGGAATCACCGGCCAGCACGCGCACGAAGGCGTACTGGATGGCATTGGTGTCCTGGAACTCGTCCACCAGGATTTCGCGGAAGCGGGCGCGGTAGTGCGACAGCAGCGCAGGGTTGTCGCGCAGCAGTTCATGCGCGCGCAGCAGCAGCTCGGCGAAGTCGACCAGGCCTGCGCGGTCGCAGCGCGCCTGGTACTCGATGTAGGCCTGGCGCATGGTTTCCAGCCACGCATCGTGCGGCTCGGGCTGGATGTGCTGCGGGCGGCGGCCTTCGTCCTTCTGCGCGTTGATCCACCACGCGATCTGCTTGGCCGGGTACTTGCCGTCGTCCAGTTCCAGCGCCTGCACCACGCGCTTGACCAGCCGCAGCTGGTCGTCCGAATCCATCACCTGGAAGCCTTCGGGCAGCTTGGCGTCCTGCCAGTGCAGGCGCAGCAGGCGGTTGGCCAGGCCGTGGAAGGTGCCGATCCACATGCCGCGGCTGCCATTGGGCAGCTGGGCGTCGATGCGGTGGCGCATCTCGCCGGCCGCCTTGTTGGTGAAGGTCACCGCGAAAATGCCGTGGGTCGGCACGCCGTCGACTTCATGCAGCCAGGCGATGCGGTGGGTGAGTACGCGGGTCTTGCCGGAACCGGC
>DQIG01000070.1:10662-10909 GCA_003525885.1 Stenotrophomonas sp.
CGCGGGTCTTGCCGGAACCGGCACCGGCCAGCACCAGGTGGTGGCCGGGGGGAGCGGAGACGGCTTCGCGCTGGGCCGGGTTCAGGCCATCAAGCAGGTGGGAGACATCCATGCCCCCATTTTACGGCATCGCCGTCGCGGCTCCTGCGATCACGCCGGTGGCGAGCGCCTGCGCCTGCTGGCGCAGTTCAGGCACCGCCAGGCTTTCCCACAGGCTGCCGATGCGCAGGCTGCCGAGTACGCCCAG
>DQIG01000073.1 GCA_003525885.1 Stenotrophomonas sp.
TGCCCCGCCATACGTTGGTCTGGTTGTCAGCGCACGCCGGCTGGCAGGCGGACATCGCCGCGCATGAGCCGCGCTTGGCCGACTGGTTTGCGCAGGGTCTGCCAGCGATCGTCGCCCGGCGTGCCGCCGACGATGCTGATCCTCGCCTGCGCCTCGGCGTGCCGCTGCCGCCGGCCGAGGGCAAACTGCGCCTGGCCCTGCGCGTTCCGGCACGCGATGTGCTGCGCACCGCGCCGCCACCGACGCTGCAGGCCGTGCTGGAAGGCGACCTTGCGCCGGACTGGCAACGCCCCCTGCAGGCACTGCAGGACATTGCTGCAGCACGCGTATTCGGTGCATTCGCGTGGCAGTTCCTCAGTGGCCTGCACTATGTGCATGCCCGCTCGGACGTCGATCTGCTGTGGCGGATCGACGCCACCGCGCAGGCCGATGCCCTGGCTGCACGGCTACAGGCATGGGAAGCCGAGCACGACCGGCGGGTCGATGGCGAGCTGTGCCTGGGCGGCGACGCTGCAGTGAACTGGCGGGAGTACGCGGGACGCAGCCGTGAGGTACTGGTCAAACGCCCCGAGGGTGCCGCCCTGGAACTGCGCGAGTCCCTGTTCGCCCCGGCCGGGGTGGGCGCATGAACGCCGTTGTGCAGCCTGTGGCCAGGCCCGCAGTGGCCGCGGACAGCGCGCGTCTGGGGCGCCTCGCCATCGCCAGCCTGCACGCCGAACTGGCCTGCGCGCCCAAGCCGGGACTGGTTACCCCCTTCGATACCGGCAGCCACGACGACATGGATGCCGGCACCTTCCTGCGCAGCCTGTTTGCCCTGCGCCACTACTTCGCGGCGATCGCCCTCGCCGGAGCCGACGATGTGCCATTCGCACGGCTGCGCGCACAGGGCATTGCCGCCGAAACCGCGATGCTGCGCGCCACCGGCGGCATCAACACCCATCGTGGTGCAATCTTCAGCCTCGGCCTGCTGGTCGCGTCCGCTGCACGCTGCAGACGCCAGCAGGGCCGTTCCGTGTCCGCCGCAGAGGCCTGCCTGGGCGTGCAGCACTGGGCCAACGATTTCGCCGGTGCACCGCTGGATGCGCAGAGCCCAGGGCAGCGGGCACGCGTGCGCCATGGTGTGCCTGGCGTCCGCGAACAGGCGGCTGCCGGTTACCCGGTGCTGCGCGAACTGGCGGTGCCCACCCTGCGCAGTGCATTGGGAGAAGGCCTGCCGCGCGATGCGGCACTGTGCCAGACCCTGATGCAGCTGGTCGCGCACATCGACGACCTCAACCTGCTGCACCGTGGCGGCGCCGACGGTCTGCACTGGGCCCAGCAGCAGGCACGTGGCTTTCTGGAAAGCGGCGGTGCCTTCGCAGTCGGTTGGCAGGCTCGCCTTCACGGCGTCGGTGAGCGCTTCGTCGCACGCCGCCTGAGCCCCGGTGGCAGCGCCGATCTGCTCGCCTGCAGCTGGTTCCTGCTGCAGCAGGAGGCCGCATGAGCTTTGCCCTGCTCTGCCCCGGACAAGGTGCGCAGCATGCCGCGATGTTCGAGCGCGTGCGCGATCTGCCTGCCGCGCGCGACGTGCTGGAAAGTACCAGCGCAGTGCTTGGACGCGACGTGTTCGCGGCGGCGGCTGACGAAGCGCGCTTCGACAATGCGCTTGCACAGCCATTGCTGTGCGCAGCCAGCCTCGCGCACTGGCAAGGACTTCGCGAAGCGGTGCCTGCACCGGTGCTGGTGGCCGGCTACAGCATCGGTGAACTGGCCGCGCATGCGATCGCCGGCAGTGTTGATGCGGCCATCTGCCTGGCCCTCGCCGCACGCCGCGCGCAGCTGATGGACAGCGCCAGCCCCGCCGATGCAGGCCTGCAGGCGGTGCTCGGCCTGGACCGCCGCAGCCTGCAGTCGCTCTGCGATGCGCAGGGCGCGTACGTGGCCATTGCCAACGGGCAGGATCATTTCATCGTCGGCGGCAGGCACGCCTCGTTGCAGGGCCTTGCCGATGCAGCGCGCGCACAGGGTGCGGACATCCGCCCGCTGCCGGTACACGTTCCAGCACACACACCGCTGCTGGCAGCGGCGATCGCACCGTTTGCCGCGGCGCTGGACGCGTCGCCGCTGAAGGCCCCGCGCCTGCCGCTGCTGGCCGGTATCGACGCACGGCCGGTACGTGATCGCGCGGCAGCGGTGCACACCCTGTCGGCGCAGCTGGCGCAGACCATTGAATGGGCGCAGGTGATGCGCCAGGCCTTCGAGCGCGGCGCGCGGGTGTTCCTGCAGCTGGGCCCGGGCAATGCACTGGCGCGCATGGTCGCACCGTCCTACCCGTGCTGCGAGGTGCGCGCGGTGGAGGACTTCCAGAGCCTGGACGGCGCCGCGGCATGGGTGCGCAGCGCGCTGGAACGGCTTCAGTAACGGGTTCGAGCAGTACGCAACACGCAGTACGTCGCCTTACCCCGGGATGGCGGGTCTCCATCCGCGCTGTACGTGAGCCACGTGTCTGGGAGGGCGCATGAGTCCACAAATCGCAACGATCATCGGCCTGGTGATCATGTTCATTGTCGCCACGGCGATGCCGATCAACATGGGTGCCGTCGCCTTCGCGCTGGCCTTCATCATCGGCGGACTGTGGGTCGACATGGGGGGCAAGGAGGTCCTGGCCGGATTCCCCGGCGATCTGTTCCTGACCCTGGTCGGCATCACCTATCTGTTCGCCATCGCGCAGAAGAACGGCACCATCGACCTGCTGGTGCACTGGGCAGTGAAAGCGGTGCGTGGCCATATCGTGGCCATTCCGTGGGTGATGTTCGTGATCACCGCGGTCCTCACCGCCTTCGGTGCGCTGGGCCCGGCGGCGGTCGCGATCATCGGCCCGGTCGCCCTGCGCTTTGCCAAGCAGTACAACATCAATCCGCTGATGATGGGCCTGCTGGTCATCCATGGCGCCCAGGCGGGCGGCTTCTCGCCGATCAGTGTGTACGGCAGCATCACCAATGGCGTGGTGCAGAAGGCCGGGCTGGAAGTAACTGAAATGGCGGTGTTCCTGACCAGCCTGGGCTTCAACTTCATGATGGCGACGATCTGCTTCTTCGCCTTCGGTGGCATCGCCCTGCTGCGTCGTGGCTCGATCACCGCAGCGGGAACGATCGGCAATGCCGAGCTGGCGATGGCCGGTGGCCCGCAGGCATCGTCGCGCCAATTCGCGATCGAAGGCCATGGTGCGCTGGTTGCTGCCGGTGGCGGCACCCTGTCCAATGATCCGGCTGCTCTGGATGCGGTGAACCTGACCCGCGAGCGGCTGTTCACCCTGATCGGCCTGCTTGGCCTGGGCGTGGCGGCACTGATCTACAACCTCAACGTCGGCCTGGTCTCGATCACCGTGGCAGTGGCGCTGGCGCTGCTGTCACCACAGAGCCAGAAAGGCGCGGTCGACGGTATCAGCTGGTCCACCGTACTGCTGATCTGCGGCGTGGTGACCTACATCGGCGTGCTGGAACATGCCGGCGCGGTGGACTTCATCGGCAACGGCGTGTCCGACATCGGCATTCCGCTGCTGGGTGCGCTGCTGGTCTGCTACGTCGGCGGCATCGTCTCCGCATTCGCCTCATCGGCCGCGGTGCTGGGCGCAACAATTCCACTGGCCGTGCCGTTCCTGATGCAGGGGCACCTCAGCGCGGCCGGCGTGATCTGTGCGCTGGCGGTGTCTTCCACGATCGTCGACGTCAGCCCGTTCTCGACCAACGGCGCACTGGTGGTGGCCTCGGCAGCCAAGGAGGAACGCGAGACTCTGTTCCGCCGCTTCCTGGTCTACAGCGGGCTGGTGGTGGCGCTTGGGCCGCTGCTGGCCTGGCTGGTGTTCGTGGTGCCAGGTTGGATGTAGCCACCCGACGGTAGTGCCGGCCGC
>DQIG01000071.1:0-143 GCA_003525885.1 Stenotrophomonas sp.
CCAACGGTCCGCACCCACCGGATTCAGCGCGCCAACCCATCCAGCAGCGGCACACGCTGCGCCACCGCACCACCCACCTGCAGGTCGGCGTCGCCGGCCTCAAGCGGCAGCACCGCCAGCGCCAGCTCGCCCGCCACGCTGGC
>DQIG01000071.1:298-13693 GCA_003525885.1 Stenotrophomonas sp.
CAGCTCGCCCGCCACGCTGGCGATCGTGCCCAGCGCGGCGTCGTCCTGCTGCACGCCATCGCCGGCCTGCGCCGGTGCCGCGGTCTGCAGCAGCTGCACCGCGCGCTTGGCCTTGCCGAGGAAGTGGGTACGGGCGACGATTTCCTGGCCCGGATAGCAGCCCTTCTTCACGCTGTAACCGTTCAGGCGGTCCAGGCCCAGCTGTTGCGGGGTCCACACTTCGCGCTGGCTTTCTTCCAGTCGCGGCAGGCCGTAACGCAGGTCGGCCTGGCGCCAGGCCAGGGCGAAAGCGGCCTCATCGGTTTCGCTGCCGGCGGCAAAGGCATCAGCGGCGCCGATGCGCAGGCTGCGCGGCAGGGCATCGCTGCCCAGGTCCAGCTCCCAGCCATCACCTGCGGTGTGCGCAATCGCGGCGCCGCTGGCGGCCTCTGGCGCAGTGAACGCGCCGGCCACGGCCAGGTCGCTACGCATCAGCACCTTCACCTTGCGGCGGAACACGAAGCGCTGCAGTTGCGACGCAATCGCATCGGCATCGCCGTCAGCCAGCACCAGCATCACGTGGTCTTCCGTCAGCCGAAGCAGCTGGAACACCGCCAGGGTGCGGCCCTTGGCGCTCAGCCAGGCGCTCCACTGCCAATGAAGCAGGGGCAGGGCAGTGACATCGCTGCTGAACTGGGCGTGGGCAAAGACAGCCGCATCCGGGCCTTGCAGGCTCAGCAGCTGGTGGCCGGGCAGGCGCGGATATCCGACGAAAGCAGGGGGCAGGTTGTCAGGCACGTGAACGAGGTCTAAAATTTGTGCGTTGCGAGACCGAACATGATAGGCCAAACAACCCCCACTCCCGACGACGAATCTGAAGCCCCGCTGGTCCCCGCGGCACCCGTGCCCGTGGAACAGGAAAAGGCAGAGGAATTCGGCGGCCGCGGCGGACTTGATCCGGTGCGGTACGGCGATTGGGAGAAAAACGGACGCTGCATCGATTTCTGATCAGCATTGAGCCAACGCGGCCGTGTGCCGCCCAGCCGAGACAACGAGCCCAGCGAATGGCGACCAGACAACGCCCACTTTCCCCGCACCTTCAGGTGTATCGCTGGCAGATTCAGATGGCCACCTCGATCCTGCATCGAGCCACTGGCGTCTTTCTGTCTGTTGGTGCCCTCATCATCGCCGCCGGCCTGCTGGCCCTGATGATGGGGCCCGAGTCCTGGAACTGCTTCACCGGCCATGCCGGGGCCTGGTATGGCCGCGTGTTCCTGTTCGCGTGGACATGGTCGTTCGCCTATCACCTGTGCAATGGCATCCGCCATGTGGTGCAGGACTTCGCCATCGGCTTCAGCATCCCCGCCTTCATCCGCAGCAGCTGGCTGTCGGTCATCGGCAGCCTGGTGATCACCCTGCTGGTGTGGGCCTATGTGATGTTCGGAGGTGCCGCGTGAGCAAGTTCCGTACCCCGTTGAAGAGCGTGCGCGGCCTTGGCTCGGCCAAGACCGGCACCGAGCACTTCGTGCACCAGCGCCTGACCGCCGCCGCCCTGGTGGCGCTGGGCATCTGGTTCCTGGTCTTCGTCCTGAGCCTGCTGGGCTCGGATTACGCGACCGCCGCCGCCGCCGTGGCCAAGCCGTGGAACGCAGTGCCGCTGATCGGCCTGCTGATCGCCATGTTCTGGCACGCGCAGCTCGGCATGCAGGTCGTGCTGGAAGACTACATCCACGAATCGCTGCTGGCCCTGGTGCTGCAGACCGCGGTGAAGTTCGTCGCCGTGCTCGGCATGATCGTCAGTGTGTTTGCGGTGGGCCGCATCGCCCTCGGCGTTGCCTGAGCCCAGGCACCAACACAGGAATCCAGATTAGATGTCCGCTTACAAGATCACCGAACACAAGTACGACATGGTCGTGGTCGGCGCCGGCGGTGCCGGCCTGCGCGCCACGTTCGGCCTGGCCGCCAAGGGCCTGCAGACCGTGTGCCTGACCAAGGTCTTCCCGACCCGTTCGCACACCGTTGCCGCCCAGGGCGGTATCTCGGCCGCACTCGCCAACATGGGCGAGGACGACTGGCGCTACCACTTCTTCGACACCATCAAGGGTTCGGACTGGCTGGGCGACCAGGACGCCATCGAATACATGTGCCGTGAGGCCATCCCGGCCATCATCGAGCTCGAACACTACGGCGTGCCGTTCTCGCGTACCGCCGAAGGCAAGATCTACCAGCGCCCGTTCGGCGGCATGACCACCAAGTACGGCGAAGGCCCGGCGGCGCAGCGTACCTGCGCGGCGGCCGACCGTACCGGTCACGCGATGCTGCACACCCTGTACCAGCAGTCGCTGAAGCACGATGCGCGCTTCATGATCGAGTACTTCGCGCTCGACCTGATCTTCGACGATGAGGGCGCCTGCCGCGGCGTGCTGGCCCTGGACATGTCCGATGGCACCCTGCACCTGTTCCGCGCCCAGGGCGTGGTGCTGGCCACCGGTGGCTACGGCCGTGCCTACTTCAGCGCCACCTCGGCGCACACCTGCACCGGTGACGGTGGCGGCCTGGCCATGCGTGCCGGCATCGCCATGCAGGACATGGAGTTCGTGCAGTTCCACCCGACCGGCATCTACGGCGCCGGCTGCCTGATCACCGAGGGTGTCCGCGGTGAAGGCGGTATCCTGCGCAACAGCAGCGGCGAGCGCTTCATGGAGCGCTACGCACCGCACTACAAGGACCTGGCTTCGCGCGACGTGGTCAGCCGTTCGATGACCATCGAGATCCGCGAAGGCCGCGGCGTCGGCGAGCACAAGGACCACATCCTGCTCGACCTGACCCACCTCGGCCCGGGCGTGATCGACGAGAAGCTGCCGGGCATCGCTGAAAGCGCCCGCATCTTCGCCGGCGTCGACGTGCACAAGCAGCCGATCCCGGTCATTCCGACCGTGCACTACAACATGGGCGGCATCCCGACCAACTACCACGGTGAAGTGGTGCAGAAGGTCGGCGACAACGACAATGCCGTGGTGCCGGGCCTGTACGCCATCGGCGAAGCGGCCTGCGTGTCCGTGCACGGCGCCAACCGCCTGGGCTCGAACTCGCTGCTGGACCTGGTGGTGTTCGGCCGTGCGGTGGCCAACCGCTGCGCCGAGACCATCAAGCCGGGCGCATCGCACAAGCCGCTGCCGGCCGATGCCTGCGACAAGGCGCTGGGCCTGCTGGACAAGCTGCGCCACGCCAACGGCGATACCCCGACCTCGGTCATCCGCGATCGCATGCAGCGCACCATGCAGGCCGACGCGGCGGTCTTCCGCACCAGCCAGACGCTGAAGGAAGGCTGCGAGAAGATGGACAAGATCTTCGACTCGTTCCAGGACGTGAAGGTCTCCGACCGTTCGCTGGTCTGGAACTCGGACCTGATCGAGACCTACGAGCTGAACAACCTGCTGCTCAACGCGGTGGCGACGATCAACTCGGCCGAACAGCGCAAGGAAAGCCGCGGCGCGCATGCGCACGAGGACTATCCGGACCGCGACGACGTCAACTGGCAGAAGCACACCCTGGTCAGCGTCGACGAGAAGGGCAAGTGCAGCTTCGACTACCGTCCGGTGCACATGTACACGTTGACCGACGACGTGTCCGTGGTGCCGCCGAAGCCGCGCGTGTACTGATCCGACCCCGCCTACCATGCAATCCGCGCCCAAGGGCGCGGGCCGCCTGAGCCAACGAGAGCAGCCATGGCCGAGTTTTCACTCCCCAAGAATTCCAAGATCACGAAGGGCAAGCACTTCCCCGTCAAGAACGGCGGCAAGAACGTGCGCACCTTCAAGATCTACCGCTGGAGTCCGGACGACGACAGCAACCCGCGTACCGATACCTATGAAGTTGATCTGGACGCCTGTGGCCCGATGGTCCTGGACGCCCTGATCAAGATCAAGAACGAGATCGACCCGACCCTGACCTTCCGTCGCTCGTGCCGCGAAGGTATCTGCGGTTCGTGCGCGATGAACATCGACGGCACCAACACCCTGGCCTGCACCCGAGCCATCTCGGACTGCGGCAAGAAGGAAGTGCCGATCTACCCGCTGCCGCACATGAACGTGGTCAAGGATCTGGTTCCGGACCTGACCCACTTCTATGCGCAGTACGCGTCGATCAAGCCGTGGATCCGCACCCAGACCCCGGCACCGCCGGACCGCGAGCGCCTGCAGTCGCCGGAAGACCGCAAGAAGCTGGATGGCCTGTACGAGTGCATCCTGTGCGCCTGCTGCTCGACCAGCTGCCCGAGCTACTGGTGGAACGGCGAGCGTTACCTGGGCCCGGCGATCCTGCTGCAGGCCTACCGCTGGATCATCGATTCGCGCGATGAGGACACCGGTGCGCGCCTGGACGATCTGGAAGATCCGTTCAAGCTGTACCGCTGCCACACCATCATGAACTGTGCCCGGACCTGCCCGAAGGGCCTGAACCCGGCGTTGGCGATCGCCGAGATCAAGAAGCTGATGATGGAACGCCGCGCCTGATACACGGCGCAGGGTAGATGCATCACCCCGGTAGAGCCACGCCATGCGTGGCTTTGCTGTATCTGGAGAAACACAATGGAAGAAGACGTTCTGCTGAAGAAGCTGCGCTGGCGTTGCCGTCGCGGCATGCGCGAACTGGACCAGCTGTTCGGCCGCTACCTGGACCGTGAGTGGAGCACTGCGCCGACCGAAGAGCGCGAGGTTTTCCTGTTCCTGCTCGATTGCGAGGACGATAAGTTGTGGCGCTGGTTCATGGGCTATGAGGCCTGCCCGCATGCGCACGCGATCCCCCTCATGCAGAAGATCCTCGCCCTCAAGCCTTGAGTGGCGCCCCTCGCGGCTGCAGGCCGCCGCCCAGTTGGCGGTGCTGCTGGCCGCACCCTGGCTGCTGCGTGCATCGGATCTGCCGCCACGGCTGTTGATGCCCGCGGTGTTGCTGGTCTGGGGCATCGGCTTGGCCGAGCTGGCCTGGCGCCAGCGCCAGCCACGCGTGCAGGTGCTTCTGCCCCCGCATCCCGAGCCACTGCAGGTGGCCGGGCAGGACGTCGATGGGCCACGGCTGGTGGCCCGTGGGCCGTGGCTGCTGTTGCTCTGGCGTGAGGATCGGCACCGTCGGCGCCTGCTGTTCTGGCCCGATGTGCTCGATTCCGGGCAGCGACGTGAACTGCGACTGGCCGTCGCCGCACGCGGCGTTTCCCGTCGGCCCCGGTCGATGGCACCATAAGCTGAATTGACCGGCGTGCCTGCATGTTCAAACCCATCCCCGTGGCCATTGGCCTGCGCTACCTGCGCGCCAAGCGCCGCAACGGCTTCATCTCCTTCATCTCGATGGCATCGATCCTGGGCATCGCGCTCGGTGTGACGGTGCTGATCACCACCCTGGCGGTGATGAGCGGTTTCCAGAAGGAAATCCGCAGCCGCCTGCTGCAGATGACCGCCCACACCACCATCAGCCGTGACGGCGAACCAATGCCGGACTGGATGCGCGTGGTCGACATTGCCGACAAGGACCCGCGCGTGGCCGGAGCCGCGCCGTACATCGAGATCCAGTCGATGATCAGCGGCCCGCGCGTGCAGGGTGCGATCATCCAGGGCATCGATCCGGCGCTGGAGCCGAAAGTCTCGGTGATCGACAAGAAGGTCACCAAGGGCAGCTATGACAGCCTCAAGCCGGGCAGCTTCAACCTGCTGCTGGGCAAGGAGCTGGCGATCTGGCTCGGCGTGGACGTGGGCGACCAGGTACTGGTGACGTTCGCCGAAGTGCAGGGCACGCCTGCCGGCGCAGTACCACGAATGAAACGCTTCACCGTCAGCGGGATCTTCGAGGCCGGCTACAACGAGGTCGATCGTGGCGTCGGCTTTGCCAACATGCAGGACCTGGAGCGCGTGCTGCGCAGCGATGGTGCCACCGGCGTGCGGCTGAAACTGCACGACATGGACCGCTCGCTGGAAGTGGGCGTGGACCTGGCGCAGAGCCTCGGTGGTGCCTACCGCGTGAGTGACTGGACCCAGCAGAACGCCAACCTGTACCACTCGCTGCGCATGGAGAAGGTGGTGATGGGCATCCTGCTGTCGCTGATCATCGCCATGGGTGCCTTCAACCTGGTGTCGTCGCAGGTGATGCTGGTGACCGACAAGCAGGCCGACATCGCCATCCTGCGCACCCTCGGCCTGACACCGGGCGGAGTGATGCAGGTGTTCATGGTGCAGGGCTCGCTGATCGGCATCTTCGGCACGCTGGCCGGCCTGATCGGTGGCATTACCCTGACCCTCAACCTGGAACGCATCCTCGGCGCCATCGAGAGCGTGTTCAACGTGAAGCTGCTGCCGGAAGATGTGTACTACATCACCGGCCTGCCGACCGACATGCAGACCGGCGACGTGGTGGCGATCACCGTGGTCGCGCTGCTGATGAGCTTCCTGGCCACCCTGTACCCCGCCTGGCGGGCAGCACGCACCCAGCCGGCGGAGGCCCTGCGTTATGAATAAGGTCTTCAATCGCGGCGATGAAGTGATCCGTGCCGAAGCACTGGGCAAGACCTACGCCGAAGGGCGCATGCAGACCCCGGTGTTCGATGGCCTGGACCTGACCGTGACCGCCGGCGAAACCGTGGCGATCATCGGTGCCTCCGGTGCTGGCAAGAGCACGCTGCTGCACCTGCTGGGCGGGTTGGATATTCCGACCGCTGGCGAGGTCTACGTGACCGGCCAGCGCATGTCGGCGCTGTCGGACACCGCGCGTGGCCTGCTGCGCAACCAGGCGCTGGGCTTCGTCTACCAGTTCCACCACCTGCTGCCTGAGTTCACCGCGCTGGAAAACGTGATGATGCCGGTGCTGCTGGCCGGCACCGCGGTGGCCGAAGCGAGCAGCCGGGCCACCGCACTGCTGGAAGCGGTCGGCCTCGGCCATCGCCTGGACCACAAGCCCGGCGAGCTGTCAGGTGGTGAGCGCCAGCGAGCAGCCGTGGCTCGTGCGCTGGTCAATCATCCGGCCTGCGTGCTCGGTGACGAGCCGACCGGCAACCTGGATGACCGTACCGCTGGCACCGTGTTCGAGCTGATGCTGGAACTCAACCGTGCGCGCCACACCAGCCTGGTGCTGGTCACCCACGACCGCAGCCTGGCTAGGCGCCTGGACCGGGTGCTGGAGCTCCGTGAAGGTCGCCTGCACGCACTGGCCCACGCCGACGTCTGAGCCGCTGGGCCCGCTCTGGTGCAAGCCGACCTTGGTCGGCCGCTCTCACAGGGCAAACGCCAACCAGGGTTGGCGACTACCGTAGTCCGGCCAGGAGCCGCCGACCGGCGACTGAATGGGCTGCCGGTCGTCGCGCCGCCACTGCCCTGCCAGGCGCATGATGGCGACGGTTCCCCGAGGAGATCGCCATGAAGACCCCGATCCTGATCGTTGGACTCTGCCTGGCGCTGGCCGCCTGCGCGACCACCGGCCGGCTCAGCAGTACCGAGAAACTGGATCTCTACCGTGCCCACGCCGGCGCGCCCCAGAATGACATGCAGTTCTTCGGCAGCCTCAATGGCTGGACCGAACTGGGTGACAGCGCGCTGGCGGTCTGGACCCGACCGAGCGAGGCTTACCTGCTGGAACTGAGCGGCCCGTGCCCGGACCTGTCCTACGCCACCGCCATCGGGCTGACCAGCAGCATGGGCCGCGTGTCGTCGCGTTTCGACAAGGTGCTGGTGCGCGACCCGACCGGTGGTCCGCGCATGCCGTGCTTCATCAGCAGCATCCGCAAGCTGGACGTGAAGGCACTGCGTACCTCCGAGCAGGAGCTGCGCCAGGCGCAGGTGCAGGAGCGCGAGGAAAACACGAAGTGAAGTAGCGTGGTAGTGCCGGCCGCTGGCCGGCATCGCGCAGATGCCATGTTGCCGGCCAGCGGCCGGAACTACCGGCGTGTCAGGCTTCCGGGGTGAAGCCGGCCGGCTTTTCCGCGTCCTTCTCGAACAGGAACTTGACCAGTTCGCCTTCAAGGAACGCGCGGTGTTCCGGGGTGCGCGGCGACAGGCGGTTTTCGTTGATCAGCATGGTCTGGTGTGCCAGCCACGCGGCCCAGGCCTGCTTGCCGATGTTGCTGAAGATGCGCTGGCCCAGTTCGCCGGGGTAGGGCACGAAGTCCAGGCCCTCGGCGTCGCGTTGTTCGTACTGGCAGAAGACGGTTCGGGACATGGCACTCACTCGTGGTTGCGGGGTTTCTTGGAAGTTCGTTTCGGCGCCTTGATCGTGGCGCCATCGAGCAGTTTGCGGATTGGCGCCGGCAGGCCCAGTGCGGGCAGTTCGTCGGCGGCGACCCAGCGCAGCGTGGGTTCTTCCACGCGCAGGCCGTGCACCTGCCGCGACAGTACCTGCAGGTGCAGCTTGTAGTGGCTGAAGGTGTGCTGCAGCACGGGAAGCTCCTCGGCGTCCTCCAGCGAACCCTCAACGTGCGCATCGAACCAGTCCTGCAGCACGCTGCCGGCATCGGCCTGCGGCAGCGTCCACAGTTGCGCCCAGATGCCGGTGTCAGGCCGCTTCTGCAGCAGCACGCGCTGCCGGGCGTCGCGCAGCAGCAGGGCCACGGCTTCGCGCTCGGGCAGGGTCTTGCTGGGCTTGGGCGTGGGTAGTTCAGCGGTACGGCCTTCGCGGCGCGCCACGCACTCGTCCTGCAGCGGACAGATCACGCAGGCCGGTTTGGCGCGGCTGCATACGGTGGCGCCCAGGTCCATCTGCGCCTGGGTGTAATCGGCCATGCGCCCGGCCGGAACCTGCGCCACGTGCGCCTCGGCGATCGCCCACAGCTGCTTCTCGATGGCCGGCAGGCCGGGGAAACCCTCGATGCCGTGGTAGCGGCTGAGCACGCGCTTGACGTTGCCATCGAGAATCGCGAACGGATCGTTCCAGGCCTGGCTGAGAATCGCACCGGCGGTGCTGCGGCCGATGCCGGGCAGCGCATGCAATGCATCGAAATCGCGCGGCAGATCGCCGTCATGCAATTCCACGCAGCGTTTTGCGGCGGCATGCAGGTTGCGTGCGCGGGCGTAGTAGCCGAGCCCGGCCCACTGCGCCATCACCGCGTCGTTGCTGGCGGCGGCGAGGTCGGGCAGGGTCGGGAAGTGCTGCAGGAACCGCTGGAAGTACGGGATGACCGTGGCCACCTGGGTCTGCTGCAGCATGATTTCCGACAGCCAGACCCGATAAGGGCTGCGCGGGTGCTGCCAGGGCAGGTCGTGGCGGCCGTGGTCGTCGAACCAGTGCAGCAGGCGGGCGACGAAATCGTCCCGTTCTGCAGTCTCGGCGCTGGCGTGCGGCTGGCGGGGCATCGGTGTTCCCGAGGAGGGCAGCCACCTGGTAGAGCCACCCCATGGGTGGCTGCACCAGATTGTGGTGGCTGCGCGGTGTATCAGGCGCCCAGCGCTTCGGGCAGCAGGGCGTCGACGAAGGCTTCCGGGTCGAAGACGCGCAGGTCTTCCGGGCGCTCGCCGATGCCGGCGAAGCGGATCGGAATGCCGAACTCGCGGGCCAGCGCGAACACCACGCCGCCCTTGGCGGTGCCGTCCAGCTTGGTCACCACCAGGCCGGTCACGTTCACCGCGGCATTGAACTGGCGCAGCTGCGACAGCGCGTTCTGGCCGGTGGTGCCGTCGATCACCATCAGCACTTCGTGGGGTGCGGTGGGGTCGATCTTGCCGAGCACACGGCGGATCTTGCCCAGCTCGTTCATCAGGCCGGACTGGGTGTGCAGGCGGCCGGCGGTATCGGCGATCAGCACCGAGGTGCCACGGGCCTTGCCGGCCTGCAGCGCGTCGAACGCCACCGAAGCGGCATCGGCGTTCTGCCCCTGCGCGACCACGGCCACGCCGTTGCGCTCGCCCCAGGCTTGGAGCTGGGCAACGGCCGCGGCGCGGAAGGTATCGCCGGCAGCCAGCATCAGGCTATGGCCGTCATCCTTGAAGCGCTTGGCCAGCTTGCCGATGGTGGTGGTCTTGCCGACGCCGTTGACGCCGACGGTCAGTACCACGAAGGGCTTGGCAGTGCGGTCGATCACCAGCGGCTTGGCCACTGGCTGCAGGATCGCGATCAGCTCGGCGCGCAGGGCAGCCAACAGCGCATTGGCGTCGGCGAACTCGCGCGACTTCATGCGCTTGCGCAGGCCCTCGACCAGATCGGTGGTGGCACCCACGCCGACGTCGGCGGTGATCAGTGCGGTTTCCAGTTCGTCCAGCAGGTCGTCGTCGAGCTTGGGGTTGCGCGAGAACAGGCCACCGAAGCTGCGCGCGATGACGCTGTTGCGCAGGCGCTCGCGCCAGCCGGGCTTGCCGGCAGCAGCCGGAACGGCATCGACCGAGGCGGCGGCGGGCAGGTCGTCGGTGACCGGTGCCAGCGCCTGGGTAGGCTCAGGCAGCGGTGCGGGTGCCGGTTCGATGGTCGGGGGCGCGACGGGGGCGACGTCCATCTGCGCCGTTGGCGCTGGAGCTGCCGGAACCGGTGCGGCTGGAGCCGGAATCACCGGGGTGGGCTCGACAGCGACCGGAACGACGGCTGCCGGGGGCGGCTCGACCGGCGCAGGCTCGGCCGGTACGACTACCGGTGCTGGCTCTTTGTCCTCGACCGGTGCGGCCGACGGGAACGCCGCCGCCAGCTCTTCAGCCGAGTAGTGCTGGGTCTTGGGTGCCTCCGCTGCGGGGGCATCCTGGGGCTTCTTGCGGCGGAAAAAACTGAGCATTGGCAAAAGGCGCTGAAATCAGAGGGATATGCTACCACTCGGGCCTGTCGGGCCGATGTGGACTCAAGGTCGCGACCTGCCGGCCGTTAACCGGTCCGGAGGGCTGCGAAGTGCGGCCCGGAGACCGCCATGGACAACGTGATGGGAATCGCCCTCAGCGGGATGCGCGCGGCCCAGCAGGGCGTGCAGGTGGCCGCGCACAACGTGGCCAATCTGGCGACCCCCGATGCCCAGCGCCTGCAGTTGCAGCGTGGCGCCGCTGAGCAGGGTGGGGTGCAGGCCTCGGTGACGTCCACCGGCGCCGATGCCGGCGCGCCGCTGGGTGATCTGCTGGCCGCGAAAGCCGAGGTGGTGGCTTTCGCCGCGAATGCCACCGTGATCCGGCGGCAGGACCAGATGCTGGGCTCGCTGCTGGATCGCGAGGTTTGATCAGCCCGCCTCGGTAGGCGCCAACCGCCGCCCCTGGTAGGTGCCAACCTTGGTTGGCACGCTTTTGGGGCGCAAACCAAGGTTGGCATCTACCAAGGTGGCGCCGGGCGCTGCCCGGCGACCACCCTGTCGATCAGGCCGACAGTTCCAGCAGCAGCTTGTTCAGGCGCGCCACATAGGCACCCGGATCCTTCAGGCTGTCACCAGCGGCCAGCGCGGCCTGGTCGAACAGCACCCGGCCCAGATCGTCGAAACGCGCGCCATCGGCTTCGGCATCGAGCTTGGCGATCAGCGGGTGGCCCGGATTGATTTCCAGAACCGGCTTGCTGTCCGGCACCTTCTGCCCGCTGGCTTCCAGGATCTGGCGCATCTGCAGGCCCAGATCCTGTTCGCCGATGGCCAGCACCGCCGGCGAATCGGTCAGGCGGTGCGACACGCGCACTTCGGCCACGTCATCGCCCAGCACCGTCTTCAGGCGCTCGACCAGGCCCTGCTTGTCCTTGGCCGCGGCTTCCTGTTCCTGCTTGTCGGCCTCGCTTTCCAGCGCGCCCAGGTCGAGGTCGCCGCGGGCGATGTCGACGAAGCCCTTGCCGTCGAAATCGGTCAGGTAGCCCATCAGCCACTCGTCGATGCGGTCGGTCAGCAGCAGCACTTCCACGCCCTTCTTGCGGAACACTTCCAGGTGCGGGCTGTTGCGCACCTGGCTGTAGCTCTCGCCGGTCAGGTAATAGATCTTGTCCTGGCCTTCGGTCATGCGGCCGAGGTAATCGGCCAGCGACACGCTCTGTGCATCGCCGTCGCCGCGGGTGGAGGCGAAGCGCAGCAGGCCGGCCACCTTCTCGCGGTTGTTGTAGTCCTCGGCCGGGCCTTCCTTCAGCACCTGGCCGAATTCCTTCCAGAACGTGGCGTACTGCTCCGGCTTGTCGTTGGCCAGCTTTTCCAGCATGTCCAGCGAGCGCTTGGTCAGCGCCGCCTTCATCGAATCGATGACCGGGCCGGATTGCAGGATCTCGCGCGAGACGTTCAGCGACAGGTCGTTGGAATCGACCACGCCCTTGATGAAGCGCAGGTACAGCGGCAGGAACTGCTCGGCCTGGTCCATCACGAACACACGCTGCACGTACAGCTTCAGGCCCTTGGGCGCGTCGCGGTGGTACAGGTCGAAGGGCGCGCGGCCGGGCACGTACAGCAGCGAGGTGTACTCCAGCTTGCCTTCGACCTTGTTGTGGCTCCATGCCAGCGGATCGCTGTGGTCGTGTGCCACGTGCTTGTAGAACTCGGTGTACTCGGCGTCGCTGATCTCGGTGCGCGGGCGGGTCCACAGCGCGCTGGCGCGGTTGACGGTCTCCCACTCGTTGGCGGCGCCTTCTTCGCCGCCCTCCTTGGGCATCTGGATCGGCAGGCCGATGTGGTCCGAGTACTTCTTGAGGATGCTGCGCAGGCGCCAGCCATCGGCGAAATCATGCTCGCCATCCTTCAGGTGCAGCACGATGCGGGTGCCGCGCTCGGCCTTGTCGACGGTGGCGACGTCGAAATCGCCTTCGCCGCGCGAGGTCCAGCGCACGCCTTCGCCTGCAGCCAGGCCGGCGCGGCGCGAGGTCACTTCCACTTCGTCGGCGACGATGAAGGCGCTGTAGAAGCCGACGCCGAACTGGCCGATCAGCTGCGAATCCTTCTTCTGGTCGCCGGACAGCTGGCGCAGGAAGTCGCCGGTGCCCGACTTGGCGATGGTGCCCAGGTGGGCAATCGCTTCGGCGCGGCTCATGCCGATGCCGTTGTCTTCGATGGTGATGGTGTGGGCGGCGGGGTCGAAGCTGACGCGCACGCGCAGTTCGCTGTCGCCTTCCAGCAGGGCCGGCTGGGTCAGGGCCTCGAAGCGCAGCTTGTCGGCGGCATCGGCGGCGTTGGAGACCAGCTCGCGCAGGAAGATTTCCTTGTTGGAGTAAAGCGAGTGGATCATCAGCTGCAGCAGCTGCTTGACTTCGGTCTGGAAGCCAAGGGTTTCGGTCTGGGTGGTCTCGGTCATCGATAAGGCTCCGTGTGCAATGCCGCGCCAGCGCGTGCGGCCTCGCCAAGGGGTATGGCTGATTGTCCCGAAATCAAGGGGTTGGTCGGGCAGGGCGGCGCCCTGCACCCGCTCAGTGCAACTGCCAAAGCCAGAGCCAGAGCGGCATTCCGTGGGATGGCGGGGCACTGTGGGTTCGCGGGGACGGCGCAAGTACGTCCATGTAGCTTTGGTCGCCGCTTGCTCGTGTGCG
>DQIG01000072.1:0-998 GCA_003525885.1 Stenotrophomonas sp.
GCCGCGACTTCACCATCAACGCGATTGCATGTGACGAAGACACCGGCGCGCTGGTCGATCCCTATGGCGGTGTGCGCGACCTGGAACAGCGCGTGCTGCGCCACGTTGGCCCAGCCTTCGTCGAAGATCCGCTGCGTGTGCTGCGCGCGGCGCGCTTCATGGCGCGCTTCGCACCGCTGGGCTTCAGCGTGGCACCGGAAACGATGGCCTTGATGCGTGAGGTTGCCGCCAGTGGCGAGCTGGACGCGCTGGTGCCGGAACGCGTCTGGCAGGAGCTGCGCAAGGCGCTGGTCAGTGAACGGCCTTCGGCGTTCCTGCGCACGCTGCACGATGCGCATGCGTTGGGCCCGATCCTGCCCGAGCTGGAAGCGCTGTACGGCGTGCCGCAGCGTGCTGAATTCCACCCGGAAGTCGATACCGGCATCCACCAGGAAATGGTCAGCGACATGGCGGCCAGGCTGGCGCCGGGCGACGACCTGGTCGGCTTTGCCGCGCTCACCCACGACCTCGGCAAGGGTCTGACCCCGCCGGAGGAATGGCCGCGCCACATCATGCACGAACAGCGCGGCATCAAGCCGCTGAAGGCATTGTGCGCGCGGTTGAAGATTCCCACTGAGCACCAGCAGCTGGCTGAAGCGGTGTGCCGCGAGCACTTGAACGTGCACCGCATCGACGAACTGCGCGATGCCACCGTGCTGGAACTGCTGGGCCGCTGTGATGCCCTGCGTCGGCCGGAACGCGTGGCGCGCATCGCGCTGTGCTGCGAGGCCGACAAGCGCGGCCGGCTCGGCTTCGAGGACGCCGACTACCCGCAGGGCGAAACGCTCAAGCGCCTGCACCAGGCGGCGCTGTCAGTGCAGGCGCGGGATCTGGATACCACCCATCTGAAGGGCCCGGCCATCGGCGAAGCGCTGGCCAAGGCGCGGGTGAAAGCCATCGCCGCCGCCCGCTGATCGGCAACGGCCACGCGCACTGCTATGGGTAGTGCCGGCCGCTGG
>DQIG01000072.1:1154-5462 GCA_003525885.1 Stenotrophomonas sp.
GTGCCGGCCGCTGGCCGGCACCTTCCAAGCAATCACCGGCCTAGTGGCGGCGCTTGCGCGAGAAGCAGTCGACAGCGTGCGCACCCAGCATGATGGGCTGCATCAAGAGGAACAACCATCCCCCTAGTCGGAGCGTCTGCACCGGATTGAACCGAGTGATGACCGCAGCTGTCAGCATCAACACCACGAGAAGGCCAGCCTCATAGACCCAGAACGATCGGCCAAAGCACTTGCCCACGATGCTCCTCTCCATTGAACCGAATGTGCTTGCCTGCCATCGCTGGCCACCCACAGCACCTCGGCTGGTGCCGGCCGCTGGCCGTCACCCAGGCATTCCCTGGATCAGTGCGCCATGCCGCGGGTAATCGCCGCCGCACGCTGCTTCAGCTGCGCCACGGCATCGGGAATCATCTCCATGCCCACGTCCAGGCCCGGGTTCAGCACCAGGCCGACGCCGTCGCCGATACCGGCCAGCAGCGCGTGCACCGCGATCGGCATGGCATGCGCAAACTGCGGCAGCTGCTCGTGCCACAGGCCAGCGCGCTCGGGCGCGGTGAACACCGCGAACATCGGCTCGCCGCTTTCGCTGGTCAGCACCAGCGGCGAGATGCTTTCGTCCCAGGCGCCATCTTCGCCAATGGCCTTGTCCAGCAGCACGAACGCCGTCGAGGTCAGCAGGCCGTCGAGGAACTGCGCTGCGGTCAGCGTGCCGTCCTGGGCCTGCAGCAGGCGCACCTCGAGGTCGTTGAGGGGTTCGAACGGGGTGTCGTGGTCCATGGTCGGTTCCGGTACGTGATTGCAGGGCAGACTTTAACAGGCCCGGTCCTCAACCGATGTATCCGTGCCGCCACATCCATCCTGCCACCGCCAGCGCGGCGACCCCTACCAGCATCAACGGCAGGCCGAAGCGGTGCCGCCACGGGATCGGTACCCCGCCCAGCTGCTGGTCCATGGTCTCGGTATCGAGCACCCAGCCGTGCTCGCACCGGGTGCAGGCCAGCTCGTAGCGGCGCTGGTAGGTGAAGCCGAACAGCAGATCGATGCGCGCCATCTTGTAGCGCAGCTGCGGGGCGAACTCGGTTTCCGTCTGGCAGCGCAGGCAGTGGTGCGCTTCGGTTGGGCCGACGATCAGCACCCGTTCCTGTTGGCCGATCAGGATCATGCCCGGTTGCCCTGGCAGGCGGGCTGGGCCAGCAGCCAGGCTTGGGCGGCGGCCACAGTGGCGGCATCACCCTCGACGCGCTGGTCGGGTTCGATCTTCAAGCCATCGCCACGATCATTGCGGTCCCGCATCACGCTGGTGGTCAGCAGCAGGCGACTGCCATCGGCAAGGGTGTGCACGACGTTGCCGGTGGAGACACCCGCGGTCGGCTGGCCGAAACTGCGCGTCTGCGAGCGGCCACGCCACGCCAGCACCGAGGCCTCGCCCGAACTGCCGGTGCGGGGCCCGAACAGCACCGCCACCGGTGCGCCAGGCTGCCGCAATACATGGCCGGACTGGCCGAAGTCCAGCAGCGGCCTGCCCGCCAGCTGGACCGCAGTCGCCGTCAACGTCCAGCGCTGCGGTCCTTGCGCGGTTTCGAACGAGCCGACGTGCTCGTTGTTCACCACCGAGGTGCGCAGCAGCGGGGCCATGCCCAGCAGCATCGGCCACATGGTGCCGCCGCCGTTGTCACGCAGGTCGACGATCCAGCCACAGCGCGCGCCGTCGTCCTTGCTGCGGATGACCTGCTGCCACCGCGCGGCACGCTGGATGTCCTGGCGGAATTTTTCCTGTGGCGTCGCGCCCGGCGTGGCGGCATAGCCCTCGATGACCACCCAGCCGATGCGCGCATCCACCGCATCGGCGGCCCTGGCCTGGTCCACGGCGGCGGCGCCGGCCTGCTGCGCACGCGCGAGGGATTCGCGCTGGCGCTGGGTCGTGGTCCACGCACCATGGTGGCCGGTGCTGAGCGCAATGGCTTCGCGCAGAACGGCCAGCCGTTGCGCGGGATCGCCCTGCGCCGATTGCAGGCGTACGCGGGTGGCGGGCCAGTCCACCCGATCGCGATACAGCGCCTGGCGTTCAAGCAGGTTGAGGATCTCGGCCTGGGCCTCCGGCGAGGGCACCTCGACCGCGCTTGGCGTATCGGCCATGGCGCCAGTCGCCAGTAACACGAGCATCAGCGCGCCGATGCGACGCACTCCCTTGCGAACCTGCATGCGACGCTTCCTTGCCGTTGAATCAGGACCGCAGCATAACCGGGGCATGATCGCTTGCGCCACGCGCGAACTGTCGTATCTGACCCTGCCGCGACCTGCAGTAAAGCAGGCGCTAGGCGATCACAACATTGCAACTTTGCCCATGTCATCGCGGCGTACAACGCGCCAAGGTGGTCCCGTCGGCGCTTCCTGCGCTGACCGGGATTGGCGTCCTGAATGAAGCTACCTAAAGGCGCGCTTGCGACCATGTCGCGGGCTCGAATACTGCACCGTCTGTCGTTCTGCGGCGGGCGGTGCGTGGGGATCCTCCCGATCCACCGGCTTCGTTTCCTTTGGGTAGCTTCACCGGTACGCCAACCCGCACCGCCCGCCACCTTGCATCCCGCAGGTGGCCTTGCCCTGTGAGGTTGCCGCCATGAACACGCCCTACCCCACCTATCCACGCCTGCAGGCACTGCTCGGTGCAGCACTGCCCGGCCTGCAGCTGTCCACTACCGCCGCCGAATCGCTGGAAGATGCGCTCGCCGAAGTCAACGAACAGGCGCCGCCGTCGGCGTTCTTCGCCAGGTTGCGCGGCATCGCACACAGCCACGGGGCCGACGGCCAGGCATGGCGCGAGCGGCAACTCAGCGAGGCTCGCGGTCGGGAACTGGCCGAGGCGACGCGCTGCCTTGCCGCCTTGTCCGCCTGCGGTGGTGGTTGCTGGCCGCACAGTCGGCACGCGAGATGGAGGATGCGGCGGCGCAGTGTCCCCCGCAGGTGGAGGAAGGGTTGCTGCATGCGGTGGTGGTGTTGGCCGATCATGCCGGGGCGCTGATGGAGCCGGATGCGTGCGCTCCGCTGTTGTAGAGCCGAGCCTATGCTCGGCTGCGCGGAGGTCGCGGTGTCGGTGGGTTCTGTGGCGACCAAGGTCGGCACCTACCAGGGCAAGGTCATGGCGTGGGTGGGATTCGTGCCGACCAAGGTCGGCACCTACCAGAGCGGGGTCATGGTGTCGGTGAGTTCTGTGCCGACCAAGGTCGGCACCCACCAGAGCAGGGCCCACCCAGAGCGCGACGCCGCTACCAATCCGCGCGCAGGCCGATGTTGCCTTCGATGATGCGGCGCTTCTCGTCGCGGTCACCGCCCAGTTCGCGGGTGTAGTCGGCCACCGCGTACGCACTGATGGTGCGGTTGAAGCGCCCGACCACACCCACACCGGCTTCGAGCGCGCGTGAGCGCTGCGAATTGATGATCGTGTCGTTGTCGAAGCCAACGCGGTCCTCGCCGGAGCGGCCATGCCAGTAATTGAGCTTGAAATACGGCTGCCAGCCGTTGTCGGCCAGCTGGTAATCACCGGCCAGGCGCAGGCCGATGCGGCCGGTCCAGGCGTTGTCGTTGCCGAAACGCACGCTCGACACCTCATCGCGGCGGTCGTCCAGCGAGGTGCGTTGCCAGACCACCTGCACCTGCGGTTCCAGCCACCATGCGGACTGCCCGAAGTGCAGCAGTGGCTTGCCGGCCTCCACTGACACGCTGGTGCCGTCGCCGCTCAGGCCGAAGCCAAGCCCGCGCGAGGAACGCACGCGGCCGTCGTAGCGGCTCTGCATCGCCACGGCGTCGATGTAGCCACCGCTGCTGTCGGTGAACGTCCAGTACACGCCGACGTGCTTGTCGTCCAGGCGGTTCTGTCCCACCTGTACGTTCTCCCAGCCCAGTGCCAGACCGGTGGTCTTGCCCTGCGCGCGGGTGCGGCCGACGAACACGCCGATCTGGTTGCGATGATTGTCGGACGCCGCAGCCCACACATCGAGACCGGCCTGCAGGCCCATCACGTCGCCATCGAAGCCGGGCTGTGCATCGCCCTTCCAGCGGATCTCGCTGCTCTGCCCCACCAACCGGCCCCAGGCGGTGCGGAATGCGCCCTGGTTGTACAGCAGGCGCTGCTCGCCCTGGCGTTCGTGGAAGGTACCAAGGCTGGCCAGCGAGGTCTCGCGCAGCAGCGGCGGCACCACGGCGTAGGCCGCGGTTTCCACGCGGTACAGCGGCACCACCGCGCCTTCGGCCGGGCGTGCACCCGGCGTCGGCGGAGTACCGGTGCCGGGCAGCGAACCGCCGGCCACCGGC
>DQIG01000218.1 GCA_003525885.1 Stenotrophomonas sp.
CCGACGCGGTCGGCACGCTGGTGGATGCCGCCGCGTCGGCCACCGGCACCACACCGCCCACCGCCACGCTGCCGGTATAGCTGGCTGCGGTCGGGCGCTTGATCGCCGCATTCAGATCGGCGGTGATCAGGGTGCGGGCCAGATCGGCACGCGGGCCACTGACACAGTTGCGCTGGTACAGGCCAGCGATGCGGGTGGTAGCGTTGATCAGCGTGCCGGCCGGAATCCAGCCATCGGCTTCATAGCGCGGGTTGAGGTTGCGCAGCGCGCGCATGTAGCCATCGCGCGTACCGTGGCTGCCCAGGCAGATGGTCAGTTCGTAGATGGTGGTGGACTTGGCCAGGCGCAGCGTGGCCGGCTGCGCGCTGATCTTCGGGAACTCCACGCCGTACTGCTGCGGGTGCAGGAAGATCCAGGCGGCGGCGATCACCATCGGCACGTAGTCCTTGGTCTCGCCCGGGAACTGGTTGTAGACGCTGTCGGTCCAGAAGCTCTGGCCAGCGCTCTGCTTGAACACGCGCGCGGCACGGCCTTCGCCACCGTTGTAGGCGGCCACCGACATTTCCACGTTGTTGTTCAGCTCGCGCAGGCGCTCGTTGAGGTAGCTGGCACTGGCTTCAGCGGCGCTGCGCGCGTCGAAACGGGTATCGAAGCCGGTGCCGTCCGGGCCGAGGCCGAAGCGGCGGCCGGTGGCCGGCATGAACTGCATCAGGCCGGCGGCGCCGGCGCGCGAGGACGCATGCACGCGACCGTTGGATTCCTTGGCCATGATGCCGAACAGCAGCGCCTCGGGCAGGCCACGCTTCTCCCACTCCGGCCACATCACTGCGCGCAGGTTCTGGTAATTCTCGTAGCTGGTCAGCAGCGCCGGGCGCATGTCGGTCAGCCAGCGGCGGATGCCGGCCTGCACCGCCGGGTTGTATTCGACCATGCTGTCGAACGCGTGCCGCTTGTCGTTCAGCAGCGCGGCAGCGCGCGCGGCCTCGGGCACGTCGGCGGTGAGCGGGCCGATGTGGTCGGGGTCGGCTTCCAGGCGGTCCC
The DNA here is from genome assembly GCA_003525885.1 of Stenotrophomonas sp. Lineage (GTDB taxonomy): Bacteria > Pseudomonadota > Gammaproteobacteria > Xanthomonadales > Xanthomonadaceae > Stenotrophomonas. The sequence continues at coordinate 1,042 of DQIG01000218.1, forward strand.
CGCCCTCGTCGGCCACGTCATCGCTGGCGGCCGCATCGGCATCGTGCTTGAGCAGGCGCTTGTAGCTGACCAGCAGGGTGCCCATCTGGCAGCCCTTCTGCTTCACGCAGTCGTTGAGGACATCTTCCATGTCCTCCAGCGCGGCATCGGCCTCGTTGCTGCCCTTGGGATCGGCATTGGCGACCAGCAGCAGGGCGTCGCTGTAGCGCTTTTCGGCGGCGGTCATGCGCTGTTGCAGCGCATCCACCTTCACCTTGTCCCGGGCCGAAACCCGCTGCGCATGGGCGTCGGGCGCCAGGGAAACCAGGCCGGCCAGGGCCAGCAGCGGCCAACCACGGGAAATCAGGACAGGAACGGGCATTGATGGCACTGTGTGCGAAACAGGCAGGCAGAGTAGCGGCGCCGCCAAGGTCCGGGCAAGCCGACCTTCGGACCGTCACTGCCGGCGGTTAACATTGGGCTATTCATCACAAGGGCTGGACCATGGATCCGATTCTGCTCGGCAAAGGCATTACCGACGATATTGCCGTCACCCTGCTGCCGAAACTCGGCAACCGCCACGGCCTGGTGGCCGGCGCCACCGGTACCGGCAAGACCGTGACCCTGATGACCCTGGCCGAGGGCTTCTCGCGACTGGGCGTGCCGGTGTTCCTGGCCGATGTGAAGGGCGATGTCTCCGGCCTGGCCGTGCCCGGCACCGGCGCCGAGAACCTGCTCCAGCGCGCCGCCGAGATCGGCGTGGCCGACTATGCGCCGGCCGGGAGCCCGACCATTTTCTGGGACCTGTATGGCAAGCTCGGCCATCCGGTGCGGACCACAGTCAGCGAGATGGGCCCGACCCTGCTGTCGCGCATCCTCGAATTGAACGACACCCAGGCCGGCGTGCTCGACATCGTGTTCAAGCTGGCCGACGACCGCGGCCTGCTGCTGCTGGACATGGACGACCTGCGCGCCCTGCTCGGCCTGGTCGCCGAGGAGCGCAAGGACATCTCCACCGAGTACGGCCTGGTCAGCGCGCAGTCGATCGCCGCGATCCAGCGTTCGGTGCTGCGCCTGGCGCAGGACGGTGGCGAGAATTTCTTCGGCGAACCGGCGTTGGAGCTGGCCGACATCATGCGGGTCAACCACGACGGCCGCGGCGTGATCGGCATCCTCGCCGCCGACCAGCTGGTACTCAAGCCCAAGCTGTACTCCACCTTCCTGCTGTGGCTGCTGTCGGAGCTGTTCGAGCAGCTGCCGGAAGTGGGCGACCTGGACAAGCCGAAGCTGGTCTTCATCTTCGACGAGGCGCACCTGCTGTTCGACGATGCGCCGCCGTCGCTGGTGCAGCGCATCGAGCAGGTGGTGCGCCTGATCCGTTCCAAAGGCGTGGGCGTGTACTTCTGCTCGCAGTTCCCCGACGACGTGCCGGGCAACATCCTCGGCCAGCTCGGCAACCGCGTGCAGCACGCGCTGCGTGCATTCACCCCGCGCGACCAGAAGGCGGTCAAGACCGCGGCCGAAACCTTCGTACCAAACCCGAAGCTGGACGTGGCCAAGGTGCTCAGCCAGCTTGGCACCGGTGAGGCACTGGTCTCCACGCTGCAGGACAAGGGCGTACCGATGCCGGTGCAGCAGACCCTGATCGCACCGCCGCGCTGCCGGATGGGGCCGATCACCGAGGCCGAGCGTGCCCAGGTGCGTGCCGGCAGCCCGGTCGGCAGCCGCTACGACACCGCTATCAACCGGGAATCGGCCGCCGAACTGCTGGCCCAGCGCGCACAGAAGACCGTCGAACAGGCGCAGGCGCCGGCCGCGCGCAGCCGCGAGCAGGACGAAGCGCAGGAAGGTGGTTTCGGCCAGGCAATCAAGGATGCGATTTTCGGCACCAAGCGCCGCCAGGGCATGATCGAAACCATGGCCAAGCAGACCACGCGCACCGTCGGCACCAAGCTGGGCAACCAGATCGTGCGCGGCATCCTCGGTGGCCTCTTCGGCGGCAAGCGTTGAGCCGCCGCGGCATCCTCATTGCTGCAGGCGCAGGAATGCTGGTGGCATTGCTGATGGTGGGCTGCAGGAAGGAGCAAGCGCCTGCTGAGAGCAGTAGCGCCGCCGCAGCTGCGGACAATGCTCCCGCCGTCGCAAGCGCCGGGCAGGCAACCGTGGAACTCGACGAGGCAAGCCGGGGCGACCCCGCGCCTGCCTACATGCCAGTCAGCACCAAGGATCTGGTCGGTACATTTGTCGTTGGCGGCGTCGAAACCCGTACCCTTGAGCTCAAACCCGGCGGCCGCTACACACTGAAGGGCGGCGTGGTCTGGGACCTTGTCAAAAGCAGGTGGTCCCTGGAAGCCGGCGGCACGCACCTGCGCCTGCACCACGATCACCAGCAAACGGAAGATCTGTTGTTTGGCGTGGAGTCAGCCGATGTGCTGGTCCTGCTCAACGCCGATGGCAGCCCAACCCACATGCGCAGCACCCTGGATAGAGTCAAGAAGTGAGCCGTTGGCGCCCCCCTGCAGAAAAAAGCACCGCCCTGATCACCGCCTCCGGGCATGCGCGGCTGAAGGCCGAGCTGGATGAGCTATGGCGCGTGCGCCGCCCGGAGGTGGTGAAGGCACTGGCCGCCGCTGCCGCAGAGGGCGACCGTTCCGAGAACGCCGAGTACACCTACCGCAAGAAGCAACTGGGCGAGATCGACCGCCGCGTGCGCTACCTGACCAAGCGATTGGAATCGCTGCGCGTGGTCGATACCACGCCAACCGATCCACTGGCAGTGTTCTTCGGCGCATGGGTGGAACTGGAGAACGTAGACAGCGGCGACACCAGCCGCTATCGCATTGTCGGGCCGGATGAGACCGATGCTGGGCTGGGCTGGATAAGCATCGATTCCCCCCTGGCGCGCGCGCTGCTGAAGAAGCGGCTGGACGATGAGTTCTCGGTGGAGCTGCCCGGCGGCCAGTTCACCTTTGCGGTGATCGGGGTGGAGTACGAGCCTGCGTAGCGTCGAGCATGGCTCGACGCTACGGAAGCAACAACGGCGGCGGGTACGCGCGTCCCGCACGTAGCGGGCGGAAATAACCGGCATTGCGATAGAAGGCGCAATCCTGCACGCCATGCCAGCCGGGAATACCGGCCAATGGCAGGGGCCGCAGCTGCAGCGGATCGGTCACTGCCCTGCCCTCGGCAATGGCAGCGGTCACCGCGTCGACACAGGCGACATCGGCATCGGCATCGCCCTGCACCACCACGCACTTGCCGACCAGCAATCGCCCCGGCAACAGTGCCTGTTCCATCAGCGCATGCCCGAATACCGCAGCGATGGCGATGTCACCGCTCTGCCACCGTGTCGGCTCGAACAATGCAGGCCAGTCATGCCCATCCCACGCGCGCAGCAACATGTCATCGCGCACACGCACGATCACGCCGGTCTCGTCGAACTGGGTCAAGGCGGCCTGCGCGCGGTTGCGCTGGCCGGGTGGCATGGCCTCGATATGCCGGCATTGCTGCGCGTTGAGTACGCGCTTCAGTTGCGGATGCGAAGCCCATACCAGCGCGTTGAACAGGTCATGCCAGTTATCGGCACGGGTGGCGATGCGCCCCTGCGCGATACGCGACTCGTAATGGAGGCCATCGGCGAGCAGCGCGGCATCCTGTTCCACCAGCCGCAACCCCGGTAGGGACAGGCATGCGTCAAGTGCCGCGATGGACGGCCATCGGGTGCCAACCAGCAGATCACGGAAATCCTGCAGCCCGGCAAACACCGGGTGCCCAAACACATGCGGATCGACCGCCGCACGCGGCGGCGGCACGAAGCGGCGGACACCGCTGCCGTCACCGGCGACGGTCGTCGCTGCAGTCACAGCATCTTGAGATCGAATGCCGGGCGGGTAGCGGCTGGCAGCGCGTCACCATACAGGTCGTGCTCGTCGCTCTCGGTGATCTCCACGTCGACGAATTCGCCCACGCGCAGCGGCACCTGGTCGGCATTCTGGATGTGCACCAGGCCGTCGATCTCCGGGGCATCGGCCTTGGAGCGGGCCACGGCGATGTCGCCTTCGATGGCGTCGACCAGGCATTGCTGCACGGTGCCGATCTTGGCCTCCAGGCGCGCGGCGGAGATCTGTGCCTGCTTCTCCATGAAGCGGGCCAGACGCTCCTGCTTCACTTCCTCCGGCACAGCATCGGGCAGATCGTTTGCGGTCGCCCCTTCAACCGGCGAATAGGCGAACGCGCCCACGCGGTCCAGCTGCGCTTCGTCGAGGAACGACAGCAGCTCTTCGAACTCGGCCTCGGTCTCGCCCGGGAAGCCGACGATGAAGGTCGAACGCACGGTGATGTCCGGCGCGATACGACGCCAGTTCTGCACGCGCTCCAGGGTCTTCTCGACTGCGCCAGGGCGCTTCATCAGGCGCAGGATGCGCGGGCTCGCGTGCTGGAACGGAATGTCCAGGTACGGCAGGATGCGGTTCTCGGCCATCAGCGGCACCACTTCGTCCACGTGCGGATACGGGTAGACGTAGTGCATGCGCACCCACGCATCCAGCTCGGACAGGCCTTCGCACAGCGCCTTCAGGCGGGTCTGGTAGGCCTTGTCGCGCCACATCTTCTCGGCGTACTTCACGTCCACGCCGTAGGCCGAGGTGTCCTGCGAAACCACCAGCAGCTCACGCACGCCGCCACGCACCAGGCGCTCGGCTTCACGCAGCACCTCATCCACCGGGCGCGAGACCAGCTTGCCGCGCATCGACGGAATGATGCAGAAGCTGCACTTGTGGTTGCAGCCTTCGGAAATCTTCAGGTAAGCGTAATGGCGCGGAGTCAGCTTGATGCCGTAGTCGGGCACCAGATCCACGAACGGATCGTGCTTGGGCGGCAGTGCTTCATGCACCGCTTCCATCACGCTCTGGTAATCCTGCGGGCCGGACACCGCCAGCACGTTGGGGTACGCCTCGCGGATCTGCTCCGGGCGCTTGCCCAGGCAACCGGTGACGATCACCTTGCCGTTCTGGTTCATCGCCTCGCCAATGGCATCCAGCGACTCGGTCACCGCCGAATCGATGAAGCCACAGGTGTTGACCACCACCACGTCGGCCGAATCGTAGGACGGGACGATGTCGTAACCTTCCGAGCGCAGCTGGGTGAGGATGCGCTCGGAATCGACGAGGGCCTTCGGGCAGCCAAGGCTGACGAAGCCGACTTTGGGGTTCAGCTGGGACATGGAATCGCGGGACTCTGGGGGCCTGGGCCCCTGCCGGCATGGCAGGGGTTCCTGGGGGCCGGGGCCTGAAAGGGCGCCAGTATACCGGGGTTCGGGCCAGCGCCCTGAATCGCCGCTCCCGCCTGCGGCCCCTGGCCCGTGAAGGGTCAGTACCCGGTCACGTCCAGCACCACCGCAACCAGGTCGCGGAAGTCCGGCCGACCCGGCTGCGGCGTCTCGAACATCATCGACCAGTCACTCCAGATGCCATCGATGAAACCCAGCTTCAGGTGACTGCTGTCACCGGAGATCACACCGGCACTGCGCGTCATCCAGCGGGCCTGCCATCCGCCCTGGTAACGCTGGTTCTCGATCAGCTCCTGCCAGGGCGCCACCAGGAACGCGACCGCGTACTTCCGACCGGCGGGCACCGGAATGATCCGATAGATCCATTCGTAGGAATTCGTGTACTCGATCAGTTCGACCACGCGCGCATACTTGAAGCCGGACCAGAACGCGCATTGCCCGACGTCGTTGAATACCTGCAGGCCCGCACGGGCGCCTGTGGGAATCACACGATCATCGGCAAAGTGGTAGCTGCGGTCATGACTCCGCGCGACCAGATGGACCTGTGGCCACCTGGGCTCATAATCCACCAGCCGCAGGCACGAAAAATCATCGCTGATCTGGATGCCATTACCATCGTCGAGCGTTGTTTCGAAGTACGCCATTACCAGGCCACCAGATAAAGATAGGCGCCGTCGCCGGCGGACCAGGAAACCCGGTTTCCACTGATCGTGATCACCCGCCTGGAATTTGAGCTTCCGGTGAATCCACCGGCATTGATGAAGGCACGTATCGTGCCCTGACCGCTGGCATTGACCTCGATCTGCCCCGGCGCCGCGCCGATGGGAATGACCTGCAACGTGCGAAAAACGCGAGTAGCCAGGTCGATTTCCGGTTGGCCGGCAGCGTCCCATGTCTGCAATCCCGCAGGCATTTTTTCTTCCTCCTTGGCAACACGGGGCCGCGGATGGCCCCCTGAAACGGGCGACGGCAACCCGCCGCCAGATAATCGTCCGATCTCAGCCAGCGGCGGCTTCAATGGGCCGCGTTTCTTCCACTTCGATCGCCTCGAACCGGTACAGCGCACCGAACTTCAAGGCGTACGCATCCAGCGGCGATACCGGGATCACCATCTGCGGCAGCAGGTTGTCACCCTCCGGGCGAAAATGCAGATTGACCACTCCGGACTGCTCCACTGCGCGGGTCAGCAGGACAAGACGTGCGTTGAACTTCATGTTGGATCTCCAGAAAAAGGGCCGCATCCACCGGCGGCCCGAACGGTTTTCATGCCAGGTGCCCACCACGACGGGCAGGCGTGCGGGTCACCACACGCCCATGCGCACGCGCAGGCGTCCTGCTTCGTCATAGACACGCCAGTTGCCATCGCTGTACTCGGTACGACGCCCGCCACCGGGGGCACTGACACTGAACGCATCGGCCACCACATCGAACCGCGAGACCTGGCCACTGGACGCGAGCTGCACGCCCCCTACCCGGCCATCGGCACGCACGTTGACCGACCACTGGGCGGAAGACTCGGTGCCTCCGGCCGACCAGGTGGGCGGTGCGGTTGCCGCCGGGTCCACCTGGCTGAGCATCGGGCGGAACATCCAGAAGTAGGGGTCGATTTCGCCCGTACCGATCACGATGACACGGAAGCGTACGAGTACGGCGGTTGCGGGTGCCTTGGTGATCACGAACGGCCGCGTCAACCGGTCGAGGGAAATGGGCGTACTCGTGTTGCTCCTCACTCCCGGACTGTGCACCAACCCGACGTTCTTTCCCGACGCATCGAAGAACGTCATCTCGAGCTTGGCTTCCACGCGATGGGTATTGATCCAGGCGGACGCGCAATAGGTCTTGCCCGCCTCGACGGCAATGTCGTACTCGGTTCCCCACCACGCTATTTCGCCTGCCGCCACGGTACCGCCGGTGGCCGATCCCAGCCCGAACACGCCGACCGGGTGCCAGCTGCCATCACCCGTGGGGTTGCCCAGTTCGAACCAGCGCGCGTTCGGATTGCTGCCCCAGCCCCACCCCGAGCGCTGCCAGAGGGGGAACGTGGTGTTCATCAACAGATTGCCGCCGGCGCCGAGGTTCCTGACCTGCGCCTGCATGCTGGTCACCACGGCAGCATCCGCCTTGCCGCCCAATGAAGCCTGCACGCCGTCGACCCGCCCGGACAGTGCGGTCAGCTGCGTACCCTGCTGGCTGACCTGGCTCTGCAACTGCGAGAAACCGCTGGCCGAGACGTCGCCCACCTGGGTCTTGAGCTGGGTCAGGTCACGTGCGGTGGTGTCCAGCTTGCTGCCCTGCTGGCTTACCGAGGTGCTCAGCCCACTGATGGCCGAGGCATTGGCATCATTGGCCAGCTGGTCGGTGATGTCATAGACCTGCACGCTGTCCACCCGCACCTGGCCGTTGTCCGGATAGGCGTAGACGTTCAGTCGCCAGGCATCGATGCCGCTGTTGAAGGCATCGAAATCGAACGACCGGGTCTCGAATGCGTCCACCGCGAACACGGCGCGCAGGTCCTGGTAGGACTGCTGGCCGGCCGCGTTCTTCCGATACATCCGCACCATCAGGTTGTTGGCGCCGCCAGCGCCACAAGCACGTACGATCACCCGCAGCCGGCGCGCGCCGTTGATCGGCACCCACTTGCCACCATTGGCCTGCAGGGTCGGATTCACGCTCGTGTAGCGATTGAGCAGCACGCCTGGACGCCCGTCACCGTTGACCGTGCTCCACACCGCGCCGTTGGCCGCTGCCGATGCCGTCCAGCCGCCCAGCCCTTCAGCGAAGTCGGGATTGGGCAGCAGGCCGCTGCCCGTATTGAGCACGCCCTTCAGCCCGCTGGACAGATCGGTGATCTGTTGTGCCTGCGCATCGACTTTCGTCCCCTGCTGATCCACCTTCGTGGTCAAAGCGGTCACCGCGGTTGCCGTGGCAGCAGCACTCTGCTGAGCGGCGTAGGCGTCGGTGACATCGATCATGCGGATGTCATCCACCTGCACGCGCACGCCCACTTCACGTGCGCCGCTTCCTCCCGGGATGCTGACCAGCATCCGCCATTTCGCAGCAGATGCGGCGGTATTCATGTAGCCGCTGACCTTGGTCCAGCCATCCTTGCGCAGCGAGGCCAGCGCATAGGCCTGCAGGGGCCATGAATTTTCCGCATTCGCTTCGTTGGTGGTCTGCCAGCCCACCCGGATCGAGCCGGCGGTCGGCTGGATGCTGTCCGGATGCAGGCGCGCGTAATACTCCACGTAGATGCGGCGGTTACCGGTGATGGGGGTCCACTGCCCGAAGTACATGTCCGCATTGGTGTTGGGGCTGGTGTTGGCAGCAACATTCACATCCAGACCACGCTCACCGGTCCGGCGAGCATCGGCGCGGGCGGTGTAGATCGTGCCCGCCGCATTGCCCAGCAGTTGGCCGTCCTGGAAGGTTTCGAACGCACCCAGCGGGAACAGGCTGTCGCTGCCATTGAGCACCGACTGCACGTCCGACTGCAGCTTGAGCACACTGGACGCACTACTGGTGACGCGGTCGCCAAGCTGCACCACGTCGCTGCGCAGGTTGGCGATGGCCGTCGCGTTGCCGGCGATGTCCTGCGCATCGGTGATGTCATAGAGCTCGACCCGGTCGAACAGCACTTTGCCGCCTGCGTTGGTCAGATGCACCTGCGGCATGATCTCGTTGCGATCCTGCGCAGCAGACCATTCGGCCGTGTAGGTTTTCCAGGCCGCATCGGACAGGTTCAGCGTCACGTCCGCATGGCTCTCGCCTACCCCGGTGGTACGCACCCGCAGCCGGCAGACCAGGGTTGCCGTTGCGTCGTCGACCGTACGGGCCACCATCACCAGCCGATACCGGCGCGATCTGCCGGCCACTACCGGCAGCCATCGCGCGTCATTGGCCGTGATGAAGGGGTTCTGCCCGGCCTGCGGACCATGCGCCATCAGCAGTGCATCACCACTCTGGCCCGACGCCTTCATCCAGTCCACGGTGTTGGCCGTTACGGTACGGGTCAACGTCCACCACGCAGCACTGCCTGCGAAAGTGCTGTTGCGCAGCACGTTGTCGCTGCTGGTCACCGAGGTCTCCACCCGCGCGGCCAGGCTGGTCAGGCTGTCGGCGGCGGACACCAGGTCGGTACCGAGCTTGCTGACGTCGGTGCGCAGCCCGGTCAATGCTTCCGCATTGCTCCGTGCCGCACGATCGAGCATCGACGAATCCTGCGATCCGGTCGGCACACCGTTGAGCAGGGTGACGGTCATTTCCACCCACATGCCGGTACGGCCGGTCTCCGGCAAGGGCGACAGGATCTGCCTGCCGCCGCCGGCACCGCTCCTGCGCCGCCCGATCATCACCAGCATCCGCGACCCCGACAGCGCCGCCAGGTTCTCCTGTGACAGGCCCGCATCCAGCAGGCGGGTGCGCAGGCCGCTGGTGTCGGCGTTGCTGGCGCTGCTGATCGCTCCCACCGCGTCGGACGTATAGGCAATGAAGTACTGGTTGTCCTTCAGTGTCTGGTCGTACCAGGTGTTGAAACGGGCCGATTCGCTCTGCAGATTGCCATGGGTATCGAACACCGCCGTATCGGTGATGCTGTTGTCCGCATTGATGATGCCGACCCTCAGCCCCCGGTTGGCACCCATGCCCGGCACGATGCTGCCATTGGCGCGGTATACACCCGATGCGCGGGGGCCACCCGTGGGCGAGGCCGCGATATGCGCGTTGGCGATGATGTTGTAGGCCACCATGTTGCCGATGCCCGAGGCCAGCCGCGTGACGTTCTCGGCAGCGCCGGTCAGCTTGCCGTCGATCTGTTCCACCCTGGTCGACAGGCCGCTGACCGCCGTAGCGTTCGCGTCAACGTCGGTTACATCCTCCACCCACAGATCGTCCAGCCACAACGTGCCGGCCGTGCCGTTGCGATTGATCGTGACCTTGATGCCCTGCACGGTGCCCGTGGGCGACAGCGTCACGAAGGTTTCGGTCTTGACCCAGTCGGCCGATTTCGGGAACGACTGCGTTGCGCCGCCCATCAGGTTGCCGTTGTGGTCGGCGACGCGCAGCTTGGTGTTGTCGGCGGTGCCGTCGAAGTCCTCGCTGGTCCGCGTCCAGCACGACACGCGGTAGCGGCGGCCGGCGGTCAATGCGATGACACGGCCTTCATTGACTGCGGCGCTGACCACCGTATTGCTTCCGCCCGCGTAGGGCTCCGCCTTCCAGCACAGGCTGTTGCCACGCCCCTCGGGCACCACCGATGCTGCGGTGGTGTTGAAGAACGTCCAGCCGGTACCAGCGCCCAGGTTGAAGTCGCCATTGAGCGCGAGGTTGCTGCCCGCGCCCATCACCGCTTCCATGCGACTCTTCAGTTGCACCAGGTCCTGGCTGCTGCTGGCAACCCTGCCATCAAGCTGCCCGACTTCGGTCTTCAACGCATTGAAGGCGCTGGATCCGATCTTGTCCCCCATCGTGGCATCGAGGCTTTCCACGCGCCGCCCCAGTGCCGTGTCAGCGGTCACCATCGCCTGCTGCAGGCTGCTGACACTGGCACTGGTGGCCAGCGCGCCGGTGCCTGCCGGCATGCGCGCCTGAAGTGCCTGGATCGACTGCGCGTTGACCTGGTCGCCGCTCAGCCGTGCAGTCTTCTCCGCCGCAATCAGGCCCTGGCTGACCCCCGCCAGGTCACCGCCCTCGTAGCTGCCGCGCAACTGCACGGCCAGCGACTCGCGCCGGCCCGCTTCGCTGCTGTCTGCCGCAACGCGTGCGGTGGCTTCGTCCTGCAGCATGGCCACCGACGCACCTGGCGTCGGGCGACCGATCGCCACCCAGTCCAGCAGGAAGTAGTGGGCGTCGGTCTGCGCCTTGGACAGATCCAGGCGGATCTGGTCGACGACGGTACCGTTCCATGGAATGTTGTCCACATTCAGCGTCGCGATGCCGTTGCTGTCATAGCCCGGCTCCGCGAACTGCACCATGCGTGCGTTGTCCCACGACTGGCCGGGACCGTTCCACAGCAGGCGCCCGTCCCAGGCAGGACTGCCCACCTTGCGGATGCGCAGCTTGACGAAGCGGTGCGCCGCGCCTTGGACATCCTGGCCGCGCGGACTGGTCACGAAGGCGTCGCTGGCATGATTGGCCGGACGCAGCCAGCCCTCCACCAGCGTTGGACTGCCACCGTTTGCCCCCCACCCTTCGACGCTGCTGTCGAAGTACCAGATGCGCTTGCTGTCGAACTGCACGCCACTGCCCGCCGACAGCTGGCTCACCATGCGGGTGAGGTTCTCCACATCCGACCGGCGTTCGCTGGTTTCGCGGGTCACCGCCGTGGTCAGCTCGGTGCGGGTATTCAGATCGCCGGCGGCACGGTCCAGCACTTCGCGTGCCAGGCCATCGGTGCTGGCCTTGAGCGCCTGCGCCTGCTGGTCCAGCCGTTCAGCCTGGCCGGCAAGCCGTTGGGCGCTGGCGGTGATCTGATCCTGCAGGCGCAGCGATTCGCTACGCAGCGCCTCGGCGGCACGGGTGGCGGCGGCCAGGTCGCTGTCGATGCGGGCGTTGATTTCCTTGCCCAGGTCCTGCTTGACCGATTCGACCACACCGCCGATTCCCTCCAGCGTCTGCCCGGTGTTGCGCCCCAGCGAACGCCGCAGGTAGCGGGCACCGACGGACAGCACGCCAGCAGTGTTGCGACTGCGGCAGGCAAACGTCCAGCTGCCCGCCTCTGGCAATACAGCTTCGATTGCGGAGGTGAAGAAGCCACCAGCATCGCCCAGCGGGGTCATGTGCTCCCACAGCGGATTGTCGATGCTGCCGGCGGTATAGCGGATCTCCACGCCAGCGAAATCGGCCGACTGCACGGTGTCGCTGGAGAAGCCCCACACATAGCGGCGCACGCCACCGCTGAGCTCTTCGATGTCGAACAGATCGACCAGGACCGGCGGCGCATCAGCGCCCAGCGTGGTGTACTGGGTCGACACGGCAACGCCGGCACGGCCATCGGGGCTGTACGGACGAACGACCACCGGATAGGTGCCCGCTCCGGGAATCGCCCAGCTCGCCGACCGCGTGGTGGTGCGTGCCACTTCCTCCAGCGCAGCATTGCCGTCCGGATCGGACAGGACCCGCGTTTCGCCGGCGGGGCCGCTGACATCGAAGCTGGCCTGCAACTCAGTGTGCACGCTGCCACCCCGGCTGACCTGGCGCTCGATCACCTTCAGGTTGCTGGCCACCGGCCGGGTCTGCAGCGAGGATTCATTCGACGGCGGCACATACTGACCGGTGCGCACGTAGTGCCAGAACTCGGGGCCCTCCTGCACGACCTCCACGGCGGCGCCCTTCAGGTCGCCCTCCGGACGGATGCCGGTGACGCGCACACGGGTGCCCGGTGTCTGCTTGAAGTCGTAGATCCAGATCGTGTCGTGCGCAGGGTTGCCGTCGCTGCTTCCCGGCAGGGGCGCATCTGCCGGCCACGGATCGGCCAGCACCAGTCGGTCGCTTGGCTCCGAGCCTGGCACCACGCGCAGAACACGGTAGACACGCTCGCCTGGAATACGCAGGCCGATGAACGCACTGCCCAGCGAAGGTGCCGGGACCGTCTCGTCCAGTTGCAGGGTGGCAACGCCTGCAGCGTCGACGGCGGCACCGATCAGGCGGCCACCGAAGCCCCACTGGGTCAGGTCGTGCTGCAACGCCAGCACTGACAACCGCGAGTAGGCCAGGTGCTCGATGTCGGTGCTGTAGCTGATCGACTTGTACTGATAGACGCTCTGCGCCAGATGCCAACGCGCCAGCATCGCGGCATGGGCTTCGGTGCTGACACCTTCACCGGTGATCTTGGCCGGATTGAGCATCACCTCCACGCCCGGCGCCGGCACGCGCAGCGTCGCCGCCTTCCAGGTTCGGCGGTCCAGATAGCTGTACTCGATGCCGTCGGCAGCATTGGCCAGGGTGTAGTTCACCTGGAACTGGCCCTTCTTGATCGTGGCCATGTTGACGACGCCGGAAAGGGGCTGCTCGTCGGCCGCCCAGGCTACACCCAGCCGGCCCTTGGCCCAGGTCACCTGGCCGAAGCCGGCCAGCGCGATGGCGTCGAGCACGGCCTGGTGGCTGCGCACCTCGGTCAGCCAGTAGTCGTAGCCCAGCGCGTTGTCCGCACAGTGCAGCATGAAGGCCTTCAGGCTTTCGATATCGATGCGCCGGTCGGCCATGCCCAAGCCGGCGATGCGCTTGCCGTTCTCATCATGGATGCCACGCGCGTAAGCCAGGATCTGCGCGCCCGGGTTGCTGGTTTCCTCGGTCACCCAGCCGGCCGCTTCGCCCTTCCACACCGGAATCGGCCGCGCATGGGCCACGCAGCGGATCTCATCCGGGGTGCCATTGAGCTGGCCGGACGCCTTCATCTGCAGGCCGATGGCAGGAATGCCGGCATGGCTGGCGTCGTCGCGCTGCACGCTGACCAGCGTGGTCCAGGTGAAATTCGCCTGCGCGCCACTGCCATCGGTGTTCTGCCCGGCCACCCGTACGCGCACGTCGTACTGGCCCAGCTCCACATCGCGGCCGTAGCTGACGCGGCGCGCTTTCTGCGTGCGTCCCACGACGCTGTAATTGCCGAACGACTGCCAGGCATCGGAGCCGACCGGCCGGTACTGGATCTGGATCTGCTCGCGGTTGTCCTTGTCCTTGCCCTTGGACGTGGTATCCCACAGCCGGAACTCGATGTTCACCTGCAGGCGCAGGGTGTCTACCGAGCTGGTGCGTTCCACCCACGGGCTGGCCACGTGCTTGGCATCGCTGCCGGTATCCAGCAGCTGCGCACCTTCAACGACATCGGCGTTGCTGTACAGCGGAATCGCTTCGTCCGGCATCTGCGGGAAACCGCGGAACCAGGTGCGTACACCTTCGTAGCTGGATAGCGGTGCCTCGCCGTTCTGCAGGCCTTCCACGCGGCCCACGTTGATGCCCGGGCTGAGGGTCAGGCCGACGTACTGCTCATCGCCCTCGAACCAGGTGTACGGGCGACTGATCAGGTCCGGAGCGAGGCGCGTGGAACCGAACAGCAGGCCCAGCGGTTCATAGGCGCGCACACGGTTGCGCGGCGCTGCCAGGGAATACGCAGTGTCGGCGACACCGCCACCACCAGGCTTGGGTGGCTTCGGCGTGAGAACCTTGTTGATCAGCACGCTGCCGGCCACGTAGACCGCGGATGCAGCCAGCGTGCCGTACGTGCCTGCGATGGCGCCTGCGCCCCACGCGGAACCGGCCACCAGCGTGCCGATGCCGAAGGTGAAATAGGTCAGTGCGATCATCGCCACCAGCGGAATCACGGCCTTGCCCACCACGCTGCGCACTTCGATCAGCTGGCCATGGCGAGGCCGTACCTGCATCCACTGCTCGCGCGGCACCTCCAGCCCGTCCACGCAGACCTGCCATGCCCGGCCATCAAGCCCGTCGACATGGCGCATGAGGAACGCGTACAGGCTTTCACCCGGGCGCAGGTCGACCGGCACATTGCGCTGGCCATCCAGCAGCACCGGGTGCGGGGTGATGATGAGGCGGCCGTCGACCGCCGGTTGTGGTGTCAGTTCCATGCGTAGTATCCCTCGATCCTCAGCCCGAATCCGGGCAGGTCACGAACGCGGTGCAGCACGCTGCAGCCGTTCGTTTCGTTGCTGTGCAAGACCCAGCCCTCATGGGCCAGGAAAAAGAAAACCCCGGCGTGGCCGGGGTTGTGTTGTCCGCGTTCGATCATCAGTACCAGGTCGCCGTCCTGTGGAGGGCCCTCGCGAGGTACCGCCTGCGCGCGCGACAATGCGCCCAGCTCGGCGGAGCCACGCCGCCCGCGCGGCCGGCGCCCGGGCAGTGCCACTTCACGGGCGAACAGCGCTCGCTGCACCTGCATCACCAGGTCGGCGCAGTCGCACGCCGCTTCGTCATAGGGGATGCCCACCCATCGCTCGACGTCGACCAGGCGCATCAGAAGATTCCCGGCAACGTGAACGGATTGGCATGCAGCAGCACGGCCTGCTGGCGCATCAGGAAGTCGACACCACACTGGGCACTGACCGTGCGCGTGTTGACCGACACCTGGGTCATCGGCAGGTCGTACTCGGCCTCGATGGCTTCAGGATCGGCGCGATCGGTCAGCATCAACCGTGCGGTCACCATCTCTCCGGGGGCCAGTCCTTCCAGGTCCTCGGTAAGTGCGCGGCCGATGTTGTCGATCACCAGCTGCGCGCGCGGTGCCTGTCCACTGACATCGTCGGGAAGCTGGAAGCCGAACGGTGCGGCAATGAACTCCCTGCCGTTGCTGGTCCAGTTGACGTTGTCGTTGACGATCCGCAGCACCTCCGGCATCGAGGGTGCCGACACTTCCAGCAGCATCAGCGGTCCCTGAGTGTCGGCCAGGCGCTGGCGGCGCTCATGGAACGAACTCATCGCATGTACTCCAATACAAGATCGCGCTTGGAGAAACGGAACCGGGTGTTCAGTGGCACCAGACGGCCGATACCCTGCGGGAAGCGGGCGCTGATCGGCTGCCCGGTCCGCGGGTGCTCCATCGTGAACCAGCCGACGCGACCGACATCGTGCAGGTACCACTCTTCGAATGCCTCGGCGTCAGCCGCGGTGCGGAACTGCACCGAGGCGTACACGTTCTTCATCACCCGGCTGTTGAGCGCGCGCATCTTGCTGGGTCCGCGCTCCATCTCGGTCCGCTCTTCCG
>DQIG01000410.1 GCA_003525885.1 Stenotrophomonas sp.
CGGGCGCATCCGCGGGCGGTGGGAAAGTGCCGGGCGCGGGGCCGCCAGCATCGATCACCGCTTCGCTCAACGCCGTGCCGGCGCTGATGCCCAGCAGCGCCAGCAGCGAGGGATGGATGGTGTCGGTGTCGTCGGTCACCAGCCAGATGGCGGTGTAGGACAGGTAGATCAGGAAGAACCACACCGCCATCTGGAAACGGCCCAGATCGTAGGGCCCCAGCCCGTACGGCACCGGCTTGCGGATGATGCTGGTGGTGCGCGCCAGGCGCACGAATACCAGCAGGGTGACCACCACCACGGCCAGCGCGATGCCGCCGTAGATCGGCGAGACCACGGTCAGCTGCACCCGCCCGCGCTCGTCATGCACGCTGGCGAACGGCGAGCCGTCGACCGGGCCGACACTGAAGGTGACCGCACGCTGCATGCCTTCCGGCGCGCCGAGCAGATCGGTCCACACGCTGCGGCTGTCATTGTTGATCCGTGGGTGGTAGACCAGCAGGCCGTTGCCCAGGTCGATCGATTCGGGAAACGTGCCTGGCAGCGCGCGGCCATCGATGAACGGCACCAGCCGTCGCGCGTCGTTGCGTGCCGCCCAGACCGCCAGCCCCTGCACGCGCACGGTGATGCTGTAGTCCAACTCCAGGTGGCCGTGCAGGCCGAGTACGCGTGGTGCCTCCGGTTCGGCCGCCGGCAACCGCGGTGACAGCAGGCTGCCCAGCAGTGCAGCCAGCAGCAGGGCCACGATGCGCAGCACCGCGGCGCGCCGGAAGTGTCGGCGCTGCCGGGCCTGTGTGGGGGGGCAGGCAGGTGCGCGCGGGGCGGGGCGGGGGCAGGGCATCGGTGGACTCCGTGCAGGTGGCGCGGGGCTCGTCGTCCCCGCCCCACAGGTATAGGGCGCTCGCACGCGCCCCACCGCGCGCGGTGTTTCAGTGGTTTGCCGCGCCCTGCCAACGCGGCGTTCGGTGCGCCGGCCCACGCTCGGCCAAGGCACGGCCGGCACCGGGCACCATGACCGTGGTCGCGGCGGTGTAGGGGTACACGCCCAGATCGGAGATCACGTCCATGCCCGATTCTTCCGATACGTGGCGGATACGGCCGGCGACCACCCGCTCGACGGTCATCTGCTCACCCATCGCGGCCATGCGCAGAGGTTGGGTAAACACCTCGGCACGAATGCCCAGCCGCCCATGGCCCAGCAATGGCTGGGCGAACACCAGGTCGACCGAACGCCCTGGATCGATCACGTGCCAGCCAGCGGTCTCGGTGCGGAAGCCGAAGCGCGCACTGCGGCTGTCTCCGGCCACTTCCATGTGGAACGGGCGCAGGCCGATCGGCAGCACCGCCGGGTCCTGCAGCAGCGTGTTGCGCGCCCAGGGCACGCGTAGCCCCTCCTGTGCCGACAGCTCCAGCTGGATGTCCAGCACGGCAAAGCTCAGTTCGCCGACATTGGTGATGGTCAGCGTGTGCAGGCTGTCCGCGTTGCGCTTGCCGTGGCTGTCGACGTCGCTGCTGATGGACAGCGAGGCCAGCGCCCGCTGGTGTTCCCACTGCATCGGTCGGGCTGACAGCCAGGCATCCAGTGCGATCACGAACGAGACACCGGCGATGGTCAGCGGCAGTGCCTGCTCGGCCACCATGTGCACCAGTTTCAGCAGCCGGTCGCGCCAGCCTGAGGAGGGGGCCGGTGGCGTACGGCGGGTATCGCGTCGGCGGCGCAGGCTCATGCAGCACCTGCCGGCAGCACATGGATGTCCAGGCCCAGGATCATCCGTTCGCCACCGGCGTCGTTGTCGGCGTGGATGGCCGTCACCTCATGCCACAGCGGCGAGCCCGCGTCGGGCTGGAACAGCCCCTGACCCTCGGCCAGCGTGTGCGACAGCAGCAGGCGTCCGCCGCGGCCGTGGTAGACCCGCGAGTTGCCGCCACCGATGTTGTGGCGGCGGATCACCAGGGCCGACACGATGTAGTCGGCGCCGTCCTGGTGCACGCCCTCCGGTGCCGGTTCGGCCATGCAATGGGGTCGCGCGAGGGTCAGCATCTGATGCAGCGATATCGCCAGCCGGGTCGCGCCACAGCGCTCGTGCACGGTCTCGGCAATACCGGCCAACAGCCGCAGCAGATCGGCATCGCAGGCCAAGGCGGTCGGCAGCAACGCGAAGGTTCGGCGTGGAGCGCGGTCGCCGCTGGCGGGCTGCTCGAAGTGCGGGTCGTCCAGTGGCTGCACGTTCCAGCAGGCAGGTGCCACGCGGTCCAGCCCATACTTGCGCAGGGCGCGTCGGCGATGGGGCGCCACGCGTAGCACCGCCGCGCGCAGCATTGATGGCAGTGCGTCCAACAGCAGCAGCCAGGCCGGATCCTGTTCACTGCCGTCCCAGCGGTCCAGCAGGGTGCGTACCGGTGCCTGCAGGATGCCGTGGTGACGCTTGATCAGGCGCCGGCGCCGCTGGGCCACGTCGTAGGTATCCCAGCACAGCGCATCGGAGTGGGCGGCCAGCGTATCCAGCAGACGCGATGAAAGGCCCAGCTGGTCGAGTTTGAACAACTGTGGCCATGGGCCGCGCTGGCGCGCTGGGGGCAGCGGATGGCCAAGGCAATGCTGGGCGGGCAGGGTCGGGGGCGCATCCGATGCGGGCAGCGCATCGGACGCAGCGGCAGGAATGGCCATGATGGTCTCCAGGAACGGAAGGCAGCGCGCCGTCAGTGGCGTGTGCGTGTCCTGTATAGCCAGCGCCTGTCCGCGCTGCGGTGCTTGGTGTTGCGGCTACTTGTCCGCATGGCGCAACCGTGTGCAACGTGCAGCATGCTGCAGAGACAGCACGGCCACCGCAGTGCATGCGGTGGCCGTGAGGGTAACGCCGCGTGCGGCCGCAGTTGCGGCCCGCGGTCAGTCCTGGATGCCGGCCAGCGTCTGGTCCAGACGTGCATGCAGCGCCTGCATCTGTGCCTGTTCCAGCCCGGTCAGCGTCTGGCAGGTATCGGCATCGACCGCATGGCCGAAGTAGTTCAGGGCGTTGAGCAGGCCGATGATTTCGTCGTGGCTCAGTGGCGGCAGGGGGGACATGGCAGGCTCCGGGGATCCGCGGCGGCAGGAACTTACTTCAGCGCAGTGTAGTACGCCTGCCCGTTGGTCGGACGAAAGGCGGTGCCGCAGTCGCTGGCACCCGGGTTGAAGATCACCACCGTACCGGTGGACGTATCCCAGAACGCATGGCGGTTGCTGGACAGGGCCTTGTTGGTCGCGCCACTGCTGATGATCGGTTGCAGGAAGGTGGCAAACGCGCCCTTGCTGGCGATGGTGGCGTTCGGGAAGGCCAGGCCGGCGATCACCACACCTTTGACGAACTCGCCGCTGTGCTTGGTATACGCATGGCCGTTGCTGATGCTGGTGGCAATGGTTGCGGCATTGGTTGCAGACGGCGGCCCGGCTACGGTGCAGGCCAGCGCCGGCAGTGCGAGGGCAAGCGACAGCGACAGCGCGGACAACAGGGCCAGCAGCGGGCGGCGCAGGCGGTGCAGGGTCTGGAACATGGGTGTTCTCCAGGAAGCGATGCAGGACGGCAGCGCGGTGTGCGTGCCGGCGGCATGGCATGCCGCGCTCCCTGTATAGGAGCGCACGTGCGGCAGCCCTGGTCCGTGCGTGCCCGATCTGCGGCCGCGTGTTGCAGATGGAGCATGCGGTAGCCGCAACGTCGCACCTGCTCAGTCGGGCATCAGCACCAGCCCATCGGGGAACACGATCGCCGATTCATCGGCACTCACGTCAAAGAAGCCCACACCGTGCTTCTCGGCCAGGTCCTGCAGGCGACCATGCGCGCGCTCGGCCACCGAATACGCGAACGCGCCGTAGATCACCTGGCGGCCGATGCTGTACTCGGTCACCTCGGCGCGATCATCACCGTCGTTGCTCAACGGGCCGTCCAGGGGCGGGAATTCCTGCGCCATCTCCGCGAACCACGCCTGCAGCGCCGGGCTGCTGACCGCCGGGTCGTCGTACTCGTGGCGCTCGTTCCACTGCGTCTGCTTCTCGAACCA
Source organism: Stenotrophomonas sp. (assembly GCA_003525885.1). Taxonomy (GTDB): domain Bacteria; phylum Pseudomonadota; class Gammaproteobacteria; order Xanthomonadales; family Xanthomonadaceae; genus Stenotrophomonas. The sequence goes on from DQIG01000410.1 coordinate 4,033, forward strand.
GGCGATGAAGGCTGCCGCCTCACGTGGAGCGGCGCTGGCCTCGAACACCATCATGTCGTAACTCATTGGAGCTTCCTGTTGCGGCGCCGGGGTCGGATCCTTCTCAGCAGGAGAAGGCTCTGACCCCACTGCGGAGTCTGTGGACACGCAGGGTAGCGCGCTACGGCTGCATCGCCGAGTCCATTGCCAACCCCGGCGCCAACGCCTATGCCTCCGGGAACAGCGCGAAGCGCAGCCCGATCAGGCCCATCAGTGCCTCGTCGCGGGCCTTGCACGCACCCACGCTGCCCACCCGGCCCAACGAGGTATCCAGCCGCTCGCGCAGCGCTTCGGCTGCCACAATCGGTTTGCGTGCGGCGATCTGCCGGCGGTAGTGCACGGCGATCTCTTCAAGAATGTGCTCGACTGCCTCGCGGCTGCGCTCGGGCAGTTCCAGCCGTGCGCGGCGCAGCTGCAGGATGTTCAGGCCGATGCGCGCTTCATTGAGCATGTCCACCGAGGCGATGTCGCTGCCCTCCGGTGTTGCCGCCAGGCGCGGCGCGAGCAGGCCCAGCAGGTCGAGCATGCGTGCGGCGAAGCGCTGGCGGTCCTGCTGGCCACGACCTTCGGCGGCTTCGGCCAGCGTGGTCCAGCCCTGCCGCACCAGCCGGCGCGCGGTCCACTCGGCACCCACCGAACGGAACAGGCGCGTCATCACCACCGCAAAGCCAATGCCGATGAACATCGCGATCGACGAATTGAGGAAGGTCTGGATGTTGGCGCTGTAGGTGTTCTGCAGGCTCAACAGTGCGGCCAGGTTCACCGTCAGCGGCAGCGCGAACAGCGCGCTCTTCGGGTGGTGCAGCATCAGCCCCAGCGGCAGGAACACCACCGCCAGCACCAGTGCCAGCAGGCCGAAGTCGTGCACCGCCGGGAACACGCCGAACAGGTACACGCCGGCCACTACCGAGGCGACCATCGCCCACACCAGGAATGACACCATGCTCGGTGCCGGGTCGTCCTGTGCGGCGAAGAAGGCGGCGGTCACCGCGGCCATCATCGCGCCGTTGCCACCGCCCTCCCAACCGAGCGCGATCCACAGCACGCAGTAGCTCATCAGTGCCACGCCGGCACTGAGCGCGGAGAACAGCGCCATGCCGTAGTCGACGTGCTTGTCGGCGGCCACGCGCTCGGTGCGGATGCGGTAGTGCGCACGGTCCAGCGGCGCGGTGCCGTGGTCGATCGCGTGCTGAAGGGTGCGGCAGTCCTGCCACAGGTCGACCAGTTCCTCCAGGCGCAGCAGCAGGCTGGCCAGCTGCAGATGCTGCAGGTCGCGGTCCACCTGCGGCTTCAGTGCGCTGATGCGCGCGCGCAGGCGGGCGTACTCGCTGGCGTTGGTCGGCCCGTCCAGCCAGTCGTGGATATCGTCGACGAGTGCGGGCAGCCCTTCGGGCAGGGCCTGGCCGTCGCTGCGCAGTGCACTCAGGCGGTCGGCGATCGAGGAAAGCACCGGCAACAGCAGCAGCATGCGCTCGCGCAGGCGCTCCATCGACACCGCTGAACCGGCATGGCGTGGATCATCGCGGCGCAGGAATTCGATCAGCGCCTCGAACTGCACCAGGTCGGCGGCCAACCGGTTGCGCGGCGCATGCGCGCGGCCACGTTCAAGGATCTGCCGGCACCATTGTGCGGCGTCCTCCATCCAGTTGCCGATGCGGGCGCGCAGCATCGGGCGTACCGAGGCCGGGAACAGCAGCGAAGCAAACAACACCGCCACCACTGTGCCGAGAATGATCTCCTCGCTGCGTGCCACCACCGTGTCGAAGATGGTTTCCGGCGAGGTCACTGCCGGGAAGCCGATGAAGGCAGTGGTGTAGCCGGCCAGCAGGAACGCGTAGCCGCGCGGGCCGCGGTTGAGCAGGGCCATGAACAGGCAGCCGGCCAGCCAGATCGACATCGCCGCGCTCAGCACCAGCGGCGTTTCCACCAGCGCCGGCAGCACCAGCAGGGTGGCCAGGCCGGCCACCAGGGTGCCGACGATGCGGTACACGCCCTTGGCGCGGGTGGGGCCCAGCAGCGGCTGGCTGACGATGTACACCGTGCCCATCGCCCAGTACGGGCGCGACAGGTTGCCGGCCATGGCGATGTACAGCGCGGCCACCGCGGCCAGGTAGGTCTTGATCGAGAACAGCCAGGCCTGGCGGTCGGTCAGCGCGTTCATGGCTTACTTCGCTGCGGTAGGGGTGCCGGCAGCGGCGGCACTGGCCTGCCAGCCGCCACCCAGTACCAGGAACAGGTGGATCTGGTCACGAGAGACCTGCGCTTCTGCGGCCGCAAGGGTGGCATCGCTGGTGGCCAGGCTGCGGTCGGCATCCAGGCTGGACAGGTACGGCGTACGGCCGCCCTGGTACAGCCGCCGGTTCTGCTCGGCGGCCAGCGCGGCCTGCTCCTGCGCGATGCGCAGCGACTGCAGCCGACGCAGGTCCTGCGCGTAGCGGTCCAGCGCGGTCTGGGTCTCGCGCAGCGCCTGCAGCACCGTATGGTCGAACTCGGCCAGAGCTGCATCGGCACCGGCCTCGGCGGCGTGGATGCGCGCGTGCGTGCCGGACGACGGCAGCGTCCACGAGATCAGCGGGCCGAACGACCACTGCTGGGTCATCGGCGTGCCGAAATCTTCCAGCAGGCCGGCGGCACCGAGCGAGGCCCCCAGACGGATGTCGGGGTACAGCTCGGCGGTGGCGACACCAATCCGCGCGGTGGCCGAGGCCAGCTTGCGCTCGGCCTGGCGCACGTCCGGGCGGCGCTGCAGCAGGGTGCGGCCGTCACCGACCGGCAGCGGCTGCGCCAGGGTCGGCGCATCGGCGCAGTCGATCACGCCGGCCGGCAGCTGGCCGGGGGTCTGACCGAGCAGGGCGGCCAGCGAATAGGCGGCCGCCGAACGCTGCGCATGCAGCGGAGGCAGCGCGGCCTCCAGCAGCGCCACCTGCGCATTGGCGCGGGCCAGTTCCGGTGGCGTGCCGCGCCCGGCTGCGATCAGGCGTTCGGTGACCGTGCGGCTGCGCTGCTGCAGCTGCAGCGAATGCTCGGCCACGTGCAGTTCGTGGTTGGCATGGCAGATTTCCAGATAGCTGTCGGCGACCTGCGCGACCACGCTGACCTGGGCAAGGTCGCGAGCGGCGGCCACCGACTGTTCGTCGGCACGCGCCGCCTCGGCGCCACGCTTGAGCTTGCCGAACAGGTCGAACTGGTAGCTGACCGCGAACTTGCCATCGGCCAGGTTGATCACCGGCAGTTCGTGCTCCTGCAGGAACGATTCGGCCGACAGCTGCGCGCGGCTGACGCCGGCCTCGGCCTCGTACTCGAAGCCGCCTGCGTCCAGCGCCTGTTCGTACACCGCCGCCGCACGGCGCAGGTGCGCATCGGCTGCCTTCAGTTCCACGTTGTCACGCAGCGCCTGGGTGATCAGGCCGTCCAGCACCGGGTCGTTGTACAGCGACCACCAGCGGTCGGGCAGCGCCTGGTTGGCGGTCACCTGCGGGTTCTGCGTATCGATGAAGGCCGCATTGGCCTCCGGGCGCTTGAACGCCGAGCCTTCCGGCAATGCATAGTCCGGGCCGACGGTCCTGCACGCGGCCAGGCTGGCCAGCGCGACGATCAGGCCGAGACGGGGCAGGGCGGCGTTCACAGGCCCGCCTGTGTCGGCGCACTGCCGGCCTTGTCTGCGTGCTTGGTTCCCTTGGTTTCAACGGTGACGGTGGCGGTGCGCCCGGCGATCAGCTCCACGCCCTTGGGCACTTCGTCGATGGCGATGCGCACCGGGATGCGCTGCGCCAGCCGCACCCAGTCGAAGGCCGGGGTCACGTTCGGCAGCAGGGTGCTGCCGTTGCTGCGGTAGCGGTCCTCGATGCCGGCGGCGATGCTCTCGACGTGGCCGCGCAGCGGCGCCGATTCGCCCATCAGGCGGATGTCCACGCTCTGCCCTGGGGCCACGCCGCGCAGGCGGGTTTCCTCGAAGTAGCCATCGATGCGGAACGAACCGGTATCCAGCAGTGCCAGTACCGGCTTGCCGGCCACCACGTAGTCGCCTACGCGCATGGTGCGGTCGTTGACCCGGCCATCGGCCGGCGCGCGCACCTCGGTGCGGCCCAGGTTGAGCTCGGCCAGGTCGACCGCCGCCTGTGCGGTGGCCAGCGCAGCCTGTGCGGCCTGCAGCTTGGCGCGGCGCACTTCGGCGTCCTCGGCGGCGACCAGGTCCTGCAGGCTGCGGTCACGGCCGATCTCGCGGCGCAGCTGCGCCACCGAGGCCTGGCGTTCGGCCAGGTTGGCCCGCGCCTGCTCCAGCGCGATGCGGTAACGGGCGCGGTCGACCACGAACAGCAGGTCGCCCTTCTTCACCGCCTGGTTGTCGGCCACGTCCACCGTTTCCACCAGCCCGGACACGTCCGGCGCCACCTGCACCACGTCGGCGCCGACATGCGCGTCGCGGGTCCACGGCTCATCCATGTAATAGACCCACAGCTGGCGCAGCACCAGCACGGCGACGATCACGGCTGCGCTGGTCAGCAGTATGGGAAGGGTCTTCTTCACGATCTTGTTCACGATTGCATCCAACGCAGGAGGTGGAACAGCAGGCCAAGCACGATTCCGTACAGCGCCAGGTTGAACAGCGCCGGGTGCCATACATGGCGGTAGGCGCCGGCACGCTGCAGCAGCGCGTGCAGGCCGCTGTTGACCAGATAGGCCAACACCATCAACCCGAGCAGGGTCGGGACGAACACTCCGTGGAGACTGAATTCACCGGGCATCGGTAGGGGGCGGGGACGAGGTGGGGGAGGGGAGGGACAACAGAACAACGGCAACGGGCAAAAGCCGCTGGCGTGTGCACGGCAGCGGCGGTATTCGGGGGCAGCGCTCTTACGTGATGCGGTCGGCGGCCTCGGCCAGCAGGCGCCATGCCTTCAGCACGGCATGCAGTTCATCCATGGAGAGTTCGCCGAAGACGTCCTGGCGCAGGCCGATCAACTGGTCTTCCAGCTCGCTGACCAGCGCCTGGCCGGCGTCGGTCAGCCACAGCAGGTTGGCGCGGCGGTCGCTGGCGTCGCTCTCGCGGCGGACCAGGTCGCTGGCGCACAGCTTGTCCAGCAGGCGCACCAGGGAAGGCCCCTCCATGCCCAGCTGCTGGGCCAGCGCCACCTGGCGGATGCCACCGCCGGAGCGGCCGATCATCAGCAGGGGCATGGTGCAGGCGGTGGAGATGCCGTAGCTGCCGAGCCGGCTGTCGGCCAAGCGCTGCCACTGCCGCCCTGCGTACAGCAGGCCGGAGCTGAGCTGCATCTGCAGCACGGTGCGCTCGTCGAGGGGTCGGTCCATAAGAGATAGATAGGATACTACTAATTTCATTCCTATCAATGGGTTTTTCTGAATGGGTGGGGTGTAGTGAGGAAAGCGTTGCGCCTGCGTGGTGTCGGGTGGGGCAGCGGGGGTCGGACGGTGCAGGACACGCCGTAAACCCATCCTTGGGGGCTCGGCCGCGGCATCCATGCCGCGGACGGTCCTGCACCGTCCGACCCCCGCTGCCCGCCCATCACCCCGCGAGCGCGGTAGGTTGGCTCTTTAAAAGCGATAGCGCCGGGCCATGCCCGGCGAGCACGGCCCGGCGTCCGAAGCCATGAACCCCAGCTTTCGACCCCCGCTTTCGGGTGGTCCGGCCGCGCTTGCAGGAAACTGTCAGGGGTGGGGAAGGGCGGCAGGGCAGGACCGTGAGGCGCATGGATGCGCCGACCGAGCCCCCATGGATGGGTTTACGGCGTGTCCTGCCCTGCCGCCTTTCCCCATACAAGCCGATACCAATCAAGGCGCCGCCAGACCCCCGATGAACCGTCCCAACAGGACGACCCACCCCCCGGTCGGGTACGATGCTCGCCCCCCGTTCGGGACGCTGTACGCAATGAGCAAGAACAACGAAAAGGCCGCCCCGCAGGGCGACGTGACCCAGGACCAGGCCGAGGATGCCGTGCGCACCCTGCTGCGCTGGGCCGGTGAGGACCCGTCCCGAGAAGGCCTGCTGGATACCCCCCGCCGCGTCGCCGAAGCCTATGGCGACTGGTTCAGCGGTTACCGCGACGATCCGCGCGCCTACATGGAGCGGACCTTCGAGGAAGTGGCCGGCTATGACGAATTGATCGTCCTGCGCGACATCGAGTACGAAAGCCACTGCGAACACCACATGGCGCCGATCATCGGCCGCGTGCACGTCGGCTACCTGCCGGCCGGCAAGGTGGTTGGCATCAGCAAGCTGGCCCGCGTCGTCGAAGCCTACGCCCGCCGATTCCAGGTGCAGGAGAAGATGACCGCGCAGATCGCCCAGTGCATCCAGGATGTGCTGCAGCCGATCGGCGTCGGCGTGGTCGTCGAAGGCGCCCACGAATGCATGACCACCCGCGGCATCCACAAGCGCGGCGTCAGCATGGTCACCTCCAAGATGCTGGGCAGCTTCCGCGACGACGCGCGTACCCGCGCCGAGTTCCTGCGCTTCATCGAAGTGGGCGGCAAGCGCTGAGCCGCATGCCTGCACCCCGCCGGCCCGGTGTGGCCGGCATGCCCACGGCTGCCCGCGCGGCAGCCGTGCGTGACGGCTCGTCCCTGTCAGCCCTACAGACCTCTTTCGCTGCATGAAGCATCGCGAACGCATCTCCCGTTACCGCCATCTGCGCGAACAGCCCCAGTGGAAGCTGCTCGCCGCCGACCACGCTCCGGAAATCATCGGCCTGCTGCAGGGCCTGCTGATGGACGGCGAGCGCACGCTGCCTTCGTCGGTGCTCAACGAGCGCCTGCAACGCGCGCTGGACCAGCTCAACGGCGACGAACTGTCGCGCGACCTGCCGCGTACCGCGCAGGCCTACATCGCGCACTGGCTGGCCCAGGGCTGGCTGGAACGTCGCCTGCCCGAAGGTGCCGATCAGGAACAGTACGAGCTGTCGACCGCGGCGCTGCAGGCAATCCGTTTCGCCGATGGTCTGGAGCAGGCTCGCGTGGCGGCCACCGAAAGCCGCCTGGCACTGGTCATCGAACAGCTCTCGCAGCTGGCCGCGCAGACCGAATCCGATCCGGACGCACGCCTGTCGGCACTGCGCGACGAGCGTGACCGCATCGACGCCGAAATCGCCCGTGTCGGCGCTGGCCGCGTGATTGCGCTGGATGGCAAGCGCGCGCTGGAACGTGCGCGCCAGATCATCGGCCTGGCCGATGAGCTGACCGAAGACTTCCGCCGCGTGCGCGACGACTTCGAGCAGCTCAACCGCGATTTCCGCGAACGCATCATCGACGACGAGGGCGAGCGCGGCGATGTGCTGTCGCAGCTGTTCGAAGGTGTCGACGTGATCGGCGAGAGCGACGCCGGGCGCAGCTTCCAGGCGTTCTGGCGCCTGCTCAACGACGCTGAGCAGAGCGCCCAGCTCGACGCTGCGCTGGAAGCGGTGCTCGCGCGTGGCTTTGCCCGTCGCCTGGATCGCAACGAACGCAATTTCCTGCGTGGCTTCACCAGTACCATGCTCGAGCGCGGAGGGCAGGTGCATGACGTGCTGCAGAACTTCGCGCGCAGCCTGCGTGGCTTCGTGCAGAGCCGTGGTTATCTGGAGCAGCGCCGCCTCAACCAGCTGTTGAAGCAGGCGCAGTCCGAAGCGCTGGCACTGCGTGACGAATTCCCCGCACAGCGTGGCATCGGCCGCGATCTGCAGCTGACCACCAGCCGCCTGCGCTCGTGGTCGCAGTGGAAGCTGCATGATCCGCGCAGTGCCCAGGTCGATGGCAACGTCGAATACAACGACGCCGCCGCGATCAGCCTGGAAAGCGTCGGAGACCTGGTGGCGTCCTCCGAAATCGACTTCCGCACCCTGCGCCGCGACCTGCACGACCTGCTCGATGCACAACCGCGGCTCAGCATCGCCCAGGCCCTGTCGCAGCGCGAAGCACCGCAGGGCCTCGGCAGCGTCATCGGCTACCTGTCGCTGGGCACGCGCTTCGGCAACGTGGTCGCCGGCGAGCAGGAGCTTGCGCAATGGCGTGGTGGCGACGGCCAGATCCGTCGTGCCCGCATCCCGCTGGTTTGGTTTACCCAGGAGAGACGCCATGAGCTGGCATGAAGATCCCATCGAAGCACCGCAGGCCGACGTGGCCGAAGACGCCTATGAGGCCGAACCGGTGGCGACCGTGGCGCAGCCCCGCCGTGGCAACGACGTGTACTACCTCGGCGATACCGGGCGCCTGCCGCTGGATGCGCGCCGTGCGCTGTGCCAGCTGCTGATCGGCCCCAGCATCGACCAGCTGCGCCACGCCAAGCTGTGGCCAGCGCTGATCCGCAGCGAGGCGGCCATCCGCTCGTCGCTGGCGGACCTGTTCCTGGAACTGGTGCTCGACCGTGACAGCGGCGTGGCCTTCACCCGCCAGGCCGACACCGAAGACGTTGATGCGCCGGTGCTGCTGCGTACCTCGCCGCTGACCTTCATCGATTCGGTGCTGCTGCTGTTCCTGCGCCAGCAGTTGGCCGAGGCCGATGCGCGTGGCAACCGCGCGGTGGTTGCCGACGCCGAGATGGCCGAAGCACTCGCCATCTACGAAAAGAACCTGTCCACCGACCGCGCCGGCTTCAACCGCCGTGTCGCTTCGGCAGTGCAGAAGATGAAGGACAACCACATCCTGACCCGCCTCAGCGGCCAGGAAGACCGCCACGAAGTCTCGCCGGCGCTGAAGCTGCTGTTCTCCGCCGAAGACGTGTCCCAGCTCTCGGCGGTCTACCGCCAGCTGCGCGAAACCCCGGCCGCCGAGGCCTGAGAGACCCGACCATCGCATGGCTATCTCCAAGCACACCCCCGCTCTGTTCAACGAAGGCCTGCCGGACCCGCGCCTGCAGCAGTTCCGCATGCGCCGCCTGCAGGTGCACAACTGGGGCACCTTCAACGGCCTGACCGAAGTGCCGATCGCCGAACGTGGCTTCCTGTTCGTCGGCCGTTCCGGCTCGGGCAAGTCGACCCTGCTCGACGCCATGTCCGCGTTGCTGACGCCGCCGGCCATCGTCGACTTCAACGCTGCCGCGCGTGAAGCCGAGCGCAGTGGCCGCGACCGCAACCTGGTGTCCTATGTGCGTGGCGCCTGGGCCGACCAGCAGGACAGCGGCACCGGCGAAATCGCCACCCAGTACCTGCGCAAGGGCGCGACCTGGACTGCACTGGTGCTGGAATACCGCGCCGGCGACGGCCGCGTGGTCAGCCTGGTGCGCCTGCTGTGGATCTCCGGCAACGGCACCTCGGCTGGCGACGTGCGCAAGCACTACATGATCGCCGAGCGTCCGTTCGACATCGCCAAGGATCTCGGCGGCTTCGACCTGGACCTGCGCAAGCTCAAGCAGAAGCTGTCCGACCTGCACCACTTCGACACCTTCTCCGGCTACGCCGAGCGCTTCCGCGACCTGCTCGGCATCGACAACGAGATGGCGCTGCGCCTGCTGCACAAGACGCAGTCGGCGAAGAACCTGGGCGACCTCAACGTCTTCCTGCGCGACTTCATGCTCGACACGCCGAAGACCTTCGACGCCGCCGAGCGCCTGGTCAGCGACTTCGCCGAGCTCGATGGCGCGCACCAGGCGGTGGTCACCGCGCGCCGCCAGGTGGAAACCCTGCTGCCGGCTCGCGCTTACTACAACGATCTGAAGGAAATGCACCGCCAGCGCGGCGACGACGAAGCGCTGAAGCTCGGCGTCGACAGCTTCCGCGAAAGCCGCCGCCAGGCGCTGATCGAAGCGCGCCTGCGCGAGATGGACGTGCGCGACCGTGGCCTGCTTGGCGAAGAAGCCCAGCGTCGCGCCGCACTGGACAACCACACCGAGCGCCTGGCCGAACTGGAACTGCAGCGCCGCCAGCAGGGCGGTGAGCGTATCGAGGAACTGGAACGTGAGCAGGGCCGTGCCGAAGCCGAGCGCGACCGCCGCCAGGCCAAGCGCGAGCAGGCAAGCCAGGCCGCGCAGCAGCTGCAGGCGGAACTGCCGGACGACGCCCACGGCTTCGCCGAGCTGGTCGAGCGCGCGCAGAACGAGCTGCAGGATCGCCAGCGCGCCTCTTCGGCACTGGACGATGCGATCAGCGATCGCCTCGGCGGCAAGCGCGATGACGAGCGCCGCTTCGGTGAAGTCCGTGCGGAACTCGAAGCGATGCAGCGCACGCCGTCCAACATCCCGGCGCCGATGCAGAAGCTGCGCGCGCGCCTGGCCGAGGAAACCGGCATCGCCGAAGCGGCGCTGCCGTTCGTCGGCGAGCTGATCCAGGTCCGCTCGGAAGAGCAGG